>NZ_JBSGGG010000003.1:0-430164 GCF_053603795.1 Nocardia sp. NPDC004123
TCCGGCATCGCCGCGGCGCTGGCCGGGCTGGAGGTGCTGGAGGCCGAGCCGGACCGACGGGACTTGCGGGGGCCGTAGGGTCAGTCGTCGAAGACCTCGATGGCGCCTTCCGGGCAGCTGCGGGCTCCACGACGCGCGATGTCCTCGAGCCCGGCGGCGACGGTGATCAACTCGCCGACAGGCGAGGCGAAGCCGTTGTCGTCGGCCTCGTAGACGGTGGTCGCCACCGTCCAGCACCGGCCATGCCCGGCGCAGAGCTCCTGGTCGACGCGGTACTTCATCACGCCCCCTCGCTGCCGCCGGCCGGGAAGACCAGGGGCAGGGTGGTCATGCTGCGCAGTACGCCGGTCTCGTAGGAGGGGGACTTGCCGTGCGCGACCTCGAAGTCGGGAATCCGGCGCAGCACCTCCTCGAGGACCACGCGCAGCTCGAGACGAGCCAGGTGCGATCCGATGCACCGGTGCACGCCGACTCCGAAAGCGGTGTGCACGATGCCGTCGCGGTAGATATCGAGTTTGCTCGGATCCTCGACCGCCTCGGGGTCGCGGGACGCGGAGGCGTAGTTGAGCAGGATGAAATCGCCCTCCTTGAGTTGGGTTCCGGCGACCTCGACGTCGCGGGTCACCGAGCGGCCCAGCGCGACCACCGGCGGGAACACCCGGGCGAATTCCTCCACCGCATTCGGGATCAGCGTGGGATCGGCGGCCAGAGCCTTACGATCGGCGGGGTTGTTGGCCAGGTGATGTACCGCGCCCGACATCACGTAGGTGGTGGTCGCGATGCCACCCAGCGTCAGATCGGTGAGGATCGAGACCCGGTCCTCCCACGGGCACAGCTCGCCGTACTTGTCGACACCGGCGGCGATGGTATCGAGCAGGTCGCCGGGGCCGGGGTTGCCCTTGCGCTTGGCGAGGTGTTCCCCGAGGTAGCCGAACGCCTTGGCGAAGGAGTCGGCGCGCTTGTCCGGCGGGCCGTAGATGCCGGTGTCCATCGCCTCGAGCAACATCGGCAGGTCCTCGACCGGCACGTCGACAAGATTCTTGAAGAACGCGCGGCCGGGCAGCTCGGCGCCGAAGTCGGCCACGAAGTCGCACTCTCCGCGGTCGATGAAGCCGTCGATCAGCTCGGTCGCGTCCGCCCGGATCTGGTCTTCGAAGGCCGCGACCGCCCGTGGCGCGAAGAACGGGTTGAGCACGGTGCGCCACTGGTCGTGGTACGGCGGATCGGACTCCTCCGGGTAGAGATAGGGCAGCCCCTCGGGACGGTTGGGCTGGAAACCCTTCGCGCTGCTGAAGGTCTGCCAATCCTGGCCTACGCGGCGCACGTCCTCGTATCGGTTGATCACGTAGTAGCCGTCGCCGACGTTGCTGTGCGCGACGGGGCACTTCGCGACAAACGCATCGAGCACATCGGTGAAGTGTTCGTTGAACCGGGGGTCATCGATGTCGAAGTCGTTGAACATGTCGCGGCCGAACTGTTGCTGCGTCACTGCGGGGGCCTTTCCTCGGGGCTGCGATCGTAGAAACGATCGTTTGTTTTTAGGCTAGGTATCGGTAGGATATGTGTCAAGAACCACATCTGAGGCCCACGGAGACTGGTGACACACTCGAGCAAGCAGTGTATTGAGCGGCATTTTCGCGAGGTGCCGACTTTGCGTCGGACCTCGACGACGCGCTCATTCGTACCCCCGACTTCTGCAGGAGATGCTTCATGTCCGCTGAATCCAGCACCTCGATACGCACTCGATTCACCCCCCGGCAAGCTGTCGGAGTTGGGATGGTCGGGCTTGAGCGCACGGGGAGGTTGGGCCGGGCGGCCACAACTGCGCGATCTGTGCGCGGTCAAATTGGGGCCGGCGAGATCGGCAGGTTCGGGGATCCCGAGTGTGATGGGCGCAGGTGGCCTGATCCGATGCAGGATCCGCATTGCGCAGGGGAACCGCAGCGGCGCCCACCTGGTAACAATGCGATCGGTAAGCACGAAATCAAAGTATTAGTTGTCTATTTAGGTGTTGATCGTCAACTGACAGGTGCACGGGCGGTTGGTGGCGGGTGCTCGGAGTCGTTGTATCCCCCTGTGGGCGCAGCCATGCGGCTGCGCCCACAGGGGGATGCTTAGGCCGGATGCTGGTCGCTCTAGGCGCCCGCCTCGGCCTTGATGCGCTCGAACTGCGCCCTCCGAGCGAACGGAGCGGTGGCGGCCTAGCGCGACAGTTGTATTTCGTTGTTTCATAATCGGTTTGGTCGGTAGCGGAGTTGTCTGGCGTGATGTTGGTGGTGGCGGCGCCAGTGGCAGGCAGCTAATGCGTGGGTGAGGGTGCGGGCCGGGTGCAGCGCTATCGCCAGGAGACGGCGGATGTCGGCGACTGTGATTCGGCCCAGCCCGCGTGGGCTTTTGGGTCGGTGGCCGCGCTGACGGCGAGGAAGGGTGTCGGCGAGCAGGGCCAGGGTGATGTGGCGGTACCAGGGATACCCTTTGCGGACCTGGTAGTGGTCCAGGCCGCATTGGTCCTTGGCGGCTTGGGTAGGGTGGGCCGCGCAGCGAGGTGCCCGCGATAGCGGGTCCTTTTCCGCGCGACCTCCCACCGAACCGGACATGCCCGCTTTCCAGGCATCACGGCTCTCCAGTGATTACGTCGTGGACGCGGTGACGGGGGTGTGGATGAGGTCGTGGCAGGCATCGCAGACCACGAGGGTCTTGCGGTGCCGACGGGCCATGGCCTGTGTCCACGGGGTCGGTTCGGATCGAGCGAGGTCGGCCAGGCCGCGGACGTGGTGAACTTGGACTTGTCCGGGTTGCTGACAGAGCTCGCATCGGCCGCTTTGGAGCCGATTGATCAGCTCGCTGCGGCGGTTGATCCGCTCCGGGTTGCGGTCGGCGATGACCGCAGTTTTCTGCCGTCGCAAAGGAATTCCACCGAACCGTGCGACCAGGGGCGTGCTGGTGCCTCCGCGTTCGACGATGGCTTCGAAGCAGCGTCGAGGCCAGTATGGCGTCCTGATCTTCGCCTGATATTTGGCGGCGATCCTGGTGGGCGTCGAACGATGCTTGCTCGCCAGCGTTTTCAGCATCGAACTCAGCATGGCCCAGCGCAATCGGTGCAGCCGCCGGATGTTACCGGCCAGCAGGTAGTACTGCACGATGCCCCGGTATTCGGCCCCGTAGATGCGAACGATGTCGTAGTCGCTGTAGTTGATCACCTGGGACCGGCGCGCGGGTTTTCCGCGCTCGCGGTAAAGGGCGGTCTTGGCCTTTGATCACCGAAGTGGGAACGCCCAGGCTGATCGCCCCGTTCACGCCGCGATGGCCGTTGCGGGCGCGCTGCCTGTCGTCGCGTTGCACTCCGATGTCGTAGCCGAGGAATCGAGCTCGCCCGGTCCGAGCGTGCGTGATCAGGGTCTTGTCCTGCGACAGATCCAGCGCGAGATCGTCGCGCAGGAACGCCGCCAGGCGTTGTTTGATCTCCTCGGCTTCGGCCTTGGGTCCGATGAACCCGAGCAGGTGGTCGTCGGCGTAGCGGACATATCTCAGCCGCCGATAGCCCGGATCGTATTGATCCTGGCTGGGCAGGCTCTGCATCTGCTTGCGGAGCCTGGCGGCCTCGACACGGTCGCCGCGCCTGCGAGCGCGCGCGAGCGAGTTCGCAACCTCCAGGTAGGCAGGGTTGCGGGCCCTGCGCGTGCCTCGGGTGTATTCCGGAATCAGAACCGTCTCGACGAACTGGTCCAACTTGTGCAGCTAGATCGAGGACAGGACCGGTGAGGCGACACCACCCTGCGGTGCGCCACTGGGTGTCGCATGCCAAGTCCAATCCTCGAGGTATCCGGCTGTCAGCATGTTGCGCAGCAGCCGCAGGAACCGGTTGTCGTGGACCTTCTCCGACAGGATCGTGACCAACTGGAAAAGGCGTGCGCCCGTGCGCGCGCACTGGTCGAATCGATCAATTCCGGCGTGCGCCCTCGGGCCTACTTGAACGCTGCACTGCTGCGCGTCGAAACGCTAGCCGTAGCCGGGCGAGACGATGCCGCATTGACGGCTCTGATACCGCTCGCCGAGCAGTGCGCACGCCTCGGTCTGTTGAGACCGATCCTCGACGCCGGACCTGCGACAACTCGGCTAGCGAAGGCTCTGCGGGTGGATCACCTACGTCGCTACGAAGATACTGCAGGCTTGGAGAAATACCTCTCCGACCTGGCGAAGCAACCGTCGTGAACGCCAGTTGAATAGGCGACCTGGCACGGGCGAGTGATTGCCCCCGGATGCGTAGGCGCCGCCACCCGCTTTGACGTTGGTTGGCTCGGTGCAGGCCCTGAAAAGTGTCTCGAAGTGTGTGTGATGTGGTGGCACCGCGGAGCGGTGCCACCCCACCAGCATGTTTGGTGAAAGCTGTTGCCCAAGTTCGCATATAGGTGAGGTCTCCGGTATTTCGGATTAGCGACCAAGCAAATCTGAATAGTGCCGGAGACCTCGTGGCCAGCGTAGCGGTGGCGGGGCGAGCGGATCTGACCGATGCCCAATGGGCGCGGTTGGAGCCGTTGTTGCCCTGTGGGAAGAAGGCGGGACGCCCGTCGAAGTGGACGAAACGTCAGCTCATCGACGGGATCCGGTGGCGGACGCGGGTCGGGTCACCGTGGCGGGACGTGCCGGCCGAATACGGGTCCTGGCAGGCGGTGTATGGACTGTTCCGGCGCTGGCAGCGGGCGGGCGCGTGGTCGGTGATCGTGACATCGCTGCAGGTGCTGGCCGACGCGGCCGGGGTCATCGAGTGGCAGGTCAGCGTGGACTCCACGATCACCCGTGCCCACCAGCATGCGCGGGTGCCCGCCGCGAGGGTGGTGGGCAGGCCGAGCCACCGGCCGGTCCGGGTGAACGCGAGCCGGTCGATCATGGATTGGGGCGCTCGCGGGGAGGCTGGACCAGCAAGCCGCATCTGGCGTGTAAGCAGGGCTGCCGGGTGTTGTCGGTGTTGGTCATCGCTGGGCAGGCCGGGGACAGGCCGCAGTTCACGGCGGTGCCCGACGGTATTGCGGTGCCGAAACTCGGTGGCGGGCGTGCGCGGGTGCGGCCCGAGAGGGCGTTGGCCGACAAGGCGTATTCGGGTCGCGGCAACCGGGAATGGTTGCGGCGTCACGGGATTCGAGCAACCATCCCGGTCCCTGCCGATCAGGCCGGGCACCGGCGGCAACAAGGCAGCTCCGGAGGTCGGCCACCGGCGTTCGATCCGGTGATCTACCGTGACCGCAACGCTGTCGAACGCGGTATCAATCAGCTGAAACAACATCGAGCGGTCGCCACCCGATTCGACAAGCTCGCGGTCCTATACCAGGCCACGATCCATGTCGCTGTCATCAACCAATGGCTCCGGCAGCGGTGCGGGCAGGCCACAGGCCCGCCCTCACCACTGCGAGACAGAACCTAGGGATGGCGACCTCGCCGACCATGCCGCGGCCAGGGTCCTGGCCTCACCTCATTTCGACACACGCTAGAGTTCCGCGCCTCAAATCCGATGTAGATATCGTGCGAGGGAGTCGAGGACCGAAATCACGGGGTCAGGTCAGATTTCTTCGGGGGTCTCGCGCCAGACGAATGGGCGGGGGTTGATGGCATCAGGCTTGACATAGGAGGTTTGCGGCGTGCTGAGGGGGCGTTCGCTCCGGAGCTTCTTCACGAAGGTGGCATTCGAGCGAGTCCGACCAGAAAGACGAAGGTCGTGCTGGTCAGTGTTCAGGGATGCTCGCGCGAGTGCAGCCAATTGCGGCCCCTCGTCCAGTAGTGGTCGTACCAGTCCAGTGCTGGCGCACAGCTCCACGCACGGAAGCAAGATCTGCATTGCGTCGTGACTGCGATCGCAGGACGCGAGGGCCGCTGCAAGAAGTAGTCTCGCCTTCAGATAAGCCCTCGGGCGTTGCTGGGATTCGATCACCTGGGCTAGCTTTTCCGCCCTTGTGACAGCTTCTTCCTGATCCGATCCGCGTATGGCGAGCAGCGCACGGATTGCTGTCGCCTCTTGTATCTGCTGAGTGATGGTGTATAGCTCAGTCCCGGTCAGCGAGGTTCTTTTTGAAGCTGGGCTCGAGGTTTCGCCGATCCCGCAACGCTGCCGTTCGCTGTTCATATGGGCCGCGAGCCTGGGCAAATTGTGGATTCGAGCGATGTCTGCTCCTTCGTCCAATAGGGCGGCTGCGCCGGAGCTGTCTCCTCGGAGCGTCTTGATCCGGGCACCGATCCCGTAGGTTGCGAGAAGGAAATCGACTATGACTGCACCGATGCCACCCAGTTCGTGCGCGTCCTCCAACAGGGCCGCCGCCTCATCGATTCTTCCTCGTTCGTATAGCACCTCGCCGAGTAGCGCGCCGGCCAGCCTCGCACCGTACGACTGATTTCCGCTCGAGTCGCGTGAGATGACCAACGCGTGTCGGAAGGCCGACTCGGCGGCGTCGGCATCGAGTCGCTCGTTGGCTGCGATTCCCGTCAGGCAGTATCCGCCCGACACGCTGAAGGGGCCTGTGGTCCGGGAATGATAGAGGGAGGCCTGTTGTTGCGTGTCGACCGCCTCGGCGAATCGAAAGCGGGAGATTTCGGCGTACGTGACGGCGTTCGCAGCGGCAGACAAGACGAACGGGGCGAGCTCGTCAGACCGCTCCAGGGCGGGTGCGACGAGGTCGCCGAGTTGGTCCGGTCGATCCGATGCCAGTTGTATGAACGCTTCGACGACCTGAGCCTCAGCTTGCAGCAAGCCCTTCTCGGATGGGGCGAGTGTTTCGCCGTCCAAGAGGAGCTGTAGGCGGCTCAGCACTGTTCGTGCCTCAGATGTTCGCTGAAGTAAGGCATCGGCCCACGCCAATGCCAGTTGTAGGCGTGGGCTGGCCGCCATCTTGTCTTGGGGGAGTTTCGCAAGGATGTTGAGCAGAGTAGACATTTGTGATTGTTCGATCAGACGCAGGCCGTCGCGCTCTACCAACTCGATTGCGCCCTGCGGGCACGCCCCCGCGAGAAAATGGTCAACCGCCTCATTGAGGAATCCGTGGTCGGCGAACCACGATGCCGCGATCAGATGTAGTTCCGGCACCCGCGAAGGTTCGTCACGCTCGAGCCGCCTGCGCAAGAACTCGGCGAACAAATGGTGGTATCGGAACCACGGTCCGGCATCGTCGATCCTGCGGAGGAACAGATCCTGCTCCTCGACCTCCTCGAGCATCCGCTGTCCCTGGCCCTCCCCGGACAGAGCAACCGCGAGCTCACCGTTGACCCGATCAGGAATGGACGTGGCGAGTAGGAAGTGCAGCAGTTGCGGATCGAGGGATTCGAGAACATTCTCTGCCAGGAACTCACTGATGGTGTGGTGTCCAGCGGAGATGCGGTCGATGAGCAAGGACGGATTGTCGGCGTTCCGGAGGGACAGAGTTGCGAGTTGAAGGCCAGCCACCCAACCGTCGGTAGCTTCCTGCAGTCGGCCAATGTCAGGCTCGCAGAGATCGAGCCCGCCGCGGTCGATGAGGAATGCGCGTGATTCGGATGTGTCGAAACGCAAGGCCGCGGAATCGATTTCGGTGAGTTCGTCCTGCACCCTCATCCGGCTCATCGGCAGGCCCGACTTCGTTCTGCTGGTAACGACGATTTGGAGATGGTGACAGCCGTTTTCGAGGATGAAGCCCAGTGCAGCGATCGTCGAGGCGGTGGTGACACGGTGCCAGTCGTCGATCACGAGCACGACTCTGTCTCCAGAGATATGGATCTGGTCGATCAGCGTCGTCAGGACATAACGCTGCGCACCATCGCCGTGTTCTTCGAGTACCCCAGTGAGTTCGCGGGCCAAATCTGGTTTGATCCCTCGGATGGATTCGACGAGGTGGGCTAAGAACCAGCTTGTGTTGTTGTCGTCCTCATCGATCGATAGCCACGAAACCTTGACGGCCTGGGCTGATAACCGCTCGGCCCACTGGGCGGCGAGAGAACTCTTCCCGAAACCGGCGGGGGCGTGAATCACGATCAACCGACGCTGCTCGGTGGTATGTAGGAGATCGAGGAGGCGTTCTCGCGCAATGAGTGGCTGCGGGGGCGTCGGTGGCCGGAACTTTGTGGCGGGAGACGGGGGCGGGGCGGCGTTATGGACGGCGCCCCTGCCGACGTGCGCCGTGGTGACAGATTGTTGCGGCTGACGTTCGAAGACTGTCACGGAATCGAGGGGTATCCCGTGGTTGCGCTGGATCTGACGCAGTTCGTCACCGAACTCGGCTGCGGAGGCCGTGCGTGCTGCCGGCTCCTGCGCCATTGCGCGTTCGATTGCGACACATACATCATCGGGGACCTCTTGGTTGCGTAGGTCGGGAAGCCGCTGGGCCGTGATCCGTAGGACCTGGGCCACGAGCTCCTCGCCCTCGCGGCGTTCGAATGCGGCGTGGGCGGTGATGGCGGTGAACAACGTGGCTGCGAGACTGTACACGTCTGCGGCCGGGGTCGGGGGCGCACCGGCGAGCACTTCCGGCGCCATGTACGCCGGCGATCCGACGATGACGTTCTGACTGGTTTCGAAGTCACCGGTGACCCGGGCGATGCCGAAGTCCGCTAATTTCGGAACGTCGCATTCGGCGAGCAGAATGTTCGCCGGTTTGATGTCGCGGTGAATGATGCCATGTCGATGTGCGGACTCAAGGGCCCCGGCCAAGGGGGCCCCAAGTGAGAGTGACACCCTCCACCCGAGCGCCCCGGTGCGGCGGATGCGTTGCTCGAGAGATCCGCCAGGGTAGTACTGCATGGCGATGTATGGGTAGCCGCCCCCGGTGACACCCACCTGGTTGATGTAGACGATGTTGGGGTGTCCGGACAACTGTCCCATGGCTCTTTGCTCCCGGAGGAAGCGCTCGAGATTTCCCGGATCCACGTTGGCGGTGTGGATCTTGACTGCGACGATGCGGTCGAGTGAGCGCTGTCGGCATCGATAGACGATTCCGAAGCCACCGCGTCCGATCTCCTGCGCGTCGTCGAAGCCCTCGGCGCGCAGTTCGGCAGGTAGATCTGGCATCGACTGTCGTTGTGTGGCTGTGGGGTCGTGCTCACGCATGCGTGACCGTCCCCTGATGCTGCCCCGATGCAGGCCCTGTTGACGCAAGCATAGCAATCACCTCGTGTAAAGGTGATTCCAGGATATCTATTGGCTACGTGGTGGGATGGACGCGATCTGCTCGGTCGCCCGGTGATCCTCGCACCCGCCCAAATCGTGGAACTCACGCTAGCCCCTGACAGCTCGGATACCCCGCTTGGAGACACGACTTCTCGGTGCGGTCACCTATGTCGATACAGGTCAGAGTGTAAATCGCGGGTCTAGCCGCACGGATTCTGCGGAACGCGCGCCAACCACTGCTTGTCGTTTGCCGCCGTTGTGGGACCACCAGGTTGCCAGTCGTGGGCCACCGACAGCAGCGCAGTGGTGGAACAGGATATAGCGCTGCAGATTGGCGAACGCTGCGTTCCCGAACGACCGCTATGCAGTGCGGGCTCAAGTGGTCGTTTGCAAAACCTCATCGAGTGCTTCTGCCGGTTGTGCGGAATAGGAGGGTTTGTCGAGGGCGGCCGTTGAGCTCGTCGGCGATGGCATCCGGGTCGGCCCTAGAGTAGGCGCGCAGGTCGAGGTGGCAGGGTACGGATTGGCGGACAAGGCGGCGGCTTCGCCACCGACCGCTTCGGGCGCACCGGTCCCGGCTGTCAGGAGGCAAGCGAAGATCGTGCCGGCGAGCTGGGCGGCGAGTCGTTCGTCCAGGTTCTTGATGATGTCCTGGACCGTCTTACGTAGCGTGTCGAGCTCGTTTTTCAAGGTGAGGCAGTTGCCGGCAAACTGGTTGGTTTATGTCCGGATCCGGGGGTCCGCGGGTGAGATCCCGTCGTCTACCCCGCAGAGTTTTCCCGAACTATTCATACGTGAGTGGTGGTATTTCTACTGCATGTCGTGGGCAGTCGCTACGCCGACTGTCTGGTCGGGTTCCGCCGGAGTCCGGTCGGCGCGTCTTCGTGACTGGTATCAAGGGTGCAACAGCGACACGAAACTTTGGGCTCTGAGCGCAAGCGTGATGCTTGTGAGTCATAGAGACTGTACCGGCGGTTGCAAACGGGATTTCGGGAATACTCTTAGCTATTTTGCCTACCAACTCCGATTCCAAGATCCTAATGCGACTTGTTTCACAGCTCACGCCATCGACCCGTCGTATGGCGTGGTTCACCACTACCGCGTGACTTCCCCGAAGTGCGGTGGTGGCGAAGCATCCAGATCTCACGCCACATTTCCCGGAAGTTGTGTGGCGTGTTGTGTCCTTGCCGTCAACTACGTGGACGGTGAGGGCGCATTCCAAGTCCGCGCCATTTTCAGTCGTCATTGGCGCGGCGTGCCGCTACCGCGGACTTGCTACCCCCGCGGTAGCGGCACTTGGAAATGCGCCGCGTTGCAGGCTGCGTGGTACCGCGAAGTGCCGCGATCGACTCCCGGTAAACCGTTGCGCTGGTGGGGACACCATCGTGTACCAGGGTCCTGGAAGGTGTGATCGTGCGGTGTGGAATGACCGGGCCGCGCAGTAGGACACCGCACCGACCCGACCGGTTTCATCGCCCTACTTCGGAACAGGGTCGAGAAACAGACGTTCGCACGGCAAACGCGGCAGCTTCCGACACTGCTCGATGGTGTCGAGGACCAACTCGATTGTCTCGAAATGTGTTTGCCTCCAATCCTGGATGAAATTGCGTGCCGCCGACACTGTGGCCCGGTAATCGAAGATCAGGCCGCCCAGCCGCACACGCAGGTGCACGTCACCCTCGGGTGGGAATGAGGCCGTGGCCACCGCGGCCTGTTCATGTCCGGCACCACGCGGCCAGCCGCGGCGAGGATCTCGAGCGCGTGGCGCGTGCGTGGGCGGTTCTTCACCTTGCCGGCCACGTGGTTGTGCATCACGGTGTGTGCTTGGTCGACGGTGAGCGGTATCAGCGGTGTCTGATGGGCTTCGTTCCGCGTCATGGCGACCAGGTGGTGGATGGACGGAAAAGTGCATCATTGATTCCTCGGTCGGCGGCGCGGCGGGCGCAGGTACCTGGCTCTGGCCTGAGGCAACCGCACCGTTGTTCCGCCGACGGAGCGGTGCACTGCAACGGGAACGGTGTCACCGGGTGGCGGGTACGTGTTCACATTGACCCCCAGATGGTTTCGAGCGACCGCGTAGCGGTGGGGAGATTCCATCCTCCCCAAAACGAGTGGCCGCCTCTTGGGCGCGGCGCGCAATTTCATGCGCGGTCATTGGGCTGCAATAACAATTCAGCCGGTGGCTGGTGTCCAGGGGCCCGCTGATCAGATCGTTGAGTCCGGAGTGGACAGCGATGCCGTTTTTGAGCATGGTGGAGATGTAGCCGCCGATTCGCAGCCATGCTCGGGCACCGCTGCTGGAGCAGTGGCTGCCGCAGATCTTCAGTTGGGTCTTGCTGGCCCCACGTCTCGTTCCGCGAGATTATTCGTGAACGGGACTGTGAGGTCTCGGGCGAAGCGCATGATCTCCTTATCGCGTGAGGTCAAACGCTCCAACAGGCTCCCGGTCTTCGACCGTCAACGCTCGTCACGACGGGGATCGTTATTGCACCGCACCCGCCGCACTCGCCTGCGAAATGGTTCTCGATGCGGGTCGGATTGTTGATGCGCCGCAACGTGAAACCCTGTGCGCCAGGCTTTTTGCCCGGTTTGCAACCCAATTTGCGTTGCCCGGACGGCGGACGCGACGATTTCCTCGAATTCTGCCTCGACTGTCTCTTCAACGCCGGAGTCGTTCTGATCAACGCACATGGGAGGACCCTCGAAGGACTACAAGTCGCGATTCGTACACTGCCAACCCGAATATTGGCGTGTACTGGCATAGAGTCCGGTCGGGCCCACGGACGACAACCACGCCGGTCACACCGGAAGTTCGGTCATGATGCCGTTGCACCTGGAGTCCGGTGATGCCGCCCGGCCTGAACCAGGAGCCACAGAACACCTTTGGTGACCCTTTGCCAAGTCTGCGGATGGAAGGAGGCTGAATCGCCCGGTGAGTCCGGACGCTTGTCTTCCCTGTTTTTCTCGAAGTCGTGTTCCTGGGCTTCATACCGCGACGGTTGTGTTTTCGGACTCTATCGGGGTTGGTTCTCCTGCTGAGGCTGCTGTGACGGCGCTCGGTTGTGGAAGATCTCGAGGTATTCGAAGATCGCGTTGGCCAACTCGGCGCGGATGTCCCAGCGTCGACGGTCCAAGAGTTCGACCTGCATCCGCGACCAGAACGATCCATCATCGCGTTGTCATCGCAGTCCCAGACGCTCTCGGCAGACTCCTGGTGCCTAACGGAGGCATGGAGTTTGGCGTGCTGGGCCAAGAACTGAGACGGGATGAGGTTCTTGAATCGAACTGTCAAAACGTGACACAGGCTATACAGGCGGCGGGCGTCGATGTCGTCGCTCGAGTTCGGGAGGATCCCCATGACTGCCATTCGAGAACGTGACCACGCCGCGTTCTCCACCAATCCGCATCGGGACCGCGAACGACGGGTTCAGGTCGCACGCGACCTGAACCCGTTGTTGCGGGCCAATGCTGAACAATCAGAACGCGATCGGCAGCTGCCCGAGGAGAGCGCGCGAGCGCTGCCGCAGGCGGGGCTGTCTCAGCTGATGGCGCCACAACGCTGTGGTGGTGCGGAAGCCGACTTCCGCACCTATCTGGAAGTGTGCGCCGAACTCGCCAATGGCGACAGCGCCGCGGCCTGGATCACGATGATCTTTGGCGGAGGCGCATTCTGTATTGGCCTGTTCGGCGATCAGGCTCGCGTCGATGTCTATGGCAGCGACTCCACCGCCGCGGTCGCCGGCCAGTTCACTCCCTCGGCTCAATCCACGATCGTGGAGGGCGGCTAGGTGCTGTCGGGCCGGTGGACGTGGGAGTCGGGCAGCTACCAGGCGCAGTGGACTGTCTCGGCGTTCCCCGTTGTCGACGAGCAGGGAGAGCTGACCGATTTGCGGCTGGCACCGATGCCGAACTTGGAGTTGACGATCGAGGACAGCTGGTTCGTGGCCAGCATGGCGGGCACCAACAGCAACACCTTCGTCGCCGAGGAAGTCTTCGTGCCAGCGCATCGGACGCTGTCGCTGCTCGAGTTGGGGGGCGGGCGTGACGCCCTCCGAACACACCGACAAGCCGCTGTACCGTTCGGCCGCGGTGACCGGGTTGACCTTGGCGATCACAGGACCGATTCTGGGTTTGGCCGAAGCGGCGTGGGGCGCGGCACTGGCCACGATCGGCAAGGGCAAGGCGATCGCATACTCGGTCTATACCGACCTCAAGCAGTCCCCGAGCTACCAATTGAACCTCGCCGATGCGCGCGGCGCGATCGACTCGGCACGCCTGCACCTCCAGGTGGCCGAAGATCTCGACCGTGGCGCACGCGAGGGCGCGCAACTCGACGAGCTCGGCCGGGCCAGGGTGCACAGCGATATTGCCGTGGCGATCAACAGGGCTCGCGAAGCCGTTGAGCTACTGGTCAACAAGGGCGGAGCCGGCAGCTTCGCGACCGCCAATCCGCTGCAGCGCATCTGGCGAGACCTGGGTGGCGCTTCGAGGCATGGCTATATCAACGTCGACATCAACGCCGACCTTGGTAGCGAGATCTATGCCCACGCGCTGCTGGGTCTGGAGCAGGTCAGCCCCGCGTTCTGATCCGAAGTTCCGGGCGGGACGAGCCGATGGCCCCTCGTCCCGCCCAGCCACCACCGACATAGTTGGGACCTTTCATCATGACCACCGCCCCTTCGCGCTACGCCGCATCCGACGAACCGAACAACGCTCCGCTGGCAGTGTCCGACCGGGACCGCAGTCAGGACGCGGCGGTGCTGGCATCGCTGACCGCCCGCGACGCCGATCGGCCGATTCTGATCACCGGCGGCACGGTACTGACCCGGGATCCAGCGATCGGCGACTTCGCCGCAGGCGATGTGCTCGTTCGCGGGAACCGGATCGTCGAGGTCGGCGCAGACCTTGCCGACAAGGTTCCCTGCGCGATCATCGTCGACGCCTCCGACGCGATCGTGATTCCCGGATTCGTCGACTCTCACGTCCACGCGTGGGAGGGACAATTGCGGTCGACTGCACCGGTTCTGGACTTCCCGGGCTATCTCGGCTCCACCGCATTCGGGTACGGCCCGCGTTACCGCCCGCACGACAACTATGTCGGCACGCTCGCTACCGCACTTGTGGCACTGGATGCCGGGATCACGACCTTCATCGACAACTCGCACAATTCCCGCACCCCCGATCACTCGAACGCCGCCGTGGAGGCGCTGTTCGATGCCGGTATCCGCGCAGTCCACGCATCCGGTGCTCCGGTCCGCGCCGATGCGCCACACTGGCCGGGCGATGTCGAGCGGCTTCAGGCGGAGTACTTCACCTCCGATGACCAGCTGGTCACCCTGCGCCTCTTCGATCTGTATCCCTCCGCCGAATTGTGGGAGTTTGCGAAACAGCACGACCTGTGGGTGTCGCACGATATGGGCGCGCACATCGAAAATGTTGCCGACGTACTCGCCGACCTCGCCGCGAAGGGGCTGCTGACCGACAAGCACACCTTCAACCATTGTTTCGACCTTCCTGACAAGGCATGGGAGCTCATCGCTGATTCCGGGGCCGCTGTCAACGTCTGCCCGCGTTCGGATGCAGCGTTCGGATTAGGGTCGGGGTTCCCGCCGATCGACAAGATCCGTGAATTGGGCCTTCGGCCCGGGATCAGCGGCGACAACGAGATCAGCTACGCGCTCAGCGCGTTCAGCGAAATGCAGACACTGCTCAATGGTCAGCGTGGCCGTATGTTCCAGCGGATCGTGGCCGGTGACGAGTCGGTGCCCGAACCTCTGTCGCCTGCCGATGTGTTCGAGTTCGCAACTCTGGGCGGCGCCGCGAACGCGGGCCTCGTGGACAAGACCGGGTCGCTGACACCCGGCAAGCAGGCCGATGTCGTGTTGGTCCGCACCACCGACGTCAACACCGCCCCGCTGTCGAACGCGCTGGCCACCCTCACCGCGTTCGCCCATCCGGGCAACGTCGACACTGTCTTCGTCGACGGGCAGGTTCGCAAGTTCCGTGGCGTGCTGGTGGGTCATGACCTGGGCCGGATCCGCGGGCTCATCGAGGCCTCCCGCGACTATTTGTTCGCCGCCTGCGGCCAGCGTCTTGACGTCCTTGCCCCGCAAGGCAGAACGAGCGCCTGAACGAACAGCGGGATAGCAACGCCGGGCATTTCAGTGAGCGATGCCCGGCGTTGCCGTGTGCGAAATTAATACTGCGACAGGGAGTTTTTCAGGCACGGCGGGCGTTAGGAACGGCGCTGGAGGGTTGCCGCTTTACGACGGGTGGTGACCCATCGAGGCGGAATCGCCGTCACAGCCGAGTGGCGAACGGCAACCGGCTTCGGGGGTTGCTCCTTGGGCTCATCGGCCACACCGAGCGCACGAGCCAGCAATAGCGCAACCCACAACTCTGGTTGGCGAACATCGATGCTGCGCCCGAGTAGTTCCTCGGCGCGTTTGACGCGATAGACCACAGTGTTCTTCGCGACGAACAGCGCCGACGCGGTCTGCTGGGGACTTCGCCGGCACTCCAGGTAAGCCAGCACGGTTGTGCGCAGTGTCTCCACCGCAGGGTCGTCGCCGGCCAGCGCTCCGAGCTCGGTGTGCAGGAATCTGTATGCCAGCGTCGGATCGCTGGTCAGCAATGCCAGCAAACTGATCGATGAATAGGTGACGACGCCGGACTGGTCGAACTCTGAGAGCAGGATCACCCGGGCAGCCTCTTGTGCTTCGGCGTGGGTACGACGGAAGCCTTCCACCCCGAAACCGGGGCTGCCCGCCACTGCGCGCGCTCCCCGCAGGTCGATAACGGTCGCACCCGATTCGATGTCGTTGAAGGGGGAGGGCGAGGTGCCCCAAGCCCACAACTCGGTGCGGCCCACCGGCATGATCACGGTGTTCGTCGCACCCAATTCGAGCAATACGGCCTCGGCTAGACGATGTATGGCAGTGGTGTCGGGTATAGCGCTGCCTTCGTGGCAGAAGATCAGCCCAAGGTGGTAACGATGCGTCAACTCGTAGCGGAGCTGGTGAGAAGCCGCCGCCGGGTCGACATTCTCGCCGTTGAGCAACGCGTGCACAGTCTCGTCGCGCGCGGCCGCGGCACTGGTGACCCAGCGTTGTTCCTCCTCGTGATAAGTCTCGCCAACTGCGCTTGAGAAGGTGTTGACGAACTGAAACAGAATCCGCGAAATCAGCTCCAGCTGTTCGGGTTGCTCACCGCGGTCGACCAATTTACGGCACGCCGACATGTAGTACTCACTGAACCATGAGTGGCCCAGCCGGATGGAAGCCCAGATCCGTTCCAACGGCATTCGGCGTTGCACATAGTCGCGCACCATCGGCTGAGTCTCACTTGGTACCTCGGGCTTATGCCGGACTCCGGCGACGATGCTGACCAGCGTCCAGATCGCCGCCGATTCGGTTCCCAGGCGCAAGGTTCGCTCTGCGCCCTCACCCCATCCGAACATTGGCTCGAGCTCGATTGCGTGTTGCGCCATGCGATACCCGACCTGTACGGCCCAATCGACCGCGTCGGCACCGACCTGGGTGGTGGCCCTCTCAATGGTTTCGGGCTCACACACCGGAGTTATCTCGAACGGGTTTTCAACCCGCAGATCACGGACCCATTGCCCGCGCACGGTGGTCATCAACGGCGACCTCCATCCGACATCGTTGTCTTGCGTCGGCTGTCTCCCGATCAGCCCTGCCTGCACTTCACCCACATCATCTGTGATGGGCCTCACATGCTTCTTGGTCTCCGGAACCAAAGAGCACCCGAACTTTGGTCGCTGTGGCCAATCGACGGCTGCCGATTGACGTCGCGAGTCAACCGGCGGCGCCATTGTTGGGTCCCTGGACCAAGACACAGGCACTTCTCTTGGTTTGTACTGCTGGTCAGCGTCATTTCCCGCCGCGAACAGAAGGAAGCAGCATCTATGCCACAACAGGTTCGGGGTGTCGTTGCCCGGAAAGCTGGCCAGCCCGTATCGATCGAAACGATCGTCGTCCCCGATCCGGGGCCGGGAGAGGCCGTGGTGCAGATCCAAGCGTGCGGTGTGTGCCATACCGATCTGCATTATCGTGACGGTGGCATCAATGACGAATTCCCCTTTCTGCTCGGTCATGAAGCAGCCGGAATCGTCGAGTCCGTGGGCGAAGGGGTCACCACCGTTGCGCCCGGAGACTATGTAATCCTGAACTGGCGCGCAGTCTGTGGCCAATGCCGGGCTTGCCGAAAAGGCAAGCCGCAGTACTGCTTCGACACCTACAACGCTGCTCAACCGATGACACTGCAGGACGGTACAGTTCTGACGCCGGCCCTGGGCATCGGTGCATTCGCCGAAAAGACACTCGTCCACAGTGGGCAATGCACGAAGGTCGACCCGTCTGCGGCACCGACCTCGGCGGGTCTGCTCGGCTGTGGAATCATGGCGGGATTGGGTGCGGCGATCAATACGGGCGGGGTCACCCGCGGCGACTCTGTCGCCGTCATCGGGTGCGGGGGTGTCGGCAATGCCGCTATCGCGGGCGCGGCGCTGGCGGGCGCGACCACGATCATCGCTGTCGATCTCGACGACCGCAAACTCTTCTGGGCAGAGTCCTTCGGTGCTACGCACATCATCAACAGCGCCGATACCGACGCAATCGAGGCGATCCGGGAACTGACCGAAGGCAACGGTGCGGATGTCGTGATCGACGCGGTAGGACGACCCGAGACCTGGAAACAAGCCTTCTATGCTCGCGATCTCGCCGGGACCGTTGTCCTGGTCGGCGTCCCGACGCCGCAGATGACCGTCGAACTTCCGCTGATCGACGTGTTCTCCCGTGGTGGCGCTCTGAAGTCGTCTTGGTATGGAGACTGCCTGCCCTCCCGTGACTTCCCCATGCTGATCGATCTCTACCGCCAGGGAAGGCTCGATCTGGACGCGTTCGTCACCGAAACCATCGGTCTCGGCGACATCGAGGACGCATTCAACACGATGCGCGAAGGCGCCGTGCTGCGGTCGGTGGTGGTTCTGTGACCGGCTCGACAAAGGATGCACACGCGACCGGTTTGCGTGTCGAACGAGTCGTAACCACAGGCACATTCGACCTCGACGGTGGTAGTTGGACAGTCGAGAACAACGTCTGGCTCATCGGCGACGACACAGAAGTCGTCGTCATCGACGCGGCGCACCGAGCACAACCAATTATCGATGCCGTCGCGGGGCGGAACGTCACCGCGATCCTGTGCACCCACGGCCACAACGACCACATCACGGTGGCACCAGACCTTGGCCGACTGCTCCACGCACCGATTCTCTTGCATCCCGCTGACGACATGCTGTGGCGGGCCAGCCACCCCGATGAAATCTACTGGAGCCTGCACGATGGACAGCGAATAGCCCTCGCCGGGACCGAGGTCCACGCAATCCACACTCCTGGACACTCGCCGGGCTCCACCTGCTTCTACCTGCCCGAAGCACACGCACTCTTTACCGGAGACACCCTGTTCTCCGGTGGGCCGGGTGCAACCGGTCGCAGCTACTCGGACTTCCCGACAATCATCGACTCGATCCGTGAGCGCCTGTTCACTGTGCCAGCATCGACTGCCGTTTACACCGGCCACGGTGAGAGCACGAGCATCGGACATGAAGCGCCGCACCTCGCTGAGTGGATCGAACGTGGGCGGTGATGAGACAGCGCCTTTCGAATCGGCGAGTACCGGAACGGCTGCCTCGGCTCGGTGAGCGGTCGAACACCGGATCATAGCGGCCGATCCGCCATCGCAACGACCACGGCGAACTGGGTGTCTTGTTCGGGCGGTCGCCTCGAGACCTCGCCGAGTCAGCAGAGAAAGTAGTAGGAGTCCAGTGTCGCGCACCGATCGCTACGAGCTCGATGAGAACGACATCATCATTGGCCCCACCAAGTCCTACGCCGCAGGGGTTCCGGCGGTGATGGTCTCGTTGCAGCGTGGCATCGAGCAGATGGGCACGGCGCGTACGGTACGTATGCTGTCGAAGCTGAACCAGCGCAACGGGTTCGATTGCCCCAATCCCACAGACCTGGAATCGATGGGGCTGTCGGTCGGCGAGCGTGTCGACCTCGTGTCCGAACTGCCCCTGTCTGACGGGGCTGTCGAAGAGCGGCGTGTGCAGGATTTCCGGCTCGTGCCCTACCCGACCCCGAGCGGGAATGCTGCCGCTTACTACCCGGAGACGAATCCGCTGGTACCGCTCGATTATTTGGCGGCTCAATCCAAAACGCCGGTCTCCGAAGCTGTAACCATCCGCGTGGTTCAGCGCGCGACCGAAGGAATTTCGTGATGGGCAGGGTCACCACACGCGTGCGGATCAGGCGCCACAGCGAGGGCCACGACATCGTCAGACCTGACACCGTCGTCGTCGAAGAACCCCTGGAGATCCGGATCAACGGCAAACCGATAGCGGTCACCATGCGTACACCAGGTGCCGATATCGAACTCGTGCAAGGGTTTCTGCTCACCGAGGGCCTTATCAGCGACCGCAACGACATTGCCGCGATCCGTTACTGCGACAGCCGCGACGCTGAGGGCCGCAATACTTACAACGTGCTCAGCGTCGAGTTGGCAGCTCATGTCGCGCCGCCACAAGTCGCGGTCGAACGAAACTTCTACACCACTTCCTCGTGCGGGATCTGCGGCAAAGCCGCCCTCGACGCCATCCGGCAACGCACCCGGTACTTGCCTGCCACCGACACCGCCTCTGTCACGCGCCACATATTGTCAGCGTTGCCGGACACACTCGCTGCTGCACAAAAGGTTTTCACGACCACCGGTGGTTTGCACGCCGCGGGGCTATTCACCACCACCGGTGAACTGCTCGCCCTCCGAGAAGACGTCGGCAGACACAATGCCACCGACAAACTCATCGGCTGGAGCGCCGAACATCAGCGAGTCCCGTTGCGCGGCATCATCATGCTCGTCAGCGGCCGAGTCTCCTTCGAACTGGCACAAAAGGCTGTCATGGCGGGAATCCCGATTCTGGCCGCGGTTTCGGCACCTACCTCCCTGGCGATCGAATTAGCCGAGGAGACCGGGCTCACCCTGATCGGCTTCCTGCGCGGCCACACTATGAACGTCTACACCCATGCAACCCGGGTCCGGTGACGGCGATGACCCCCGACTTATCACCGCGACCCGGCCGACGGCCACCACTGAGTAACCGGTCGCTACTGCCGAACCCGCCAGCGGCGAAACACCCTGACCTCCGCCTTACGGAGATGCCATGGATCTTTTGATCGCTGTTTATCTCGTGCTCATCGGTATCTACATCGCTGGACTGGCCATGATGCGCCCCAACGCGCGGTATCGACGCCGCGAACGACTTCGGGATCTGGACGTGCCGGGCGGCATCGATCGAGCCTCCGATCCGTGGCGGCTCATCGGCCACTGCGATGAACCTCCCGCGGCAGCGCTGACCCTGGATCAAGCGCACAGGGTGATGCAGGTGCATCGGCGGTGCCGAGTCGGTACCTGCAACCGTAAACAGGCCGCGTTTCAGGAGCTGGTGGCGGCCGGCCGCCTGGTTCCCGACCATCGAGCCGAAGGGTATGCCCGATGAAACCTCGTTTCCCGTGGGCCGATTCACCGAATGGCGGCGAACCTGGTGGCCGACCTCGCAGGTTCGGGTCGATCCGATTCGGCAGCGTCCGTGCCCGCATTCTTGCAATCGCACTGATTCCCAGTGTCGTGCTCGCCGTTGCAGTAGCCGGTGTCATGAGCAACCTGATCGGTCAGGCCCGCCAAGATCGACAATGGGCTGACATGATCCTGCAGTCGGCACCTAATGTCGTCGACTTCAATGATGCTATCCAGCAAGAGCGTCGGCTGACGATGCTTCGAATCTCTCACCGGCCTTTCGACGAAACGGCGTTGAGAACCGAGCGGGAGCGTGTGGACGCTGCCGTTCGTGCGTTGACGGATACGATAGCGGCGCTGAGCCTAGTTATTCCGGGTACCTTCGAAGGGTTCGGTACCGGGTTCGGCGGCGACGTCCGTCAATTGGTCGGATTGCGCACTCGGGTCGACGCCGGCAATTCCAGCGTAGACGAGGTGTATCAGACCTATGGTCGACTAGCCGGTATCGGGGCGGACGCCATCGACATCATGGTGCGACACGCCCCGGACATCGGTAGCGCTGTGGCCACCGCAAACACTGCGGCGTTATTCCGCGCGGCCGATGCCATGTCGGCGGCGCATGCGCTGGCTGCGGCGGTGTCGACCGATGATGGACTTGACAGTCGTTCCCTGCGCGAGTTCGTCAGCCGGGTCGGGGCGTACCGTGCGGAGATCGACACACTCGGCCACGGCGACGACTCGCGGCTGCGTGAGCAGATCTCAAAACTCACCACAGACCCGGCGTGGCAGCAGTTGACGGCCTTCGAAGACGCCCTGATCAATCGCGGCGCAGCGCACGAGGAGGATTCGACCAAGAACCTTCCGACGTCCCGAAGTGATCGAGAGTCCCAGTCAGCGATGGATCAGGCTGTCTTGCAACAGCATTCGGAGCAAGCTGTCGACGGGCTACGGACGCTGTGGCGCATGTACTACGAGCAGGTGCAGCGGCGGGCTGCCGAGATCGCCGATGACACTACACATGCCGCGGTCCTCGGCGGTGGAATAGCATTGCTGGTCACGATTGCGGCCTTTCTGGTCACTCTGTGGCTCGCGAACCGTCTCACTCGGCGGCTCAAGCGGCTGCGTCTGGAGACTCTCGCGCTGGCCGATGAGCAACTACCGGCGATCATGGCGCGCATCCGTTCCGGTGAACGTGTCGATGTCGGTTCGGCGCTGCCCGCACTAGAATTCGGCCACGATGAAATCGGGCAGGTAGCAAACGCATTCGACACCGCGCAGCGGACAGCGGTTTTGGCGGCGGTGACCGAAGCCAAGACCAGGGAGGCGGTCAACGCGGTCTTTCTCAATCTGGCGCACCGCAGCCAGTTGATGGCCCACCGGCAACTCGAAGTCCTGGACGCTGCCGAGGCCCGTGAAGAAGACCCCGCGCTGATGAGCCTGTTGTTCCAGCTCGATCACCTGGCGACCCGCGAACGACGGAACGCGGAGAACCTCATCATTCTGGGCGGTGAGCGCCCCGGTCGGCAATGGCGCAATCCGGTCCCACTACGCGACATCGTCCGCGCCGCCATCTCCGAGACGCAGGACTACTCACGCGTGCAAGCCACCCGGCTACCGGAAGTGCGAATCAACGGAAGTGTGGTGGCCGACGTCATCCACCTGCTCGCTGAACTGATCGACAACGCCACTTCCTTCTCGCCGCCGGCCTCTCGTGTCGAGGCATCCGGAAACCTGGTCGGCAGAGGAGCGGTGGTCGAGATCATCGACCAGGGGCTAGGAATGCCTGAAGGCGAAATCGTTCGTATCAATGCACTGCTCAGTAACAGCCCGGACTTCGGCCTGATGCAATTGTCGAGCGACTCGCGCCTGGGACTGATAGTAACGTCAGCGCTCGCGTCTCGGAACGGGATCAAGGTGCGCCTGGCCGAGTCCGACTATGGCGGGATCAAAGCGGTAGTGCTCATACCGGGAACGCTTCTAGTTGGCGAACCTGGGCAAGGATTCGCCGATGAGGCTCGATCGGCGTCGCAGAACGATGCCAATTCCAGGATGACCACCTCGGCTGTTCACACACCGGCACATCGGGTCTCGACTGTTGAGGAAGGGGTCGAGATGATCTCGACTGCCAACTCTTACCGGGACTTTCCAACGCCTCCTGCAGAGATTCCGGTCGCTACTGAGACGTCGATCTTCGACGTGTGGGAAGAACCCACGGAGACGCAGCCACCCATTCAGCCCGCGTTCGGTGGTCGACCGCAGGTAGTGCCAGACGATCGGCCTCCCTTGCCACGGCGCCGCCGCCAGGAAAGCCTTGCCCCGCAACTGGCCGAGTCTCCCAGCGTGATCGAGGCGCCTAAGGGGAACACAGCCGGGACCCGCTCAGCGGAGCAGGCACGAGATCTGATGTCGGCAATCGCCAACGGCACCCGGCAAGGCCGCCACATCCCCCCTGACACCGCTACCGACGATGAGGACAGACCATCATGACAACGCCCGCTTCCGCTGATCTCGACTGGCTTCTCGACGAACTCGTGCAACGTCTGCCGGGAGTGCGCAATGCGGTGCTGCTATCGACCGACGGGCTACTGATCGCACGCTGCAGCACTATGGCGCAAGCCGATGCCGAACTCTTCTGCGCCATGTCCTCGGCCCTGCACGGCTTGGCCCGCAGCGCGGGTGCCCGGTTCTCCGGCGGCGGTGTGCGCCAAGCGGTCATCGAGCTCGATGATGCGGTGATGTTCGTGACCTCGGGCGGGCCCAACGCCTGTCTGGCGCTATGGGCGGACGAATCCGCGAACATGGGAATGGTTGCCTACGAGATGAATCAAACCGTCCAACGCGTAGGCACCTACCTGTCCGCAACGGCGCGGCACGACGAGCGCAGCCGCATCGATTCACGACCGTGACCCCCACCCGCGAGTCCTGGTTCGAAGACGACGTCGGACCGCTGATCCGCCCGTATGCCGTCGCGGGCGGCCGCAGCGCAGGAGTGCGCTACGACCTCGACATGATCACACTCATAATGACGGTGCGCCACGACGGCGGTGTCGCTCGGATGGAGCCGGAGCACGCTAGCATCGTGCGCATGTGCGCGCGAGCGTTGTCGGTCGCCGAAGTCGCAGCGCAACTGCACCTTCCGCTGATTGTCACCAAAATTCTGATCTGTGACCTGATCGATGACGGGTATCTCGCCTACCGCCCACCGGCCGCGCCACAGACCGACGCTCCCAATGACCCGGATCTACTGCAGGCGGTACTGAATGGCATTCGAAAACTCTGACTCTACAACCGATACACCGCTGCCGCCGAGATCGGTGAAGATCCTCATCGCGGGGGGATTCGGTGTCGGGAAGACAACGATGGTTTCATCCATCAGCGAGGTCCCCCCACTGCGCACAGAAGAACTGCTCACCGACGCCGGCTCCGCCGTCGACGACCTCACCGGTGTCGACCGCAAGACCACCACAACCGTCGCACTGGACTTCGGGCGCATCACCATCAACCATGAGCTGGTCGTATATCTGTTCGGTACTCCAGGCCAAGACCGCTTCTGGTTCCTATGGGACGAGCTCTCGCGCGGAGCGCTCGGCGCCGTCATCCTCGCGGACCCGCGTCGCCTCGACATCTCCTTCGCTGCCGTCGACTACTTCGAACGCCGTGGACTCCCTTTTGTTGTCGGCATCAATTGCTTCGACGGCGGCCCGATTTACAGCGCGGAAGAAGTACGCGCAGCGCTCGACCTCGACGCTGTCGTCCCGATTCTGCTGTGTGATGTACGGCGCCGCGACTCCGCGAAGGATTTGCTCCTCACCTTGGTCCAATTCCTGATCACACGGTCCGGAAGCGATGGAACGCGCGACGTACCACTTGGGAGCCGCTAACCGTGCCGGAGTTGTACACAATGCGACACTGACGGATTCAGAATGAACTGTCTTGCCTGCGTTCGACCGATGGGTAACCGCAACGCGTTCAGCGGGGCATGAACGGGTTGCAGGATCACGAGTACTTTACGAGTTGGTGGAGGCAAATATGGATGCTCTGGAAGCAGCAAACGTTCGAATTCCTCGGACCTGGACCGCAGGCCAGGTCTGTCGCGCCGCGGTCGGTGCCAGCGCTGCGTCGGCCGGCGTCTGGGTGCTTGCGGGCTGGTGTGACGTGGTCGGCGTAGTGTCGCTGCTCGCAGGTGTGCTCGCCGTCGCGACATTAACCGGACGTCGTCGGCATGACGACGCGGGTAACTCGAATCGAGAATGAAATCAGCGCGTCTTAGGATCGACGGATCCCTTGCGCATCAGGGAAGCCAATCCAACCCCTCTGGATGTGCAGCCCAGGGTGATCGCAGTCGATCCCGGCACACGCGCGGTCTGTGTCGCGACCACCGTTGGACGCCCCGATCCGACCCGCACGAGCAAGATCTACATCGTGCCCTCTCCCGCCGCGAAGGGGACTGAAGACGGACGCTGAGTTGCTTGGTGCGAAGAAGAACGCCAGCGTGTCCTCGCTGTAGTCCGCGAAGAGTTTCACTTACCGCGCCCGAACGCCAGCGGCAAGACCGGGTTGAACACGATCAGCAACGCCCGCGGCCACCTGGTCGAAGAAGTCACGCTCGGTGATCGTGCCGTTGACGATTGCCTGCCCCAGCGCAGTATTTCCACCGAAGTGGGTCGTCGGTTCTCCGGCTTGTGGTCAAACATCGGAATCCTCGCCAGTTCTTGTCTGCGCTGTCACTGGCGAGCCTGCGTCACCGAGGGTCCTACCCGCGACGACCGAACTGCCCGCGGCATACCTATTTTTGCCGCCCCCGGTCCAGCAGAGGTGCCGGTCAACAACAGGTGTGACCCGAATACGCCGGAAAGGGGCAAGGGCGTTCTGTAGTCGCTGGTCACAGGTATCTGTCGCGGTGGTCGGCCTGGTCGTTTAGGGTTCGGGCGGTTGTGTTTACCAGGGTGTCGGGGGTTGTGTGGCGTCGATCGACCGGACCGCGTATCCGCGGTTCAAGCGGCTGGTGTCGGGGCGAGAGCTGGCCGGGTCGTTCACGCCCTCGGATGCCGAGGTGGCGTCGGCGCGGTCGCATACCACGTCTGAGGTGCATGTGCTGGTGCTGTTGGTGTGGCTGAAGTCGTATCAGCGGCTCGGGTATTTTCCGAAGCTTGCTGATGTGCCCGAAGTTGTTGTCGCGCATGTCAGCTCGGCCGCCGGTCTAGGGTCGGAGGTCGCGGCGGTGGAGCGTGATTCGCCGCGTACGGCGAAGTGGCATCGGCAGTTGATCCGGGAGTACTTCGGTGTGGTGTACGAGCCTGCGCGGGTGCGGGCGGTCGCGGAGGCCGCGATCCGGGCGGCGGCGCAGACGAAGGACAATCCGGCGGATCTGATCAACGTCGCGTTGGAGGAGTTGGTGCGCCAGTCGTGCGGGTTGCCCGGCTACACCACCCTGGATGCGACGACCGCTACCATCCGCACCGAGGTCAACACCGGTTTCTACACGGCGGTGGCCACGCGGATCGGCCCGCCCGAGCGGTCCCGGCTGGCGCGGTTGCCAGAACGCGTGTCATCCGCCCTGGCCGCGCTGGTTGGTTCCCGACGTCGGCCGTCAGCGAAGTCCGACGCCCTCGGTGAGCGAGTCGGGCGTATTCGTTTCCCTGGGCTGCCGCGCCCCATTGCGCCGCATCCCACCCGCGACACGCTCAGCCACGCCGCAACCCAGATCAGCCGTGCTCTGCTTCATCTACGGCAACTCGACGCCCCACCGGTCTGACCATCTTTCAGAACAGGGGGCCGCGCATCGCAAGCAGCCGGATGCCCGAAGGAACTCAGCTACCAGATCCCGCCATTGCCCCTTCCGGCGTATTCGTGTCATACCCAACAAGAGGGTTACGTGGGCCGGGGCTTGTTGCGGCAGCATGAATATTGCAGTGAAACGATGTATCGCCATATTCAACGATTCGTGACACGGGCGTAATGGCAGCCAAGTTTCCTAGTGGAAGACAAAGTTTCCCCTGAGGACTTGGAGTGAGCCATGAGCGACAAGATCACCCCGTTCCGCGTGACCCCGGACGCATGGAAGAACCTGCCGAAGATGCCGCAGGAGCAGTACCCCGGCACTGACGGCTACATCGCCGACACCTACGCCAACCCCGACAGCAGCGTGATGTGCAGCGGCTTCTTCGAACTCAACCACGCCGATGAGCCGCTGCTCTACGAGTACACCTACGACGAGATGAAGGTCGTTCTCGAGGGTGAGTTCCTCCTGGAAAACGCCGACACGGGACAGAAGCTGGTCGCCAAGGCGAAGGATGCGATCTTCTTCCCGAAGGGCTCGCGCATCCTGTTCTCCACACCGGACCGTGCCCTGGCTTTCTACACCGGCCACCGCCAGGCCGAAGCGCTCTGAGGCTGTGACATGACGGCATATGCCACCACCAGCGTCCCCCGCTGGGCGGTCACAGGGTTATCCCTTGCGTCCGCCCGGCCGGACGCCGCAGCCCGCTCCTGGATTCACGTTGCCCTCGGCGAGGGCGGTGTGGCCGCCCTGCGGGACTGGGGTTCCGAACTCGACGGCGCAGCTGTCACCCAGGTCACGGGGGCGACCGCCGAGGACGTACGGGCCGACGTGGCCGAGGCGATCTCGCAGGCGCGGGTCGGTGTGCGGGTAGCCGTCGCCGGCCCCTCGGGCGACTGTCTGGTAGTGCGGGCGCAGCTGCTCAGCGCCGGGCTCGAAGAGGACGAGCTGACCATCCTTGCGACCGGCGCCGGGCCGATCGAGGTCTACTGCTCGCACTGCCGGCAGGTCACTCGGGCCGAGGCCGGCATCGGTGACGTCACCCCATGCGCCAGGTGCGGGCTGGGACTGCAGGTCTACTACCACGTCTCCCGTCTGACGGGCTGTTATCTCGGCTTCCAGGCGGACGCCGAGATCCTTCCGCAGCGAGGTGCCCGATGACTACCGAGACGCTCGAGCTTGTCGTGACGGCCATCGACGACTCGACCCCCGAAATCCGCAGCATCACCTTCGCCGCCCGCAATGGTGACGCGCTGCCCGGTTTCGTCGCCGGGAGCCACCTGGCCATCGACGTCGGGGGACGATTCAATGCCTACAGCCTGACCGGCGATGGTGTGCACCCGTTGTCGTACTCGATCTCGGTGCTCCGGGTCGCAGACGGTGCCGGGGGCTCGATTTTCATTCACGACGAACTGGCCCTCGGTGATGTGGTGACCGCGCGGCTCCCGCGCAGCGCATTCGCTCCGGCTGCGATTGCGGTCAAGCACCTGTTGCTCGCCGGCGGCATCGGCGTCACGCCGATCGTGTCACACCTTCGGGCCGCCGCCCGGTGGGGGTGCGAGGTCCAGGTGCTCTACACGTTCCGCGAGGGTCGAGGCGCCCATATGGACGACGTCCGGACCCTCGCTCCCGATACGGAGTTCCTGACCCGGGGCCCAGAGGAGTTCCTGGCGCGGCTCAACGACGTACTGCTCGACCAGCCGGTCGGCACGCACCTGTACGTTTGCGGCCCCGGGCCCATGATCGATGCGGTCATCGACACCGCCACCGCGCTGGGCTGGCCGGAGTCGCGCGTGCACCTGGAGCGCTTCGCGCTGGACACCCTCGACCCCGGCGAGCCCTTCACCGTGACGCTCGCCAACAGCGGGCGGACCGTCGACGTGCCCAGCGGCACCACCCTGCTCGAGGCCCTCGAGCAAGCCGGCATTGCCGTCCCCAACCTATGCCGACAGGGCGTATGCGGGGAGTGCCGGATCCCCGTCATTGCGGGCAAGCCGCTGCACCGCGATCTATTCCTGACCGACGAGGAGAAGGCCTGTGCAGACGCCGTCATGCCGTGCGTCTCACGCGCCGACGGACCCAGCCTGGAGGTGGCACTGTGACAATCGCCGAGCGCATCGTTCCTGAAGTCGGGGAGGGCTTCCCGTTCCCCTTCCCCGAAGACCAGTACCGCTACAGCACCAACGTCGAGCCCGCCGGGAAGCCGGTCGTAACACCGGTCGGCCGGTGGGGCGACTCGATCATCGCCATCGACGACCACTACCTCGCCGAGCTCGACGAGCGCGCCCGCATCCTCGAGCGCGACCCGAGTCGCCACGCGGTGCTGCCGCACATGCGACCCGCGTGCTGGGACGCGCTATTGACGATCCTGCGTGAGCTCGCTAAGGCCTACCCGGCCTCTTGCACCCTGACCCACCTCGGCGCCGGACGCTGGAACTGGACCAACGCTCTGACCGGCGACAGCCTGGAATTCACTTATGGCGACGACGCGACCCTCCCGGTGCCGCCCCTGCTGTGGATCTCCTCGCAGGTGCAGGAGGACATCGTGCTGCTGGACCAGCGCGACCAACTCTACGGCGACGCCGGCGTAGTGACCTTCGCGGCGGATTGGAGCATGGCCTTCGACGTCGGCATGAGCTTCCTGGAGATCCACGGACCCGTGCCGCGCATCCGCGAGGAGGGCATCATCACCCGCGCCCATGCGTTCCTCGAGGGGCTGCAGCCGCATGCGCCGTACCGCCGCACCAACTGGACACTGACGATCGGGCGGCGCCTCGACGTGGCCACTGAGATCTACCCCGAGTGGGGCCCCGACCGGGAGACGATCCAGATCGTCGACGACGAGGCCTTCGGGCGTCTGGTGCACCTGCGAGTCGAGGTGCAGCATCTGATCCGGCTGCCCGACTCCGGCGCGGTGATGTTCCTGATCCGCACCTACATGATGCCGCTGGAGGTGCTCGCGACGATCGAGCCGTGGCGCACCCGCGCCGCCCGCGTGTTCGCTGAGCTGCCCCGGGACATGGCCGAGTACAAGGGCATTGTCAAGTACAAGGACCGCGCGGCAGCCTGGCTCGAAACGCACCGGAGTGCGGCATGAGCGCGGCCATCGTCGAGCAGGTTCCTCCACAGTTCCCCTCGCTGCCGCGCTGGCCTGCCAGCACCGAACCGGTCGACACCACCGGCACGAGCTTCCTCGTCCTCGCTGTCGGTGGCGGCTCGAAGGCGGCTGCGCTCGCGCGGGAGTGGACCGCCGAGGCCGAGGCACTGGGTCCGACGACGTTGGCCGTACTCGACGCGATCGACCACCCGGCGGACCGGGAAGCCTTCCAGACCGTGCTGGGACGCGCCCGCACAGGTGTCCGCGTCATGGTCGTCGGTGGCCAGTACGACGTGCTCCAGTCCCTGTCGATGCTGCGCCGGTCCGGAGCCCTCGAGGCCGAGCTCCGCTGCTTCGTGACCGACTATTCCGAGATCCCGGTGTTCTGTGCTCACTGCCAGACGATCTTCCGCGCCGTCGCCGCGCCCGGCGGCGCAGCCACCTGCCCCGGCTGTGGCCGGGACCTGGAGGTGCACGAGCACTTGGCCGCGCTGCTGGGCAGCTTCCTGGCCTCGGACGCGAAGGCGAGAATCCTGTGAGCACCACCGCCCTGCACCAGCGGGCCGAGGAGTACGCCGGCCACCAGCACCCGGGCTACGCGCTGGACCCGCGGACGCTGCAGGTCGTCGGCCTGACCCAGCTCACCGACGAGATCCTGCACATCGAGTTGGCCGATCCTGCGGGCACACCGCTCGCCCCCTACCAGCCGGGCAGCCATCTGATCATCGCGGTCGGCGAGGGGCGCCGCAACGCATACTCGCTGACCGGCGACGGCTTCAACCCGCGCACCTACGAGATCTCGGTGCTGCGCCTGGACTGCGGCGAGGGCGGCTCGGCATGGCTGCACGACAACCTCGAGATCGGCCGGTCCGTCGCGATCGAGGGGCCTCGCTCGATGTTCCCGGCCGTGCACGACCAGCAACACGCCGTCCTGGTGGCCGGCGGCATCGGCGTCACGCCGGTGCTGTCCCACGCACGCGCTCTGGCCCGGTCGGGCAAGTCCGCGACCATCCTGTATTCGTACCGGCCCGGCCACGCGGCGCACCTCGACGACCTGCGCGCCCTGGCCGGGGAGCGCATCCGCCTCGTCGAGGCGACGTCGGTGGACGAGACTCGGACGGCCCTCGAGGTACTGCTGGCCGACCAGCCCTTCGGCACCCACGGGTACGCATGTGGCCCGGCGCCGATGCTGGGGGCGTACGAGGCAGCTGCACTCGAGGCTGGTTGGCCGGCCGGCCGGGTGCATCTGGAGCGGTTCGTTGCTCCTGAGCTGGATCCTGGTGACCCCTTCACGGCGACGATCGCCTCGACCGGCCAGGAGGTCGAGATACCCAGCGGTGTCAGCCTGCTCGACGCGCTGCTCAAGGCGGGCGTCCCCGTGAACTACCTGTGCAAGCAGGGCGTGTGCGGCGAGTGCCGGATTGCGGTCAAGACCGCGAAGGCCCTCGAGCACCGCGACTTCGTCCTCACCGCCGAGCAGAAACAAGCAGCCACCCACATCATGGCCTGCGTTTCGCGCGGCCATGACATCAAAGTAGACCTCTGAACCCGGCCGAGTTCGGACCGGCCCAGCCAGGAAGAGCGCGATGACTATCGCCCGTGAGCCCAAGACCGACTTCACCACGATCACTCCCCTCGACACCCCGGCTGTAGCGACGTTCCTCGCCGAGCCGATCGACCACATGGCCCGGCTGCCATGGCCGTTTCCGGACGGCTCCGAGTCCTTCCGCTATTCCGTCAACGTCGACCAGGCTCGGGTGCCGCGCACGACGCTGGCCGGTGAGTGGGGCCGTCACATCGTCGATCTCGGTGGTGCCGAGTACCCCCGGATCATGGCCGAGCGCCGCGTTGTGCTGGACACGGATGCGTCCCGGGTGCAGATCCTGCCCGGCATGGAGCTGGCTTGCTGGGACCTGCTCCTGTACTACTTGCGCGACCTCTCTCTGTCCTACCCCGCGATCATGCACCTCGACGAGCAGGTCGACGGCGATCCCGACCGCTTCCACTGGCGCAACGACGTGCTGGGCACCGACCAGGTCTTCGTGCTCGGCGAGCAGTCGTCGCTACCGTGTGGACCGCTGGAGTTCCTCGCCCGCGAAGTCCCCGACGACCTGCTTCTCGTGCGGGAACGAGACGGAAAGCTCCACTTCGACGCCGGCGCGGTCACCTTCGCGGCTGCCTGGTCGGTCAGTTTCGACGTGGGCATGGATATGTACGAGATCCACGGCCCGGTGCCCCGCATGACCGGTTCCGGTATGACGGCCCGAGCCGAGCAGTTCCTCCTGCGTCTGCCAGCTGACCAGGTCTTCCGCCGAGTCAACTGGAACATCGCCGCCTCGCCCACGCGCAAGTACGACATCGCCCTGGAGTCGCTACCGGAGTGGGGCCGCGACATGCCCGACGCCGTACACCGCGGCGATGCGATCGAGAACTGCCAGTTCCGCATCGAGCTCGAACACTTCATCCGCCTACCCATGACCGGAGCGGTGACCTTCAATATCCGCACGTTCATGGCCTCGCTCGCCGAGGTTCTCGAATACCCACGATATGCCGCGCAGCTCGCCACCATCCTCGACGAACTTCCCGATGACCTGGCCACCTACAAGGGGTTCATCGACCTTATCCCCGACATGGTCGCCTATCTCCGACGCTGACCGTGCGCCTTCCTACCAACCTCATCGCGACAGCGCCGTCGCTTTTCCCGCTGACCTGTGACCCAATCCAAAGGGATAGATCGATGACAATTTCCAATCAGGAGCCGGCCGTGGGCCACGAGTTCGCCGTCGCGGCCGTGGACGAGCCGGCGCTGCTCAAGACGATGCACTGGTATGACGGCTTCGTCATGGCCCTATCCAACCCGGGCTTCATCATCGCCACCATCGGCTACACCACTGGCGCGCTCGGGGCGCTCGGCGCGTTGGCCGTGTGGCTGGGATCGATGGTGATCGCGGTGCTGCAGAACAAGGTCTACACCGAGCCCGCCACGATGTTCCCCGAGCACTCCGGTGGCATCGCGATGTATGCCTTCGAGGGTTGGCGCTCGCGCTTCAGTCTGGCCGGGCCGATGTCGGCGATCGGCTACTGGGCAGGGTGGTCCTCGGTGCTGGCGATCTTCGGCCTCACCACGGGCGGACTGATCCAGGCGCAGTGGTTTTCGACGACGACCTGGGGCGTCTCGGCCGGCATCCACCTGGACCTGCCGCGCGTCATCGCGATCGCGCTGATCCTGGGCCTGTGGGCGATCAACGCCCTGGGCGTAAAGCCGGTCAAGATCTTGGGCTACCTCACCGGCGGGCTGCTGTTCATCCCGCTGGTGCTGTTCATGATCGTGCCGTTCTTGCTCTCCGACTACTCCGCCTCGAACCTCACGTGGGGGCTCGAGGGAGCCAACGGTTCGACGTGGAGCACGATCCAGCTGGTTCTGGCCTGGCTCTACCTCAATGCCTGGTCCGCGTATGGCATCGAAGTCTGCGCGACCTTCGCGCCGGAATACCACGACACCGAGAAGGACACTCATAAGGCGCTCATCCGTTCGGCGATGTTCTGCCTCGCGGTCTACGCCTTGCTGCCACTGTCGCTGGGCGGCGCGGTCTCGCAGAGCGACCAGGCCGCGGCGCCGCTGGGCTTCTACGCGACGTTGCTGCACCGCGAGATCGGCTCGGTCGGGTCCAACATCGTCGTGGTGTTCATGATCGGCAGCTTCATGCTGGCTATGAACGCGGCGAGCGCTGGCGGGGCCCGGACGCTCTACGGCATGTCGAAGTCGGGCATGACGATCAAGTGGTTCGGCCATATCAACAAGCACAACGTCCCCAGCCGAGGCATGTACGTCGACGTGGCCGTCAACATCCTCGCGGTGCTGTTCCTGCCGACCACGGTGGCTGTGCTCGCCGCCAGCAACATGGGCTACGTCCTGTGTCACATCTTCGCGCTGTCGGCCGTGTTGCTGCTGCGCAAGGACCGGCCCGGTCTGGCGCGCCCGCTCAAATTGTCGACCCCGTGGCTGTGGGTTGCCGGTGTCCTGGTCGTCTTCAACATCGCATTACTTGCGGTCGGCGCAACCTCGTTCTCTATCACGGGTTACGGCGGCTGGGGAGAGGTCTTCGTCGGCCTGGGCCTGCTCGCGGTCGGGTGCCTGCTCTACATCTACCGCACGATGGTCGAGGACAAGGGCGCCTTCCGCCTTCAGGACAAGCACCCCAGCACGCTCGTGCCGGGGATGACGCCCGAGACGGCCTGAGCATGGCCGGCGTGCCAGTCCGGCTGAGCTGCACCTGCGGCCACGTCGGCACCTGGGTTGCTGAAACGGGGCAGGCGTGGGTGTGTCCAGCATGTGCCCGCTGCTGGGCGCCGGACACCACCGCGATCGACGTCGTGACCAGGGGTGCGAACGACCTGGCCAGACTGCGTCATCTAGTCCTTGGCCTGGTTCTCGGCGCCGTTGTGGTGGCCGCAGTGCTGGTCGCCATCCACCCGGCCTGGGCGCTCGGTGCGCCGCTGCTGGTCGGAGGTGCGCTCCTAGCATTCCGCCCGACGTACAAGAAGCGGCGCCAGCGAGCCCTGGCGAGCGTGCGTAGCGGCATTCGGCTGACCGCAGCACGGGCGTGAGGTTTCTTGCGCGAAGGCGGTCGACAACGGGGTCGGCCGTCCTCGGCGGGTACCAACATCGGATTCTCACTGATCTGCAACATGGCCGTAACCACCGCTGTCTACTGTGATGAACCATTGACTCACAGTAGTGAACATCTGACGGGAGCAAGCGATGCCCACAACGCATGACCTCGCCAGTCTCTGCCGAGAGACCGGCACCACCTTCATCCTCGCTCTGTTCGTCGACCTCAACGGCAAGCCGTGTGCCAAGCTCGTGCCTGTCGAGGCGGTCGAGGAGCTGGCCTCGGACGGCGTCGGCTTTGCCGGCTACGCGGTGGGTGCGATCGGCCAGGAGCCGAAGGACCCCGACCTGATGGCGATCCCGGACGTCTCGTCCTTCACGCCGATTCCCTTCGTCAAGAAGGGGCTCGCGATCGTCCACTGTGATCCGCACGTGGCGGGCAAGCCGTGGCGCTTCGCCCCGCGGGTGATTCTCAAGGAGGTTGTCGCCAAGGCCGCCCTGGCCGGGTTCGTCCCATTCGCTGGTGCAGAGGTGGAGTACTTCTTGCTCAAGCGCGACGTCAACGGGGCCCTTGTCCCCGCCGACGACCTCGATTCGGCCGCCCAGCCGTGCTACGACGCCCGCGGCGTCACCCGGATGTATGACCACCTCACCTCGATCAGCACGGCGATGAACAGTCTCGGCTGGGGCAACTACGCCAACGACCACGAGGACGGCAACGGCCAGTTCGAGCAGAACTTCCAGTACGCCGAGGCTCTGACCACTGCGGACCGGGTGATCACCCTGCGCTATCTGCTCAGCGTGCTCGCCCAGGAGCGCGGCATGATCGCGACCTTCATGCCCAAGCCATTCGCCAACCGCACCGGCTCCGGCCTGCACCTGCACCTCTCGCTGCGCGACACCGCGACCGACACCGCGGTCTTCCCCGCCAGCAGCGAGGGCGGGGAAGACTCTGTCGGCCTGGGTCTGTCCAAGACGGCCTACTCCTTCGTGGCGGGCATCCTCGAGCACGCCACCGCCCTGCAGGCGGTCATCGCCCCCACGGTCAATTCCTACAAGCGAACCGGCGCGGTCGCCTCCAGCGCGAGCGGAGCCACCTGGGCGCCCAAGCTGCCGACCTACGGCGGCAACGACCGCACCCACTACGTGCGCATCCCCGACAACCAGCGCATCGAGCTGCGCGGCGGTGACGGCTCGGCCAACCCCTACCTGGCCATCGCGGCCGCGGTCGATGCCGGCCTGGACGGCATCGCCAGCGGCCTCGCCCTCGGCGAGGCCGGTACCGGCCCGAATACGCCCTTCCCGCTGACGCTGCTGCACGCGGTCGAGGCCTTCGAGGGCGACGAGGTTGTCAAGGGCGCCCTCGACGTCGCCGGCGCCGGCGTCGCCGACTACTTCGCAAAGCTCAAGAAGGACGAGTTCTTCGCCTACCACGCGGCTGTCTCCGAGTGGGAGCACGACCGCTACCTCACGGCCTTCTGAAGCCGGGACCAGCCAGATCAAGGGAGACAGGAATGTGTGGAATCGTCGGGTTGCACCTGCGCAACCCCCAGCTCTACCCACAGCTCGGTGAGCTGCTCACAGGGATGCTCGGCGAGATGCAGGACCGCGGCGCGGACTCCGCCGGCATCGCCGTCTATGGCAACGAAGTCTGGTCGCCGAAAGGCCAGGGCACGATCTCGCTGATCGACATCGAGGTGCCCGCCGACGTGGTCGCCGCCGCGCTCGCAGCGGAGGTCGGCGCCGAGATCGCTGTCACCGTGGTCGACAACGTGCTGATGGCCAGCGGCGCAGCGGACTCCAGCGCGCTCCTGGCTGCCGCCAAGAAACTCTATCCGCACGTACTCGTGGGCGGCTTCGGCGAGGACCTCGCAGTGCTCAAGGGGGTTGGAACCCCCAAGGACCTCGCCGCCGCCTGGGGCCTGGACAAGGTGACCGGCTGGCAGGGCGTGGGCCACACCCGGATGGCGACCGAGTCGGCCGTCACCGCCTCCGGCGCGCACCCGTACGCCGTCGGCCCCGGCGAGTGCCTGGTGCACAACGGCTCCTTCGCCAACCACGCCTCGATCCGCCGTGACCTCGAGGCCGCGGGCGTCGAGTTCGACTCCGAGAACGACACCGAGGTCGGCGCACGCTTCGTCGCCCACGAGCTGGCCGGCGGCAAGGACGTCGAGACTGCGCTGACCGGCCTGACCGAGACCTTCGACGGCTTCTACACGCTGCTGGTCTCCAACCGCGACTCCTTCGCCGTGGTCCGCGATGCGATCGCCTGCAAACCGGCGGTCATCGCCGAGACCGACGACTGGGTGGCGATGGCCTCGGAGTACCGCGCTCTCGCCCACCTGCCGGGTGTGGAGTACGCCCGCATCTGGGAGCCCGAGCCGGAGGTCATCTACGCCTGGACCCGTCGTGAGACCGAGGAGGTCGTCCCCGCATGAGCACTATCGCCACCGAGCCCACCACAAGCGCCATCACCACCTTCGACCTCGTCATCACGCCGCTGCGCGAGGTCAACCAGGCGCTGCACGCCGAGTGCCTGTCGGGCGAGTTCGTCATCGACAACCCGTTCGGCGCGCACAACGTCGCGGTCGGAATCGACGCCCCCGTGAAGGTCACCATCAACGGCCACCTGGGCTACTTCGCGGCCGGAATGAACAAGCAGGCCGAGATCACCGTCAACGGCAACGCCGGCCAGGGTCTGGCCGAGAACCAGATGAGCGGGGTGGTGCACGTCACCGGCTCGGCCTCGCAGTCCGCCGGCGCGACCGGTCGTGGCGGCCTGCTGATCATCGACGGGGACGCGGGTGCGCGCTGCGGCATCTCGCTGAAGGGCCTGGATATCGTGGTTGGAGGCTCGATCGGTCACATGAGTGCCTTCATGGCGCAACGCGGGCGCCTCGTCGTGCGTGGTGATGCGGGCGACGCCCTCGGTGACTCGCTGTATGAGGCCCGTATCTACGTGCGCGGCACAGTGAAGTCCCTCGGCGCCGACTGCATCGAGAAGCAGATGCGAGCTGAGCACCTCGAGGAGCTGGCCGGCCTGCTGAAGGCCGCCGGCTACGAGGATGACGACCCGGCCTCGTACAGACGCTACGGCTCGGCTCGCACGCTGTACCACTTCCACGCTGACAACACGTACTGATCTCCAAGCGACGGAGCACTTTATGACGTTCACACCCGAGGATCGCGCCCGACTGGGCCTGCGTGAGTCCGCCACCTTCGACCGCGCCACCATCGCCGCGATCCACCGCGCTGCCGAGACCGGCATCTATGACATCCGCGGCTGGGGCGCCAAGAAGCCCCTCCCGCACTTCGACGACCTGCTTTTCCTTGGCGCGTCGATGTCGCGCTACCCCCTGGAGGGCTACCGGGAGAAGTGCGGCACCGACGTGATTCTGGGCGCCCGCAACGCGAGGTTCCCGCTCCACCTCGACATCCCGGTGACGATCGCGGGCATGTCGTTCGGCGCCCTCTCGGGCCGCGCCAAGGAGGCCCTCGGGCGCGGTGCCTCCGAGACCGGCACGTCGACCACCACCGGCGACGGCGGCATGACCACCGAGGAGCGCGGCCACTCCAAGAACCTCGTCTACCAGTATCTGCCCAACCGCTACGGCATGAACCCCGACGACCTCCGCCGCGCGGACGCGATCGAGATCGTGCTCGGCCAGGGCGCCAAGCCCGGTGGCGGCGGCATGCTGCTGGGTCAGAAGGTCTCCGAGCGGGTCGCCGGCATGCGCGACCTGCCCGTCGGCATCGACCAGCGCTCGGCCTCCCGTCACCCCGACTGGACCGGCCCCGACGACCTCACCATCAAGATCAACGAGATCCGCGAGATCACCGACTGGGAGAAGCCGATCTACGTCAAGGTCGGCGCCTCGCGAACCTACTACGACGTGAAGCTCGCCGTCCACGCCGGCGCCGACGTCGTCGTAGTCGACGGCATGCAAGGCGGCACCGCGGCCACCCAGGAGGTCTTCATCGAGAACGTTGGAATCCCAACGCTCGCCGCCATCCCGCAGGCCGTCCAGGCCCTGCGGGAACTCGGCGTCCACAAGAAGCCCGACGGCGTCCAACTCATCGTCTCCGGAGGCATCCGCAACGGCGCCGATGTCGCCAAGTGCCTGGCACTAGGTGCCGACGCGGTCGCCATCGGTACCGCAGCCCTCATCGCGCTCGGGGACAACGACCCCAAACTCGAGGCCGAGTACGCCAAGCTGGGCTCGGCCGCCGGCTTCTACGACGACTTTCAGGACGGCCAGGATCCGGCCGGCATCACCACCCAACACCCCGAGCTGCAGAAGGCACTCGACCCGGTCGAGGGCGGCCGTCGGATCGCCAACTTCCTCCGTGTGCTGACCATGGAGACCCAGACCATCGCTCGCGCCTGCGGCAAGGCCCACGTCACCCACCTCGAGCCCGAGGACATGGTCGCGATCTCCATCGAGGCCGCCGCCATGGCTCGCATACCGCTGGCCGGCACCTCCTGGATCCCGGGCTGGAACAACGGAGGAACCCTTTGATGAGTGGACGCAAAGCAGTTGTCATCGGTGGCGGCCTCATCGGCCTGTCCATTGCACGTGCGCTCACCGAGCGAGGGCTCTGCGACGTAGTCGTACTGGAGCGCCACCTGCTCGGCGGCGGCGGCACCGGCAAGTCCAGCGGAATCGTCCGGGCGCACTACGGCGTCCCTTCGATCGCCGCCATGGCCTGGCGCAGCCTGCCGCTGTTCGAACAGCTCGGCGCCGAGGTCGGCTTCCGTCAGGTCGGCTACACCGTCATCGTGGGCGAGGAGAACGTCGAGCCCCTCGAGGCCAATGTCTTCATGCACCAGGGTCTCGGCATCGAAGTCGACCTCATCGACAGCGACCGGCTCCAGACGCTGTGGCCGAAGATGAACACCGAGGACGTCGCGCTCGCTGCGTACGAGCCGCGGGGTGGCTTCGCGGACGCGACACAGCTTGCCCTGCACTTCGGCCGACGGGCCCGCGACAAGGGCGCGAAGATCCGGCAGAGCACACCCGTCGCGGGCATCCTCACCGAGGGCGACAAGGTCACCGGCGTCACGCTCGAGAGCGGCGAGATCATCGAGGCCGACCTCGTCATCGTCGCCGCCGGCTGGTGGTCGGCGAAGCTCATGGCGGACCTGGGCATCGACTTCCCGATCGACGCCTACCGCTCCGAGCTGCTGATCGTCGACGCGGGCGAGCCGCTGCACGACCTGCCGGTCGTCTCCGACCTGGTCAGCCTCCAGTATTGCCGCATCGAGGGCTCCGGCCAGTTCCTGGTCGGTAACAGCGACCATGCTGATCATCAGAAGAAGTTCGTCGACCCCGACGACTACTCCAACATCGCCGGCGAGGCGAGCATCGAAAAGTACGCCGAGAAGCTCATGCACCGGTTCCCAGGCTTCCCCGACCCGTCGGTCACACACACCTACGCCGGGGTGTACGACGTCCCGCCGGACTGGAATCCCGTGATCGCGCCGGTGGGCGGTGTCGACGGCCTCGTCCTGTGCGCTGGCTTCGCCGGCCACGGTTTCAAGATCAGCCCGGCCGTCGGCGACCTCGTTGCCGATCTCGTCTTCGAGGGCGACAGCACCGACCCCGACATCCCGGCCTCGGACTTTCGCCTCGAGCGGTTTGCCGAGGGGAAGTTGCTGACCAGCCCGCACCGCTACGTTGGCGCGAGCGAGATGCGATGACGATGCTGCAGGACCCCGGCGAGTCCGTCCCCCGAAGGGCCCGCCGACGCAACGGTCGACCTCGGCGAGATGCCGGCCGACCTACAACTGCTCCCACACCCGAAGGACTCCTATGACCGCTCCCCGCAGTGACACCGTCTCCTCCCTCCTGGCCGAGATCGCGGACATCGGCCGCGACCCGGTCCGTGGCGGCTACAGCCGGCCGGTCTATAGCGCGGCTGAGCTGGGGCTGCGGGAGTGGTTCATCGGCGCGGCAGGTGCGCGCGGCCTCGACGTTGAGACCGACCGCAACGGCATCATCTGGGCCTGGCAGGGCAGCCCCGAGGCGGGTGCCGTCGTCACCGGGAGCCACCTGGACTCCGTCCCCGGTGGCGGTGCGTACGACGGCCCGCTCGGTGTGGCCTCCGCGCTGGTCGCCTTCGACATCCTCGCCGCCCGGAACGTACCGGGCCGCCGGGCGATCGCGGTCTTCCCGGAGGAAGAGGGGTCGCGCTTCGGGCTGGCCTGTCTCGGCTCGCTCCTGCTGACCGGCGCGATCCCACCCGAGCGCGCACTGGCGCTGAAGGACTCCGACGGCGTCACCTTCGCTGAGGCGGCACGCGCCCAGGGCCTACAACCCGACTATGTCGGCGCCGACCCGGAAACCCTCGCCCGCATCGATACCTTCGTCGAGCTCCACGTCGAGCAGGGCCGCGGACTCGTCGACTTGGGAGCCCCGGTCGGCGTGGCCACCTCGATCATCGGCCACGGCCGCTGGCGGCTGGTCTTCACCGGCGAGGGCAACCACGCCGGCACCACACTGATGGCCGACCGGCGCGACCCGATGGTGGCCGCTGCGCAGGCGGTCGTTGCTATCCAAGCGCTGGCCCGCTCCGTGCCGGACGCGCGCGCGACCGTCGGCCGGCTCGTGCCGATCCCCGGCGGCACCAACGTGATCGCCTCCCAGGTCCAGATCTGGCTCGACGTACGCCACCCGGACGACGCCGTCGCGCGCTACCTCGTCGAGGAAATCGGCACCCGGGTCGCCGCCGTCGCCCGTGCGGAGGGCTGCGAGGTAACTATGACCGAGGAGTCGTGGAGCCCAGCGGTCGACTTCGACCCCCGACTACGCGACGCGCTCTGCGGGGTGATCCAGGACGCACCGCAGCTCGGTACCGGTGCCGGCCACGACGCCGGCGTCCTGAAAGACCACGTCAGCACAGCGATGCTCTTCGTACGCAACCCCTCAGGCGTCTCGCACGCGCCCGCGGAGCACGTCGAGGATGGCGATGCGGAGGCGGGGGCGCTGGCCCTGGCGGACAGCCTGGAGATGCTGGCACGACGCTGAGCCAGGTCGACCACCACAGCGTTGGACAAGTCAGCCACCAACGGTGGCGGAATGGAAGCGACCTCTGTGACGGCCAATCCCTCACCGTGGCCGGTACGACTCTGCGGGTACTCCACACACCCGGCCACGCCCCGGGCGCCGTCTGCCTCTACGCCCCCGACCTGGGCTGTGTCTTCACCGGCGACACCCTCTTCCACGGCGGCCACGGCGCCACCGGCCGGTCGTACAGTCACCTCCCGACCTTGGAGGCATCAATCCGCGCGAAGCTCTTCACCCTGCCGGACGCCACCATCGTGCACACCGGCCACGGTGACGACACCACCATCGCCGACGAGCGTGCGCAGATGGCTGCCGAGGCAACGCGCGCAGGCTGATCAGAGGAACCCTCGGTGGGCCCGGCCAGAGTTGTCCTAGATACTCGAGTCCGGGAACGCGATGACCGAGAGAAACCGGATCGGAAGCTCGATCAGGTTGGTCGGGCCGTGAGCTCCTTCGCCGTCGAGCTGGAGCGAGTCGCCAGGGTGGAGCCTGTAGATCGAGCGGCTATGGCCGTAGTCCATGACACCCTCCATCATGTAGATGAATTCCGTTCCAGGGTGCTGGAAGAGCGGGTAGACCTCGCTCGCGCCGTTGAGGGTGACCATCAGGCATTCCAGCCGCTTGTGCTCGCCGCGGAGCGTGCCGAGCAGTTCGTACTCGTGTCCCACCTGGGTGCCATTGCGCACGATCGGAGTGCCCTGCCCTGCCTTGACGAAGGAGGCCGGCCGCTCGGTGTCAGCGCCGCGGAACAGGCTCGTCACCGGCACATCGAGCCCCTGCGCGAGGCGCGCGAGGGTGCCCAGACTGCAGGAAGTCTGGGCATTCTCGATCTTGGACAGCATCGCCTTGGAGATTCCTATTCTCTCGGCCATGTCGCCCACAGAAAGTCCCTGCTGCTGGCGTAGCTGCCGTACGTTCCGGGCGATCGCAGCCTCGAGCTCGAGGGTCTCGACACGCTCCTGTGGGTAGCGGCTCCACGCGGTGCCCGCGTTGCGAAGGAGCGCCTTGTCATCGGCCATGTAGGTAACTGTAGATGCTCAGTGTTTCACCTCAGTGACCATCGGTGAGCAGTTCGGGTTGATCGAGACGCGCTCGCATTGGCCCGTGGTGTTCGTTGAGGAGGTTCGCGGTGTGCTTGTAGCGGGGGTCGACGGTCAAGACGATCATCTTGTCCCCTCCCAGCCAGTCCTCGAGCCCGGTGCGTCCGACCCAGGAGTCCAGCGGCCCGAACGGTTCGAGGGGGAGGAAGTCCTCGTCGGCCACGCGGGTGTCCGAACGCGGATCCCCGGGGCCGAGGTTGCACGATGTCGGGGAGAACCCCGTTGTGGGCCATCACCGTCCGCTCGTCACCACCGATCGCGAAGGGATGACAGTTCTGGTTGGTGATGAAGCCGTGAGTGGCGAACCGGGAGTGGAACAGCGCTGGGGTTTCGGGAAATTGTGCCCGGACGGAAGCGAACTCGTCGACCATGGATGCGGCGTCGAGGCCGCGTCCGACAAGGATTCGGTCACCGGCGACGACGGCGTAACCATGTCCGTGAGGGTTGGCAGCCGCACCGTCGCGCAGGGCATCGAAGTTCGGGGGTGATGCCGGGCTTGAAGAAGGTCAGGATGCACACGAGAGGGCCTCCATTTCCGCCAGCAGGGGCTGATAGATCGGGTGTTGGCGCACCCAGGTGACGAACGCAGTCCACTCCCAGCCGCGCCGGCGGGCGACATCGGCGACGGTGAGATCACGGGTGTATTCCATCGACGCGGCCACGGAGGCTAGGGCGGCCTGGACCTGTTGTGGTTGAAGGGAACTGGCGAAGATGCGGACCTCGAAGGTTTGCTCGGGGCACACGTTGATGGCTTGATAGCGGCCGTAGCCGAAGCGGTTGCTTTTGACGAAGTTGACGATCTCGGCGCGGGCATCGGGGTCGAAGCTGGCCCAATCGTCGCTACGGCGCCGGGCCAGGCGGGTGGCGAAGGATTCGTTGCGGTACACGAACTTCATCCACCGATACACGTGCGCGGGTGAGGCGAACCCGTCCCTGGACACTTGGACATGGATACCGACCTGGTTGTCGGTATAGGCTCCGTGAATACGAAGCTCCCGCAACACATTCCACGGAAACCCCTCGACCGCCCACGCGGAGCTCATCGGATGGGTGACCAGTTCGAGTCCGGCGCCGTAGCCGATGGATCCGTCCTCTTTTCAGATAGCCCATCCCGGCAACTCGATCCGATCGACAGTCCGCTGGCACTTGCGTCGTCGATATGGCCGCACGGGCGCTGGGCGTTCTGTTTCACCGGCGAGGCCAACCATGCCGGCGCGACCCGATGTTGGCTTTCGTATCCACTGTTCATAGCTCGCACAAGCGCAGAAAAACTTGGTGCGGTAGCGACATTCGGGAAAGTGCTCGTCGCACCGAACGGGACCAATGCCATCCCTTCAGAGGTCAACGCATGGCTCGATGCGCGCGCCGCGAACGAAGAAACCCTCGAAGCGTTGGTTGCCGAGATCAAAGACCTGGCACACCGGCATGCCGTCCGCGACGGTGTTTCCTTGCAGGCCGTTACCGAATCACGCTCTCCCATAGTCGAATTCCCGTATGAGACGCGGGAGCGACTGCGCGCGGAGCTCGCGCACCTGGGCAATATTCCGGTGCTGCCCACTGCTGCGGGCCATGACGCGGGAGTCCTGTCAGAACAGGTCTCGACCGCGGTGCTCTTCGTTCGCAACCCAACCGGGATATCGCACTCAGCGCCCGAATACGCCGAACCGGACGATTGTCGGCGCGGCGCGGTCGCGTTGGCCGACGTGATGGCGGCCTGGGTGTAAAAGCTGGGCAATTTTCGGGCCGATAGCCCGGGTTCGTTGTGGCCGGGATCCAAGCCTGAACTCCTCAGTAGGTTTCCGGCGGATCCCGGCCGAGGCGATCTATCCGATGCGTTCGAACACAGCAGCCAAGCCTTGGCCGCCGCCGATGCACATCGTTTCCAGCCCGTAGCGTCCTTCTCGTCTGTTGAGTTCGCGTAATAGCGTTGCGAGGATGCGGGCACCTGTCGCGCCGACCGGATGTCCTAGCGATATCCCGGATCCGTTGGGGTTCAGCCGTTGATCGTCGGGTTCGAGTTTCCAGGTGCGCAGGACCGCCAGAGTCTGGGCGGCGAAAGCTTCGTTGAGTTCGATGACGTCGATGTCGTCGAGCGTGAGATTCAGTCGGGCGAGAGCTTTTTCGGTTGCGGGTACCGGGCCGATGCCCATGGTGCGTGGCGGGACCCCGGCCACCGCCCATGACGCGAGGCGCGCCAGGGGGCGTAGGCCCAAGGCGCGAGCTCTATCGGAGGTGGTGACGATGCACAGCGCGGCCCCGTCATTTTGGCCGCTGGCATTGCCTGCGGTGACGGTGGAGCCCGGGTCGATGCTTGCGCGGATCGGTCGAAGCCGCGCCAGCGACTCCATGCTGGTTTCCGCACGAGGGTGTTCGTCGGACTCGATCACCACCGGTCCCGATCTCCGCTGCGGCACCGCGACCCCCACGATCTCGTCTGCGAATCGGCCGGAGAATTGTGCCTCTACGGCGCGCTGATGTGATTGCACCGCGAGTGCATCCTGATCGGCGCGACTGATCGAGAACTCGGCGCGCAGGTTCTCGGCCGTCTCGATCATGCCACCGGCGACCGGAAAGTTCTTCCCGCCCGCATTGACCCTCGCGCGGTCCAAGCGGTCTGAAAGAGCGACGCCGTCTGCCTTGATTCCCCACCGTATTCCGGACGCGTAGAACTCGGCCTGACTCATCGATTCCACACCGCCGGCGAGGACCAGCTCATTGCCGCCGGTCGCCACCTGCATGCAGGCCTGGATGATCGCCTGCAGCCCGGATCCGCACCGCCGATCCACCTGCAGCCCGGGCACGCCCACGCCGAGACCGGCATCCAGTGCGGCGACACGCCCGATGGCCGGTGCCTCCCCGTTTGGAGAGGCTTGCCCAAGTATGACGTCGTCTACGTGGCTGCCGTCAATTCCGGTGCGGTTCAACAATTCCGCTATCACTGTCGCAGCGAGTGATTCCGGCGCAATGTCTTTGAATACTCCGCCGAACCGGCCCACCGGGGTGCGCAGCGGTTCGCAGATGACAGCATCGGGCATAGCGATTCCTTTGGAGCTGGTGGTGATTCAGGTTGGGGACTGAACTCGGGTGAGGTCGTGATGGATGGCATCGGCAGTTGCGATCAATGGAGGTATCAAGTCCTTGCGGACCGCTGCGGGCGTGTAGCGAGCGGCGTGCGTGGAGATGTTCACGGCAGCGATCACAGTGCCTGTGTGGTCACGGATGGGCGCGGCCATCGACCGTAGCCCTTCCTCGAGCTCCCGGTCGACGACGCAGTAGCCGTCGGAGCGCACTTTCGCGACTTCCTCGCGCAGCTGGTCGGCGGTGATGATGGTGCGGCCGGTGAGTGGGGTGAGCGTGACTTTGGCCAGATACTCCTCGAATGCGGTCTCGGGCAGTCCGGCCAACAGCACCCTGCCCATCGAGGTGGCGAAGGCAGGGAACCGCGTGCCGATATTGATCGAGACGGTCATGATCCGGCTGACCGGAACGCGGGCTACATACACGACGTGCTCGTCGTCGAGAATTGATATCGATGTCGACTCGTGCACCTGCTCGGCCAGCGATTCCAGGTGTGGCCCGGCTAATTCCGGCAAGCTCAGGCTGGATAGGTAGCTGTAGCCGAGTTCGAGTACCCGCGGGGTCAGCCAAAAGAGTGAGCCATCGGTGCGCACGTACCCGAGCTCAACCAATGTCAGCAGGAACCGCCGGGCGGTCGCTCTGGTCAGGTCGGTGGCCTTTGCTACATCACTGAGGGTACGGCGCGGATGTTCGCTGTCGAAGGACCTGATGACAGCCAGGCCGCGGCCGAGCGATTGCACATAGTCCGTCGATGGTTCGGTCATTGTGGGTGCGGTTCCTCCTCGTCGGTGAACTCGGAGGGACCGACGCCCTCCGCGAGCGCCGCGTTGCCGAGTCCGAATGCGAGGTTACTGTTCGGCACGCCCGCGTAGATCGCGGTGTGCAGGAACACTTCGGCGAGTTCCTCGGCAGCCACCCCGGCGCGCAATGCCGCCCTGATATGCATATCCAGTTCGTGGGTGTTGCCGAGCGCGGTGAGGACCGCCATGGTCAGGAGCCGGCGGGTGTGATGGTCGAGTTGGGGTCGGCTCCACACATCGCCCCACGCGGTGCGGGTGATGAAGTCCTGAAAAGGTGCGGTGAACTCGGTGGTGCCGCCGATGGCGCGATCCACGTGTGCGTCACCGAGCACCGACCGGCGCACGTGCATTCCCGCATCGAAGGCCGACGCGCGATCGCCGGCCGAGACACGCTGTCCTGCCATCGCGCTAAGCGCGCCAGAACCGGGCGAGGAAGTCGCGATGTGCGCGGCGATCAATGCTGAGACCCGTCCGGCCTGCTCGATATTCGCCACGTGCGCCGCCGGGTCCAGTTCGTGCAGGGTCGACTTCGCTATTCCGTCGGCAAGAGATCGAAGATCGGTCACGGTGGTGGCAGGATCCTGAGTGCCGGCGAGGACGAGTGTGGGTGCGGCGATACGGTCCAGGTCCGCTTGCCCATCCCACTGCGAAATCGCCTCGCAACACGCGGCATAGCCCTCGTCGTCGGTGGCCGCGACCATAGCCCGACACCGTGCGATCAACGAGGGATCCCGTTCGGCGAGACCGAGAGTGAACCAGCGGGCCACAACCGTGTCGGAGATGGATGCGGTGCCGTCGGCACGGACCGTGGCGGCCCGGTCCAGCCATATCGATGGCGTGCCGAATTTCGCGGCAGTGCACATCAAAGTCAGTGTTCGCACCCGTTCCGGCGCGTGTGCGGCGATCCACTGTGCCACCGCGCCTCCGAGGGACAGACCGACCAGATGCACCTCGGTCCGATCAAGCCGGTCGAGCAGCGTCAATACGTCACCGGCCAGTTCGCCTATGGTGTAAGGGCCTGGCGGCGTGGGAGATTCACCATGGCCACGCAGATCCACCGCGATGACCTCGTGCGTCGCGGACAATGCACTTATCTGCGGTGCCCACAGCGAGCGGCTCGACCCGAGTGACCCGAGCAGAACCACGGGGGGCACGGCTGCTCCCTGGCCGGCAATCTGATACGCCAAATCGATGCTCACGACCGCACCGTCCCGGTCTCGCTGTTGCCCATATGCCGGAAACTGCTCACTCTGTGACGACGAACAGTGGTGCTGAGGCAGAGGTAACTCAAAGCTGGTCCTTAGTCGGTTCGGTCGGCCAACACCCGGTCTACGAAGTCGCGGGCATGGCCGAGATAGCCTGCGGGGTCGAGCAATTCGCGAACCTCCTCCGGGTCGAGATATTCGTTGATGCCAGGATCGGTGGTTAAGTCCGGCGTGTCGCTGGTGGCCGCGGCGGTGACGACGGCGCGCGCGGCGTCGGTATGGGTGGCAAGCGCTGTAGTGACTCGCTCGGCGAGCAGTACCCCGCCGGTGAGCGCCAGGTTGCGCGCCATGGCATGGGGGTGCGCCTGGAGGCCGGACATGCTCTCTACCAAGCGATTCGCGGCGCCCCCGGTGACGCGGAGCAGCTCGGTGCAGGACTCCCATTCGGCGTGCCAGCCGCCGGCTGCGCGGTGGAGTTCGTGGTCCATCGAGCTGAGGACCGTCGCGACCAGACCAGGCGCTCGCCGTGTGGCAGCACGAGCAGTGATCGCAGCGACGGCATTTCGCTTATGGGGCATGGCCGAGGATCCGCCGGGTAGCGCCTCGGTGACCTCACCGATTTCGGTGGCCGCCAGCGCGATGATGTCGGTGGCGATTTTGCCCACCGCGCCTGCCGTGACGCCCAACATGGCGGCCAGCTCACCTATGCGCACTCGATTCGTGTGCCAGGGGATTCCCTGCGGAGCCAGGCCGAGCTCCGCGGCGAGTGCATCGGCGACCGCGAGCCCTTGGGGGTGCAGCGCGGCGAGAGTACCTGCGGCTCCGCCGAATTGCACCGGTAGGTCGACCAGCACTTCGGCGAGTCCGCTCGCGGCACGGTCGAGGGCCGCGCACCAGCTTGCCGCGAGGGCGCCGAAGGTCGTGGGTAGTGCTTGCTGACCGAGGGTGCGAGCGGCCATCGGAGTGTCGCGGTGCACGTGGGCCAGAGCGGCGGCCGCATCGGCGGCGGCCTTCACATCGAGGACGATCAAGGCGCCGGCGCGTTGTGCGAGCAGCATCAGCGCGCTGTCGAGAATGTCCTGACTCGTCGCGCCCTTGTGCACGGCGTCCGCTGGTACTTCCGCCGCCACGCACGCTGCGCGTAGGTGTCCCACCAAGGGGATCACCGGGTTTCCGTCCGCGACGGCTTCGCGCCCGAGTTGCTCTGGGCCAATTGTCTCGGCGAGCATCTTCGCGACCGTGTCGATGGCCTGGGCGTGACGTGGCTCGATGACGCCCACCGCTGCCTCGGCACGGGCCAACGCGGCCTCCACCTCGAGCAGGGCGGAGATCCATGCGCGGTCTGATGTAGCCGCACCGACTGCCGTGGCTCCGAATAGGGGATCGAACAGCTCTCCACGCGACACGCGCTGCTCCTAAAGGTAAAAGAACGGCGTCTCCGCACCGTCCGGGTCGTCATCCTGGACGACGACGTCGAGGTGGTAGCCGTTGTCGGTCGCGATGGCGATCAGTTTGGGCCGCTGGGATTCCGGCAGTGAGGACAGCACCGGATCGAAAGAGTTCGCGGCCCCTTCGTCGGGGAAGTAGAGCCGGGTGATCAGCCGGTTCAACATGCCGCGGGCGAAGATGGAGATATTCAGGTGTGGAGCTTCGTTTTCGCCGTCCGGGGTCGGATTGGGGCCGGGTTTGATTGTCGTGAACCGAGTCGTCCCGGTGGTGTCCGCGGCGCAGCGTCCGAAGCCGCGGAATAGCGGATTCGACTGCGCGCGTGGATCATCCGGGTGGCCAAAGATGCCGTTCGTGTCTGCCTGCCAGGTCTCGACCAGCGCGTCCGCGATCGGTTCGCGGTGGCCGTCCAATACAGTGACAGTGATCGTGATCGCGCTTTCCGTGCCCGGTGAGACCACATCTGGTCCGTCCGGCCAAGACAGTGCAATGTGCAGGTACGGGCCCACGGTTTGGGATGGAGTCGGTCCGAACTCGACGGTGTCGGTCTCAGCAGGAGCCACGTGGTAACGCGGTGCGAATAGCGGTGTAGCGGTATCAGTCATCATGGTCGTCCTTCTCGAACGGGGTCGCGTCGTGCCCGCATAGCACGATGTCGAATCGGAACCCGAGTGCCCAGTTGTCAGTGGTCGCCTCGTAGTCGAACACGCTGACCATCCGCTGCCTGGCGCCATCGGGCACCGAGTTGCAGATCGGATCCTGGAAGAACATGGGGTCGTTCGGGAAGTACATCTGGGTCACCAGCCGCTGCGTGAATGCAGTGCCGAACAGCGAGAAGTGGATATGAGCAGGCCGCCACGCATTGTGGTGGTTGCCCCACGGGTACGCGCCAGGCTTGATTGTCGTGAACGAGTAGTAGCCCTGCGTATCGGTGACCGTGCGGCCTGCGCCGTTGAAATGAGGGTCCAGTGGGGCCGGCCACCGATCGCCTTGATGCCGGTAGCGCCCGCCGGCGTTGGCCTGCCAGATCTCGATCAAGGCATTCGGCACCGGCTTGCGATCGGTGTCCAGCACCTGTCCGTGCACGATGATCCGTTGCCCTTGCGCCTCACCACCATTGGCCACCGTCAGGTCTGCGTCCGCCTGGGTGACACGTTCCTCGCCGAACACCGGACCGGTCAGCTCGGTGAGCCGCTGAGGCAGCAGGTGCAGTGACTGCTTGGGGTGGCGCCTCGTCGTGGACCGGTAGTCCGTGAAATCGAGTGGAGCTTCTTCGCCCTCGTCGATGCCGCGGTATCGCGGCGGTAGGTGGAGCATGTCCAGGACCTTACGTTCGTTATTCGGACACATCGTCAATATGTGAACACGGTAGCTCGCGCCTGGTGATGCAGGCAACGGTTGGAGGCCCAAAAGTTCGGTATACGAATTGTTGTTCACATTGCGCACGAGATTGGTTACGGTGGGATCGTGATCGACAAAGTCTTTTCCTCGGCCTCTGAGGCGGTCGCCGACATCCCCGACGGTGCCTCGCTCGCGGTAGGCGGATTCGGGCTCGTCGGGGTTCCCGAAGTGCTCATCAACGCCTTGCTCGCGCAGGGCGCCACAGACCTCGAGACTGTCAGCAATAACTGCGGCACTTCGGGTTTCGGGCTCGGTGTGCTGCTGGCAGAGCACCGTATCCGGCGTACCATCAGCTCCTACGTGGGCTCCAACGATGAGTTCGAACGTCAGTATCTGTCCGGTGAGCTGGAAGTCGAGCTGACCCCGCAGGGCACACTCGCGGAGCGGATGCGAGCCGGTGGCGCCGGCATCCCGGCATTCTTCACCCCGGCCGGTGTCGGCACTCAGGTTGCGGATGGCGGCCTGCCGCTGCGATACGACGGTGCCGGGGGTGTCGCGGTTGCCAGCCCGCCGAAGCAGACCTGCGAGTTCGATGGCGTGACCTATGTGATGGAACGCGGCATCGTCACCGACTACGCTCTGGTGCACGCATGGAAGGGCGATCGCCACGGAAACCTCGTGTACCGCAGCAGCGCCCGCAATTTCAACCCGCCCGCCGCCACCGCTGGCCGGATCACCATAGCTCAGGTCGAACACCTGGTAGAGCCGGGCGACATCGACCCGGATCATGTGCATACCCCAGGGATCCACGTGCAGCGCGTCGTGCATGTCGGCAAGGTCCGAGTCGGAATCGAGAACAGGACGGTGCGGGCATGAGGCTGACTCGCGAACAGCTGGCGGCTCGAGTCGCCGCGGAACTCGAAGACGGACAGTACGTCAATCTCGGCATCGGCATGCCGACACTGGTGCCCAACTTCCTGGCCCCCGACACCTCGGTGGTGTTGCATTCGGAAAATGGTGTGCTCGGTGTCGGTCCCTACCCGACCGAAGATGAGCTCGACCCCGAATTGATCAATGCGGGCAAGGAGACAGTCACCGCGTTGCCGGGCGCGGCGTTCTTCGACTCGGCGCAGTCGTTCGGAATGATTCGCGGCGGACAGGTCGATGTCGCGGTTCTGGGCGCCATGCAGGTCGCCGCCAACGGCGATCTGGCCAACTGGATGATCCCCGGCCAGATGGTGAAGGGTATGGGCGGTGCGATGGATCTGGTGCACGGCGCGCGCCGGGTGATCGTGATGATGGAGCATGTTTCGCGTCGAGGTGAACCGAAAATCGTTGAGCGATGCACGCTTCCGCTCACCGGTCGTGAGTGTGTGCAGCGCATCATCACCGATATGGCGGTACTCGACGTCACCGAGAAGGGACTGATTCTGGTGGAAACCGCGCCGGGAATCAGCATCGATGAGGTGCGCACGGGAACGGCCGCGGACTTGATCCTGACCGATGCCCTGCTTCCTATTGCGGCCGGTGGGGTCCAGGAGTGATCGGGTGAGGACGATGTTGCGATCTTTGGTGTGGTTCGTTCGTGCCAAGTCCGCGACACGGACGCTCTTCTGCCTGTTTTGCGGTCGTGACCTGTTTTTGGCCGTGGCCGAAGGGTCTCGGTACTGCTCGGACGATTGTGCCGATTCGTACGCCGCGTGCCTCACGTCGTATGCGTGGTACCGCAGTTGACGGTACATACCGGCACGACACAACTGCGTGGCGACGAGGAAGTTTCCTCGACGCCACGTCGATTGGCGTGTGCCCACACACGGCATGAGACGAACTCAGCCGTGTGAGCCGGCGCGCGCCATCCGGACGGGAAGCTCGGCCCAGGACCGCAACGTGTTGTTCAGTCGGACGCGTGCGGTGCCGGTGAGTTCGATGTTCTCGACACGATTCACGAGCGCCGTGAGCAACGCCTCGGCCTCCAATCGGGCCACGTGCTGGCCAATGCATTGATGGATGCCCATTCCGAAACCGACGTGCCCAGACGGATCCCGGGACAGATCGAAGCGGTCGGGATCGCGCCAGCGCCGCGGATCCCGGTTGGCCGCTCCCAGGAACATCAGGATCTTGTGATCCTTCGGGACGAGAGTTGTGCCGAGGTCGACATCGGCGGTCGCGGTGCGGAAGAAGGTTTGCACCGGCGATTGCCAGCGCACGGCCTCGTCGAATGCCGTACGCGCCAGGGCCGGTGCCGCTCGCAGTCGTTGCCATTGATCGAGATTGGTGGCGAAAGCGTATATTACGGCCGCGATTCCATTGACGGTCGTGTCCACACCGGCGGTGAGCAATGAGCGGACCAGCAGCGGAGCCTGCCGCTGTGTGATGTCGCAGTGGTCGGCGGCGGCATAGATCTTCGCGCCGAACCCATTGTCGCCGAGGCTGTCTCGAGTGCATTGCGAGTTCACCCACGCCGACGAGTGCTCGCCGATCCCGGCCTCGCCGTCCACGACCAGCTCGTTGTGTGGACCGAACGCATTGAACGCGAAACTGCCGTAGGGAAGGAGATGTTCGCGGTCTTCCCTGGGCAGTCCGACCGCGTCTGGAAAGACCCGCAGAGGGAATTCGGCAGCCAGGCGACGCACCGCGTCGAACTCGGACTCCTCGCGCAAAACCTCGTCGACGAGTTCCCTCGCGGCGGTCAGCCATTGAACGTTTCCAAGCCGCCAAGGACCGGTGCGGCCTGGATCATTTCCAGGTCCGGAAATGGCACCCCTGGTATCGGCACATCACCCTCGCCATGCTCGCCCCACGCCTTCCTCGCCACCACCGACCCAAAGCCCACGCGGGCCGAGCCCGATCACAGTCGCCGACATCCGCCGTCTCCTGGCGATAGTGCTCGACCCCGCCCGCGCACCAGTCCACGGCTTCGCCGCCGCACACTGGTGCAGAGGCCATCAAGCCCGCTCCTGAACCTCAGACATCAACGAAAACGATTACACCGCAACGAAATAACTCTCGTGCTAGGGGAAATGATGTTGCTCGCCTTTGCTCGTCCCGGCGGACATGTCAACTTCAACTGACGTAGTGCAAAGTCGGTATCGGATGTCTGATCCTGTTGGCCTCAGATTCGGCATGGATGTCGTTCGGCATGGATGTCGTATCGGTTCGCTGCCGCGGCCCCGAGCAGATAGCTCGATCAGTCCATCGCCGACGCAGCCTCCGCCACGTCCTCGCAGTCGCGGATGCTGTTCCTGTTCAGCGTGGTGACTCCGTTCGTGCTCGCGGAAGTCGGCCTGGTGCTCGTGATCGTCGGTGTGGTGCGTCATCGTTCGCTGGTGCTCTCACATTTCGCGGTCGTGACCGCACAAGACTCGCGTGCCGGGAGCGACGGATCCAGTCGGAACTCCTGCGCAGGGCGGCCGGTCACCACGGGTGCGTGCCCGGCCGCAACGGCGGTCTACAGTGATCGGAAGGTCAGCTCAGCTGGAACGAGCGTTTCGACAGACCCATCCAGAACCCGTCGATCACCTGATCGGGCACGTCGTCGATGCGGGTGGATGCGCCGAGCGTGACGAATAGCGGGGCGAGATGTTCGACGGTGGGGTGCGCGAACGGCATTCCGGGTGCCTTGCGCCGAAAGTCGACGAGCGCGTCGATGTTGCGTGTCGCGAGCATCTCTGAGGCCCACGCGTCGAAGTCCACCGACCATCCAGGTGGGGTGGCGTCGGGGACGAACTCGCGCAGAAACGGCAGCCCGTGGGTGGTGAACCCGGAGCCGATGATCAGCACGCCCTCGTCGCGCAGGGGACGGAGACGTTGACCGAGTGCGATGAGCCGAGCCGGGTCGAGGGTCGGCAGCGAGATCTGTAGGACGGGAATATCCGCCTTGGGGTACATCACAGTCAGCGGCACGTACGCACCGTGGTCGAGGCCTCGGCCTGGGTTGTGCGCGACGGGTTCGTTGTCGGGCATCAGGGCGGCGACGGTGCGGGCGAGATCAGGTGCCCCGGGCGTGGGGTAGGTAACGTCGTAGAAACGCTGAGGGAAGCCACCGAAATCGTAGGTCAGCGGTGTTCCCGTCAGGGTCGAGCCGATGGTCAGCGGTGCACATTCCCAGTGCGCGGAGACGACGAGGATCGCCTGGGGGAGTGGCAGTGTCGTCGACCAGGCCTGCAGTTCACGTACCCATCGGGTGTCGTCGACGAGTGGGGGCGCACCGTGGCTGAGGAAGACAGCGGGCATGGTCGGTTCGGTCATCGAACTGTGCTCCTGAGTGGTTGGGATATCGGGGTCTGGGAAAGGGCGTCAGTAGGCGAGCCGGGCGTGCTGGTATGCGCTGTGGAGCTGATCGAAGGGCGCGATGCTAGTGACCATGGCGTTCCCGATTCCCAGCCCCGGTGTGAGCCCGGCGGCGATGAATTGGGCAGGCGCGGTGGACGCATGGCCGGCGACGGCGTTCCGTCCGTGCCCGGCCGGTGACTATCCGATCTACCGTCCCCAACGACGGCGTGGACGGTGCGAACCCGAGCGCGCTGCAAGGCCGAGGCTGCGGCGGCGATCTGTTCGGGCGACGTGTACAGGTCGTCGAGGTCGACGACCTGTGGTGCTCCCGGGGTGCACGGCCGACGCGGCTCCGAGAAGGGTGCTGGCGTAGACGTCATCCGGGGTGAATGCCCGCCGTAAGGTGTGCCTGCGCTCCTGGCACGAGGGCCAGGTCGCATCCGACACCGAGTTGCTCAGCACCGTTTCCCACGTGAGCCGGTGCAGGTCGATCAGGCCCGGGATGACCGCCCGCGCGCCGGAGTCGCAGATGTGATCGACCGCAGGGTCGATCGGCTCGCGGACCTCGGTGATGGTGTAGTCCTCGATGAGGATGTCCGCCTCGGGAATATTGTTGGCGCGCTCGGCCGTGGGATTCAGGTATCCCCCACGGATAAGTACCTTCATCTCCGGCCCCTTCCGCCGAACACGAGCACTCCGGTGGTGAGTGGTTCGGATTTACCCATTCTCGTGCTGGTCGAGCCCAGCGATCTTGCGCCTGGAGCCCTAAGCGAGGGGTGCGCGTTGGGTCCGCTCTCGCACGCACCACGATTCGCCCCGCGGCGGTCGTGGCCACTGGGCCTTTGCCGGCGCAACCTGCGTACTGGGAATGCGTGCCGACCGACGGATGTGCGGTCGATGCCCGTACGCAGCGGGGATGGGCGGCGAACGCAATCGAGTGGGTGAACTTTGGTACACACACCCAAGCGCTCTGTGTCATGACTCACACAGGATCTAGGTCAAACGCCAGGACGCATCAGGCAACGGACCACAACTGGCGGTTCCCTCGGGCGAGATGGACGTGCCCGTCGGGGACGACGTTGCCCTCACCTCGAAAGGTTGACCCCATGACCCAGGCACACACGTTGGTGGACGCTGCGATCGCGGACACCCGCCCGAACTCCGACCTTACCCGTGAGGAGATCATCGCGCGGAACCTCGAGGTGGTGCAAGCACACTTCCACAACGAGAACCCCGACGACGTGGACAAGGCGATCGCCCTCTATACCGAGGACATCGTGTGGGAAGCCCCCTCGCGTGGCATGGTCTACACCGACCCCGCCGAGGTCCGCTCGGCGTACATGGACATCTTCAAAACCCTGGTCTACGACAAGACTATTGCGTTGCGCCGGTTCGCCACCGAGGACTTCGTGATGGACGACCAGATCGCCCACGTCACGGTTGTGGGGGACAAGATGCCGAACCTGCCGTACCCGATCGGGACGAAGATGAGCGTGCGCCTCGTGCACTGCTTCCAGATGCGGGACGGCAAGATCGCCCGCGAAATCGCCTACGAGATGTGGCGCGAAATCGACTCCGCCGAGGACAACGACTCCATCCCGGACGACGCGATCGTCGAAATCTTCGACGGTGTCGTCGGCAAGCACGCCCCAACCGCCTGACGCCCCGAGTCGACACCATCGCGAGAGAAGCCTTCCAAATGACTACCATTCCCCACTGGATCGACGGCAAACCGCACGTCTCGGCCGGCGACCAGCTTCCCGTACTCGACCCGGCCACCGGCCAGACCCTGGCCTCGGTCGCCCTCGCCGACGACGACACGGTCAAGCAGGTCGTCGCCTCCGCCGCCGCCGCGCTGCCGGCGTGGCGTGATCTGCCGGCGTCGCGGCGCGCGCAGGTGCTCTACGCGTTCCGGGACCTGATCCGCAAGAACCAGGACGAGCTCGCGGAGCTGATCACCGCCCAGCACGGCAAGACCCTCGACGACGCCCGCGGCGAAGTCGCCCGTGGTCTCGACAGCGTCGAACTCGCGTGCGGCGTACCAGGTTTGCTCAAGGGCGAGGTTTCCGAGCAGACCGGACGCGGCATCGACACCTTCTCCACCCTGCACCCGCTCGGGGTGGTCCTGGGCATCACCCCGTTCAACTTCCCGGTGATGATCCCGCTGATGATGGCCGCCATCGCCATCGCTGCGGGCAACACCTTCATCCTCAAGCCCAGCGAGCAGGACCCCGGCCCGGCGATCCGGCTCGCCGAACTGGCCAAGGAAGCCGGACTGCCCGACGGGGTGCTCTCCGTGATCCACGGCCAGCAGCAGGTCGTCGAGGCGCTGATCGACCACCCCGAGGTCGCGGGTGTCTCGTTCGTCGGCTCGACCCCGATCGCGCACAGCATCTACAAGCGCGCCGCGAACGCCGGCAAGCGGGTGCAGGCCTTCGGCGGAGCCAAGAATCACCTCGTCGTAATGCCCGACGCCCCCATCGAGGCGGCCGCCGACGCCATCTCCTCGGCGGGGTTCGGAGCCGCCGGACAGCGCTGCATGGCGATCTCGGTGGCCGTCGCAGTCGGCGGGGTCGGCGACGACCTGGTCGCTGCATTGTCCGAGCGGGCGAAAGCGGTTGTGGTCGGACCGGGCAACGACCCCAAGTCCGAAATCGGTCCGGTAGTCTCCGCCGCCGCGCAGCAGCGCATCCAGGGGATCGTCGCCGCAGCGAAACAGGCCGGCGCGAACGTGATCGTGGACCGCTCCGCCGAGGTCGTGCCCGGGTTCGAGAACGGCTTCTACGTCGGACCCACCCTCGTCGACCGCGTCGATCCGACCGCCGAGATCTACCGGGCCGAGGTCTTTGGACCGGTCGTGGTGGTGGTCCGCGTCGACACCCTCGACGACGCCCTCAAGCTGATCCACGATCACGAATACGGCAACGGGGCATCGATTTTCACTACCTCCGGTGGTGCGGCCCGCAAATTCCAACGCGAAGCCTCGGCAGGCATGGTCGGCGTCAACGTCCCCATCCCGGTCCCGGTCGCTCCCTATGCGGTGGCCGGGTGGAAGAACTCCGTGTTTGGTGACACCGGCCTGAACAACGCCGCCTGGCGCTTCTACACCCAACCGAAGTACGTCACCTCTCGGTGGGACGAAACCGTCACCGGTGTCGACTTCGGCTTCCGCCCCAACTGACACCACGTCAGCGCACCCGAATCACCAGATAGACCCGAACTACCAGACCCATCAACCAATCTGGTTATAGGAGAACACTCATGCGTTTGATCGGATACCTCGTCGGTAGCACCCGCCACATCGGTGCGGTCGACGGCGACAAGGTGACCCCGCTCGGCACCACCGCCGACTTCTACCGCAACCCGCGGGCGGCCCTGCACGCCGACCGCACCGGTGACGTGCTCGCCCTCGCCGACCTGCAGCAGGCACCGCCGGTGCCGGAGACGTCCCGGATCTTCTGCGTCGGCATCAACTACATCTCGCACGCCGACGAGTCGAAGTCCGTCGCCGGCCTCGATCTGCCGAAGTTCCCGATGATCTTCGGCCGCTGGGGATCGACCCTGGTGGTCGATGGCACGCAGGTGCCGGTCCCCCCAACCGAGAAGGGCCTGGACTGGGAGGTCGAACTCGCCGCCGTCATCGGTGAGACGGTGTGGGCAGCCGAGGAGGACTCCGCACTGCAGCATGTGCTCGGGTACACCGCGTTCAACGACCTCAGCGCCCGCCGCAAGCAGATCGAAACCCCGCAGTTCACCCTCGGCAAGAACGCCGACCGCTCCGGTCCGATCGGCCCCTCGATCGTCACCACCGACGAGCTGCCCGACCCGAGCGGGTTGCGGGTGCAGACCCGGGTCAACGGGGAAATGGTGCAGGACGGCAACACCGCCGACCTGATCCACTCGGTCGGCAAGATCATCGCCTACATCACCGACACCGTCACCCTCCAACCGGGCGACGTCATCGCCACCGGCACCCCCGGTGGGGTCGGTGTCGGCATGAATCCGCAGCGGTTCCTCACTCCCGGTGATGTGGTCGAGGTCGAGGTCGAGAAGATCGGTGTGCTGCGCAATCCGATTATCAGCCGCGACCAGTTCGGGTCTGACCCCAGATGAGCTTCGTCCCACGGATCCGAGGCGGTGGGTCCAACTGATCCGTGGGGCGATACTCCCTTCCCACCCGCCAGCCAACGACCACCACCACGGAAGAGACGATGACCATCGCCAACGAGACCACCGCCACGCAGGCCCCGGCGCGCCAGTCCGATCGGCTGTACCACGACCTGTTGTCGAGCCCGGAGACCACCGACATCCGTGCCCGTGCCCGCCGGTTCGCGGCCGAGTTCGTCGCCCCGGCCGCGGTCCGGATCGCCGCCGGTGACGAGGTCGACGACGGTTTCCCCTTCGACGTGTTCGGCGCCATGGCCACCCAGAAGATCTTCGAGGTCCCGTTCCCCGCGGACGTGCACGGAACCGGGCTGACCCGGCCGGCGTCGGCGACCGCCGCCGTGGTCGAGGAGCTCGCCTACTACTCCAACAGCGTTGCCGCGATCTTCGACGTACACTGCATCCTCGCCGGCAACGCTCTCAACCAAGGTTCGGCCGACCAGCGGCAGCGGTGGCTTACACCGCTGGTGCGCGGGGAGATCATCGGTGCCTTTGCCACCAGCGAACCTGGGGCCTCCAGTGATCTATCCCCGCAGGCCGTGCAGACTGTGGCCACCAAGACCGCCACCGGCTGGCGTTTGGACGGCCGTAAACGGTGGATCACCAACTCCCCGGTCGCCGACGTCATCGTCATCCTGGCCCGCACCGAGCAGACGCTGTCGTTGTTCATCGTTCCGACCACCACTGCAGGGGTCACGATCGGCCGACCCGACCGCAAGCTCGGCAATAAGGGACAACTCACCGCCGACGTCATCCTCAACGGCGTAGAACTCGGCGACGACGCTGTCCTCGGCCAGGTCGGCGGGGGATTGAAAATCGCCTTGTCCACCCTGACCTACGGGCGCATCGGGATCGCCGCCGCGGGCGTCGGGATGGCGCAGGCCGCCTTCGACCACATGACCGACCGCCTCGCCACGCGGGAAGCGTTCGGCGCCAAACTCGGCGCGATGCAGCACTGGCAGTTCCGGATGGCCGAGCACGCCCTCGCCCTCGAAGCCGCCCGCTCGCTGTACGTCAAGGCCGCGATCCGCCTCGACGACGGCAACCCTTTCCCCGAACCCGAGGCGGCGATGGCCAAGCTCGCTGGCACCGAACTGTCGGTGACCATCGCGCGCGATGCCGTCCAACTCTTCGGCGGACTCGGATTCACCCGCGAACTCGGCGCCGACGGCACCCCCGGCCCCGTCGAGGCGATCTACCGCGACAGCAAGATCGGCGAAATCTACGAGGGCGCCAACGAAATCCAGAAGTGGATCATCGCCCGCCAACTACTCGGCCGCGACATCACCGGCTGACCCGTAGTGCAAGGAGCCAGAGACATGACAATCACCGAGCCCGACGTGCAGGCCGCGTTCAAGGAAGTGATGGCCGCCGTCGCCACCCCCGTCTCGGTCGTCACCACCAACTCGGGGGGCCTGCCCTACGGCACCACCGTCAGCGCATTCGCATCACTGTCGATGAACCCACCGATGGTGCTGGTCTCCCTGGACCGCGGATCGGAAACCCTGGAACTGGTCCGCGAATCCGGCCGGTTCGGGCTCAACATCCTCGGCGCCGACCAGGCCGCGACCGCGTTGTCGTTCGCGAGGAAGGGCGGGGTGGGCAAGTTTCACGGCACCCGCTGGGACCTCGACCACGACCTGCCCCGCATCCCTGGTGCCCCGGGATGGATTGCGTGCACGGTGGCGAACCTGGTCGACGGCGGCGACCACGTCGTCGTCCTGGGCACCGTCGACGCCGCCGAACTCACCGACGGACATCCGTTGGTGTACCACGGGCGACTGTTCGGAACCCACCAGCCGCATGAGAACTGAGTCGTCGGCGAAATCCCCTTCGCCCAACCCTTTGGAGGATACCTTGGTCATCGCCGTCACCGGGGCGACCGGCCGCTACGGCCGTCACGCCATCGATGCCCTGATCCGCCGCGGCGTCGCGGCCGATCGCATCGTCGCCGTCGGCCGTGACCGTGACAAGCTGATGGCGCTGGCCGACATCGGCGCGGTGACGAGGGTGGCCGACTACGATGACCGCGCCTCCCTCGACATCGCCTTCGACGGTGTCGACAAGGTGCTGTTCGTCTCCGGCACCGATGTCGGGAACCGAGTGCACCAACACCGCAACGTCGTGGACGCCGCCGCCGAGGCCGAGGTCGACCTGATCGCCTACACGAGTGTGCCCAAAGCTGACACGACGAGGTTGCTGGTCGCCGCCGATCATAAGCCGACCGAGGCGTACATCCGTGAGCGCGGCGTGCCCTACGTCTTCCTCCGCAACTGCTGGTACCTGGCGAACTACACCGACATGGCCGCCGCCTATGTCGAGGCCGGCGCTGTCCTCGGGGCTGCCGGCAACGGCCGGGTCAGCGCGGCGACACACGCCGACTACGCCGACGCCGCTGCCGTGGTGCTGACCGAGGACGGTCACACCGGCAGCGTCTACGAACTCGGGGGAGACCGGGCGTTCACCATGGCCGAGTTCGCCCAGGCTCTGTCCGAGCTCAGCGGCAGGGCCGTCGGCTACACCGATCTGTCCGCCGATCGCTATGTCGAGGCGCTGCGGGGGTTCGGTTTTCCCGCCGGGTTGGCCGAGGTGTTCGCTGATGGTGACCTCGGTGTCGCTCGCGGCGACCTGCTGGTCGAGACGGGTGACCTGAGCCGCCTGATCGGCCGGGCCACCACGTCCATGCCCGCGGCAGTCGCTGCCGCATTGGGCTGACGAGTACACCCGGTGCCTGTCCACGCACGGGTGCCGGGTCTCCAGCAACCTCAGAACCCGATCCGCGAAAACAAGAGGGGCAAACCGAATTCGACGAGGATGTCCTCCTGGCGTGGGCTCCCGAACGGAAGCCATCGCCGCGCAAAGTCGATCATCATGCGGTCCTCGGCGTCGACCGCACCAATACCGTCAGTCGATCGAAGCCAGACTGGGCGCACTCGTTTCGACATGGTCTGTCTTTCAAGGAATGGGATGTGTGGGGCGCGAGACGACCCGGCGACTTCCATTCCTGATCTTGTGTGACTGGCGACACAAAGGCTTGGATCCTTATCCCAACAAACCCTTCGGCGGTTGGGCGTACGGCCCACGAGCTCTGAGGTCGGTGTGTCACAGGCGAGCGCAATCGCGGTCCGGGAAATTGGGACACCAGCCCAAGCATGTTGTGGCACGAGTCACACACCATGGAGTTCCTGAGATCGGACTTCGGCGCTTACATGCCGCCGCGCGGCATACGCACCGCCTCGACAGAAAGTTTCACCATGGACACCGGGTTGCTCATCCTGCGACTACTGATCGCCGCCGTCTTGTTCTCCCACGCCATGCAGAAGGCCGCCGGCTGGTTCCAAGGTCCCGGCCTCGATGGCGCGACCGGCCTGTTCGGCAAGCTCGGGCAGACGCCGCCCCGGACGAAGGTCAAACTCGCGGTGGCCTGCGAGATCAGCGCCGCGGTGCTGCTGGCATCGGGTCTGGCGTCCTCGGTCGGCGCCGCCATCGCCGCGGCGACGATGCTCGTGGCCGGCGCCTCATTGGTTCTGCTGACGGGAAGTGTCTGGAACACCTCCGGCGGCGGCGAATACCCGCTCGTGCTGGCCGCCCTCGCGATCGGTCTCGGCTTCACCGGCCCGGGTGCCTACAGCATCGATTTCGTCTTCGGTATCGACGCCTGGACCGGGGCGCACCCTGTTCTGACCGGTCTGCTGGTCGCGGCGGTCACCCTGACCGGTGCCTCGGGGCCGATCCTCGCCACCCGTAAGGCCCTGGCTGCCCGCGCGGTCGACACCCCCTGACTCGGGTGCCGGCGGTGTGCGCTTCGGCCCCACCGACGCGGCGCAGAGCCGAGAATGAACAACACGGCGGGCCGCACGACCGGACAGGTCGTGGTGATCCGCGAGCAGAAAAGTGGTGAGAGTCGATGGTCGAGATCAAACGGGAATGGGTGAACAACCTTGCGCCCATCGAACCGGACCGACAGATCGAGCCGGCCAGTGTCGCCACCTTGAACAAGGTGACGGGCATTTTGAGCCCGAACGCGATCCGCTGGGCGGTCGAGACGGCGCACGAGATGACCAGCTACATCCTCGAGGAGATGAGCGAATTCGGCACCGGCGACGGTGCCTTTCAAACCGTCCGGATCGGCACCGAGTCGCACCTGCTGACCGCCACTTTGCTGTTGGCGCTCGACGACCCGGCGGTCGCCAATGTCACCCCCGAGACAGTCGTCGCCGACCACGATTTCGTCCGCCGCGGCATCGCCCTCAATACCGTCCTGCGGGGAGTGCAGTTCGGCCACGCCTTCGCGCTGCGCCGTTTCCTCGATGTGTGCGAGCAGTACGTACCCCCGCGTGACCGCGCCAACGAGATGCGCCAGATCACCGAACTGATGCTCAAATTCTTCGACGTCTTCTCCGACCAGGTGGCGCGCGAATACCTCGAGGAACGTGACCGCTGGGTCTCGACCGCAGCGGCGACGCGTAAGGAAGTGGTGCGCGCGATCCTTGCGGACGAACCGGTCGACCTCACCACCGCCGAGAACTCGCTGGGCTACGCCCTCGGGCACACCCATCTGGCGTTCATCTTCGAATCCGATCGCCCCGCCTCCGCTGACCCCGGCGAGCTTCAGCGCACCGCCCTGTCCCTCCTCGAACTGGCGCGCTGCCGCGGCCACCTCATAGTTCCGGTAGGAGCGAACATCGTCTGGGCGTGGGGCACGGTGACCAGCACGAGCACCCCGGCACTGATCAGCAGCTACCCCGCACCGGACGAGATCCGGGTCGGGGTCGGAGTCTCCGCCCCCGGTGTGACCGGTTTCGTGCGCAGCCACCAACAGGCCGAACACGCGATCCGACTGTCCCGCAACCGTGCCCGCGGCGACACCGGCTACCGCGCCGACTGGTTGATCGATTACGCCACCCACGGAATCGCCGCTCTGATGTCGCTCGATCTCGAGATGGCCCACGATTTCGTCCGCCGTGAACTCGCGGGCCTTGCCGGCGTAGGACCCGGCAACCGGGACCTACGCGAGACACTGCTGGCGTATCTCGACGAGGAACGCAGCGTCAACGCCGTCGCCAAGCGCCTGCACGTGGCCCGAAACACCGTGTCTTACCGGGTGAAGAAGGCCGAGAGTCTCCTCGGGCGCACCGTGGCCGAACGCCAACTCGAACTCCATGTCGCGCTCCGGCTCGAGCAGTGCATCGGCTCGGCCGATCCTGACGCCCCCACTCGCGAGCGCGAGGACCGAGACAAGGCACGCCGCGCCTGATGCACGGCCCGCTCCACAGTGGGCCTCGGTGCCGCCGGTTGTCCAAAGCATCCTCCGGCAAACACCTTTCGCGATACTCCCTGAATCGGCTGTCCGTCATCCGGCCGTATTCAGCACTCGCAGCCCAAACCGCCAAACCGATTATGGGACCGCGGACCGAGATATCGGCCACATAGAGGCATTGAATCAAACCCGGCAAGCGACGTGATGACGACCACAAACATCCGGCGCTGATTGCGTAGAACACACAGGAGGAATCCATGACCGCCGTCCAAGAACGACCTGGAACCGACGACCTGCAGCTGGCGACCCGCCGTGAACTGCTCGCCGCCGCCCACGCGCTGGTGCCCGAACTGCGCGCCACCGCCGACCAGGCCGACCACGACCGTCGCCTGCCCGAACAGACCGTCGCGGCCCTGCGCGACGGCGGATTTTTCAAACTGACCACTCCCCGCCGTTTCGGCGGACACCAGGCGAACATGCGGACCTACCTCGAAGTCACCGCCGAACTCGCCCGCGGATGCAGCTCCTCGGCATGGGTCACGATGATCCTCGGCGGCGGCAACTTCAGCACCTCCCTCTACAACGAGAAGGCCCAGAACGAGGTCTTCGGCACCAACCCGGACGCCGCCGTCGCCGGTGTACTCAGCGCCGGTGCCACCGGAGTCCGCACCGCCGGCGGGCAGGTCCTGACCGGCAAGTGGGGATTCGCCTCTGGCAGCTACCAGGCCGACTGGATCGTGCTGGTGTTCAACATCGTTGACGACAAGGGGCAGCCGATCGACCAGGGTCTCGCCCTGGTACCGATGTCCGAGCTGACCATCGAGGACACCTGGTTCGTCGCCGGCATGCGCGGCACCGGCTCCAACACCGTCGTAGCGCAGGACGTTTTCGTCCCCGACCACCGCATCCTCTCGCTCACGGCCCTCGCCCAGGGCCAGTATGCGACCGAATTCACCGACGAAGCCGAGTACCGCACCCACGCACTGACCGCCCTCGTCCTGGCGATCGTCGGCCCCCAGCTGGGCATGGCCCAGGCCGCGCTCGAACGGGTCCTCGACATCGTTGCGAAGGGCAAGCCGATCTCGTACTCGTTCTACCAGCGCTCGGCCGACTCACCGAGCTACCAGCTCAACATCGCCGACGCCGCCTCACTGATCGACAAGGCGAGGCTGCACGCATTGCGCGCCGCCGATGACCTCGATGAGGCAGGCCGCACCGGCCAGATCCCCGGCACCCTTCAGCGGGCACGGATCCGGATGGACATCGGCCAGGCGGCCAAGCACTCGCGTGAGGCCGTCGACCTGCTTCTCAACGTCGGCGGCGCCGGTTCCTTCGCCGAGGTGAACTCCCTGCAGCGCATCTGGCGCGACATCGAGACCGCCTCTCGTCACGCCAGCATCAACACCGATCTCAGCCGTGAGCTGTACGGCCGGGCGCTGCTCGGCATCGAGGAGCAGGTCGCGCCCTTCTGACACGACCGTTCGGGACCGAGGAAACGGATCTTGCCATGACGATGATGTATGAGGCGGGAACAATGGTCGCACAAACGATCAGCTTGTCGCCCAGCGGACCGGAACGCGACGCGCACCGTCGGGTGCGTGCCGCGACTGCCGCACTGGCCGGCGGCGCCGCGATCTTACTATGCGACGACCTCGACCGGCCACGTCGTGGTGAGATCGTTTTCCCGGCCGAGTGCGCCGACGAGCACACGACCGCGTTCGCGGTACGCCACACCTCCGGCTTCCTGCAGGTCGCTCTGCCGGCAGACCGGTGCACCGCCCTCGGGTTGACCGCGCAGTGCGGCGCCGACGACCCCACCGCCGGACAGTGCGTGAGCGTCGACGCCGCCGAGAGAGTGGGAACGGGCATTTCCGCCGCCGACCGGGCCGCCACCGCCGCCGCGCTGGCGGCCACCGAGTCGACGATCGAATCTTTTACCCGCCCTGGACATCTCGTTCCGGTCCGGGTCGACACTAATCGTGGGGTGAGCGGATTCGCAGAGGCGGCGTTGCAGTTGGTCACCGCCGCCGGCCGCCGGCCCGCGGCGCTGTTCGCGACCCTCGTCGGAATCACCGACCCGACTGGACTGGCCGCCGGACAGGACCTGACGACCTTCGCTGACCGCCACCACCTTCCTCTGGTAGCTCTGAACGACCTCGCAGCACACGCCGAGCCCGATACGGTCTTCGATTCCGTATTCGAGTTACCAGCCGGCCGGGCGCGGATGCTCATGTTCGAGGACGCTGGAGTGAGCTGGACGTGCCTGCTCATCGGTGACATTAAGAGCGAGGTCGAGGTGCCATTGCGGGCGGTGCCCGCCGAACATCTGCTGCTCGAGGCGGGGGCGCGATCACGGTATCCGCACATTCTGGTCGCCGCCACCTGCGGCCACACCCGCGATCCGCGCGAACACCGCAACGTACTGATCGACCGAATCGGCACCTCGAGCAGTGCGCTCCGCCGTGTCCTGCGCACCGCCGGTGCGCAGTCGGTCCGCGTCGACATCGATGTCCTCCTGCGGGCGGCGGACTGAGACCGCACACCTGAGCCGTACCCGGGCTCACAGCACTGACCCGCCGATCCGGAACCTTCCCGGATCGGCGGGTAATCGGCACCAACGACCAGACGCCCCAGCCACCTGGCGTACACAGCGTATTGCGGCGTACACAGCGTATTGCGCTATGGCTGGCTCGTGAGATCGTCCGATGTGCGAGTCGATGACCCGGCCCGTGTGGTGCGGCGATCAGTCCCGGTGGATATGTGTGGAATCCGCTTGCGCTCGAGGCCGCACCACGATGTGCTCGAGGGAGATATTCTCCGGGCCGTCCGCAGCGAACGCGATGACGTCGGCAACGTCCTGCGCGGTCAGCCCCTGGTACACCCCGGCGGCTTTGTCGGCGTCACCCTCGAATCTGTGCAGGGAGAAGTCGGTCTCGACGATTCCCGGGCTCACCTCGGTGAAACGGATCGGTGCGCCGGCCAGTTCGGCTTCGAGCATGCGGTGCAGTGCCCGTTCGGAATGCTTCGCCGAAGTGTAGCCGCCACCACCGGGGTAGATCTCGAGTGCCGCGGTCGATGTCAGGGTCACGACGACCCCACACCTCGAGGCCACAAGAGCTGGGATGAGAGCCCTGGTCAGACGCAGCGTCCCGAGGACGTTCGTCTCCCACATCCACCGCCAGTCGTCGATGTCGGCCTCAAGGATCGTCCTCATCCTGCGGGCGCCGCCGGCATTGTTCACCAGAACCGACACGTCACCGATCTGTCCGGCGAAGTCGAGGACCGATTGATCGGAGGTGATGTTGAGCTCTATCGCGGTGCCCCCTATCTCCTCGGCAATGGCCTGGCACCGATCCGATCGCCGGGCACCGAGGATCACGTGAAACCCCCGCGCTGCCAAAGTCCGCGCTGTCGCTTCGCCGATGCCTCCACCGGCACCAGTGACGACGGCGGTGCGGACGCTCGGGTGACCGTTTGTGGACATGAGCACTCTTTTCGTAGATTCGAATGCGTCGAACGGAGGAACCGATTCGGGCCCCAACGCAATCTCACCCCGCCGGGTTCGCTCACACAATTGGCCCACCATCGCAACCTTGTGCCGCTCGTTGATCTGCCAGCGCAAGGCAATCGACGGCGGCGCGCTGGGTGGCATCACTCCCTGAGACCGTCGCGCTGACAGCGCAAAAGCCCGACCGGAAATTGTGCAACCACCACGAGAGAATATGGCCCCCGTCACACAGGATCGAGGTAAGTACAAAGCCGCCGATTTGGGAGGACGATCATCATGAGCACCGCAGGCGAACCGTTCTTCAGTTGGACCGCCAGGCGAGTCTTGCTCCCTCGCACCGTATCGGTCGCCCCAGCGGGTGGGAATCCCGAAAGCGAGCGGCGCTCCCGCATCACCCTCGATGTCACCGTCCCGCTCGGGAAACTCACCGGCCGTCTTCTGGCGTACCGCGATGCCGACTGGGACAACGAGATCGTCGTGCTGATGGTCGGAAGTGTCATAGGCGCTGACGGTGTGTCGGTGCGGGTCGTGGACCAGGAAGTCATCTTGCTCGAGGGCGAACGCAGCACCGCGCCGGCCGAGGTCCTCGTCGGCGCCACCACCATTCGGGACGGGTGGGGAACGCGCCGGCTATCGCACCGCGACGTGGACCACCAGCTGTGCACGGGCGGACAGGTCAAGGATGCGATCGCACTCTCCGGGGCAGTGTCCGTCGACAGTCAATGGTGCGAAACAACCGCCACTTATGCGGCAGCCTGACCCCAGCCGTTCCGGCAGCGACACGACTGCCACCGAGTCGGACTTGGCCCGAACCCCGAACCGAGCGGCGTCGTCCGTCGCCACCGCACTGCTTATCCGATAGGGCGTGACCAGATGAGTAGTCCGCTCGGCATCGAGCAGGTAGAGCAATGCGGAAAACGCAGTCGGCGCCCCAGAGGTTAATCGCAGACGGTCAAACCACGGCTTGTCTCCGGAGACCGGGACGTTGCGATCACTGATCCGGCGGCCGACCCGCACATGATCGCCAAAGCGGCGGGACACCGCAATGTGATTACTGTGCTCTGCACACACGGACACTGGGCACATATCCCCAGCCGTCGAGGTGGGCGTCGGATTGTGCGCACCGATACTGCTGCGCCCCGCCGACCACGACCTCTGGCGCGCCACCCGCTCTCGGCGCAGATACTGGCAACCCACCGACAGAGGCCGTATCGCCATCGCGGGAAACGAAATTCACGCCCTCCACACCACGGGGCATACACCCGGCTCGGTGTCACTGCACGTCCCGGCGATCGGCGCGTTGCTGACCGGAGACGCCGTCCACGCGCCCGGCGTCGGTGAACACTCGCGCCTGGCACCAAGCCGCTCGGTGTGCTCCAGAAACAGCCGAAATCCACTCAGGTTCATCCCGGTCACAGCGAACGCTTCCCGCTCGCGTCGATCACTGCCCCGCTGGAGCACCAGCAAACCTGACAAACCGACCGTGTCGGCTCCAATGTGCTCAGGTCCCCCAACGCACCTCCAGCGCACGGCTCGCTTCTGCTGACACGCGACACCCGACCGTCAGGTGCAACCGCCGCTCACGCAGAGCCAAAGCACCCAACACGCCCAGATCGCGACGGACACGGACACAGGGTGATCGCACCATGTTGGTTTCGCAGCGCAACCCGCTGCCCGCGCCGACGGATCCGCACTAGGCACCGCCATGCTCACAGCGCCAATTCGCCGGCGAAGCAGATACATCGAGGCCAGCGGCGTTGCGCCTCCATCCCCACAACCGACCCGGGTTTTGGGCCCCGGAGGCAAGAGATACAGATCACAAGTGGGATTGACTTTCAGCGATGACAACTTCCCGAACATTCCGGCCAGCGTGACGAACGAATCCGCCCGAACAGGAACCGCGTGCCACCGCAGCCCAAGCAGTGTTACGCAGCCCAACGCGCGGCACACGATCCGACACCACGGCCGGGCGTGCGGGATGAAAGCGATCAGCCCCACTTGCCGGGGCACTTCCCAGATTTGAAAGGCGCACCAGCCATGACCGACATCTCGACCTTCGCCACCCCTCCGTCCGGAGGCTCGGCACCAGCGCCGATGCCTGTCCGCGACCAGGCGCACGACGCTGCCACCCTCGCCGCACTACAGAACACCGTCGCCGACCAGGCCATCCTGATCAAGGGCGGAACCATCCTGTCCCAGGACCCCGCGGTGGGCGATCTCGTCGGGGACGTGCTGATCCGCGGTGGAAAAATCATCGAGATCGGCCCCGACCTGCAGGCCTCGGCCAAGGACGCCGTCGTCGTCGACGCAACCGGCACGATCGTGACGCCGGGCTTCGTCGACTCCCACGTCCACGCCTGGGAAGGCCAGCTCCGCGGCACGGCACCGACTCTCGATTTCGGTGCGTACCTTGGCTTCACCGCCTTCGGTTACGGGCCCGCATACAGGCCCCACGACAACTACGTCGGCACACTCGCCACAGCACTGGTCGCGCTCGACGCAGGAATCACCACGATCATCGACAATTCCCATAACTCGCAAAGCCCCGACCACTCCAACGCAGCAGTCGAAGCGCTCCGAGACGCGGGGATCCGCGGAGTCCACGCCTCGGGCGCCCCCGTGGGTGGCGACGCGGCGCAATGGCTGTCCGACGTCACCCGCCTGCGCAGCGAGTACTTCAGCTCCGACGACCAACTCCTCACACTGCGGCTGTTCGATCTCTACCCCTCCGTCGAGGTATGGGACTTCGCACGCACCGAAAACCTGTGGGTCTCACATGAAATGGGCGCGCACATCGAGAACGTCGAAGACGTGATCGCCGATCTCAGCGGACGTGGTCTACTTACCGATAAGCACACGTTCAACCACTGCTTCAACCTGCCCGACAAAGTGTGGGACATGCTGGGCAACTCAGGTGCAACAGTGAACGTCTGCCCACGAGCGGACGCCGCGTTCGGCCTCGGGACCGCCTTCCCGCCGATCGACAAGATCCGTCAACTCGGCATCCTGCCCGGCCTCAGCGGCGACAACGAGATTAGCTACGGGCTGAGCATGTTCACCGAAATGCAGACGCTGCTGAACGGTCACCGCGGCCGCACATTCGAAAAGACAGTCCTCGGTGAGGAAGATGTTCCCGCCCACCTGTCACCCGCGGATGTCCTGACCTACGCCACCATCGGTGGAGCTACCAACGCTGGCCTTTCCGACCGCACCGGATCGCTCACCCCCGGCAAAGACGCAGACATCGTGTTGATCCGTGCGACCGACATCAACACCGCGCCCCTGTCGAACGCTCTGGCCACTGTCACCGCCTTCGCGCACGCCGGCAACGTCGACACCGTGTTCGTCGCCGGACGGGTCCGCAAGTTCCGTGGCGCACTCGTTGGCCAGGACCTGAACAAGATCCGAAGCCTCATCGAATCCTCCCGCGACTACCTGTACTCCGCCCGCGGACTCACTGGCGATATCTTCGCCGAACAGGCAACCATCGGCGCAGACGGCAACTGACCGAGCGAAAGCGTCGACGGACTCCAGCGCAGTGCTGGAGCCCGTCGACGCTTTGCGGGACTGCCCAGCAAGCGGTGTAAGTTGTTAATTTCGTCCGGCGGACATGCATGCGTCGAAGGTTACGTCGAAGGCATTGAGAGCCTTCGCCCAACGGTTGATTGAGTCGGCCAGTAGCACGGTGCCCGGTGTTGCCACCTGTCCGTTCTGTGGGCCGCTCGCCGAACCCGGCATGCGGCCGCCGTGTCTACGGCGATTGTGTTCGAGCGCACTCCAACACACGGAATGCGAAACAGGCAGATCTGCCGGAAACGGTGCGCGAAGGGGGACTTGAACCCCTGCGTGCGTCATGGCTGGACGGTCTGCGTGGTTGAGTGCATCTATTGCTAACGCTCCCAACGGATTTGGACACAGCACATCTAGCCTGAATGGGCAGTGTGTGCGGGGCCAGCAACGGCGGCCCGCAGGCGGACGGCTGCTCGGCCCCCTATCGATGCCTTGACAAGGACGCGCAGGTAACGGGGAGATAAGGCACACCGCCGTATCGACCCCGGTCAAGTGTGATCCTGTTCTGTCCCGATTGGCCGACTTCGGGCGTTCTTGCAATGTCTTGTGTTCGACAATTCCGGAGATGATGTCAGAAGTGCGGTGCCACCAGGCAACATCGGCAAATCGAACGCCATAGGCGTTTCGTTCGTGGATGAACTGTAGAGGGAGAGATGAACGGTCCGGATTTGGCAATCCTATAAGCTGCGTGCCGCTGGTTCCGGTATCGCGTGCCGCCGTCCGACGAGATCCTGGTCGATTCGGCGTGACGGAGCTTCGACTCGCAATCGGTAGTTGCCTTCCTAGAAAGTGCTGGTATGACTCACGATCTGCCCGACATCGACGAGACTGATGTCGTCGTCACGCGCGAGAAGTCCTCTGCGGCAGGTGTTCCTGCGGTGTTGGTGTCGTTGCGCCGGGGGATCGAGCAGATGGGACCGGTGCGCACTGCCCGGACGTTGTGGAAGCTGAACCAGCGCAAGGGTTTCGACTGCCCGGGTTGCGCGTGGCCGGAAACCCCCGGCCACCGCAAACATGCGGAGTTCTGTGAGAACGGGGCGAAGGCGGTCGCGGAAGAGGCGACTACTCGCACCGTCGGCCCGGAGTTCTTCGCCGCGCATCCGATATCGGAGCTGGTGGGCAGGACCGACTACTGGTTGGGGCAGCAGGGCCGGCTGACGCATCCGATGGTTCGGTTGCCGGGGAGGACGCATTATGAGCCGATTGGCTGGGATGCGGCGTTCGGGCTGATCGCGGGTGAGTTGCGGGCGTTGGCTTCGCCGGACGAAGCGGTGTTCTACACCTCCGGGCGCACGTCGAACGAAGCGGCGTTCGTGTACCAGCTGATGATCCGGGCCTTCGGAACCAACAACATGCCGGACTGCTCGAACATGTGCCATGAATCCTCGGGCAGCGCCCTCGTCGAGACGATCGGCATCGGCAAGGGATCGGTGTCGGTCCCGGATATTGAGAACGCCGACCTGATTCTGATCGCCGGCCAGAACCCTGGTACCAACCACCCCCGGATGCTGTCGACCCTGGAGAAGTCGAAGGCCAACGGGGCGAGGGTGATTGCGATCAACCCGCTGCCGGAGGCCGGTCTGCTGCGGTTCAAGGACCCGCAGAAGGTGCATGGCGTCGTCGGCGACGGCGTGCAGATCGCCGACGAGTTCCTACAGATCCGGATCGGCGGCGATCAGGCACTGTTCCAGGGGTTGGCGAAACTGGTCCTCGACGCCGAAGACGCCGCCCCGGGCACGGTCCTCGACCACGAGTTCCTGGACGGGCATTGCGCCGGCTTCGCGCAGTGGGCCGACCACATCCGCCGAAGTGTGGACCTGAACACCATCGTGGCCGCCACCGGGCTCACCCTGGTCCAGATTGAGCAGACGGCAGCGGCGTTGATCGAGTCGAAGCGCACGATCATCTGCTGGGCGATGGGATTGACGCAACAGACCCACGGGGTCGCGACGATTCAGGACGCGGTCGCATTGCTGCTGATGCGCGGAATGATCGGCAAACCGGGAGCTGGGGTGTGCCCGGTGCGTGGGCACTCCAATGTCCAGGGGGATCGGACGATGGGCATCTGGGAGAAGATGCCCGACGCCTTCCTCGATGCCCTCGACACCGAATTCTCGATCACCTCGCCCCGCAAGCACGGCCTCGATGCGGTCGACTCCATCCGGGCGATGCGCGATGGCGCGGCGTCGGTGTTCATAGCGATGGGCGGCAACTTTGTGGCCGCCACCCCCGACACCAAGGTTACTGAGGCGGCGCTGCGCAACTGTGCGCTGACGGTGCAGGTGTCGACGAAACTGAACCGGTCCCATCTGGTGACCGGGCGTACCGCGCTGATCCTGCCTTCACTCGGCCGGACAGACAAGGACGTACAGAACGGCCGCAAGCAGCAAGTGTCGGTTGAGGATTCGATGTCCGTGGTGCACCTCTCGCGCGGCAGCCTGCCGCCGGCCAGTAAGCAGCTGCGCAGTGAAGTCGCCATCGTGTGCGGGCTTGCGGAGGAGCTGTTCGGGGTCGACCACCCCGTACCTTGGCGGGACTTCTCGGCAGACTACGACCGGATCCGCGATTCAATTGCCCGGGTGATCCCGGGATTCGAGGACTTCAACACCAAGGTCCGCCTGCCTGACGGGTTCGTACTGCCGCATCCGCCACGCGACGAACGCCGGTTCGTGACACACACCGGGAAGGCGAACTTCGTCGTGAATCCCTTGTCCTGGGTACCGGTCCCCGATGGGAGACTGATTTTGCAGACCATGCGGTCCCATGACCAGTACAACACGACCATCTATGGTCTCGATGACCGGTACCGCGGGGTGAAGGGTGCGCGACGGGTGCTGTTCGTCAACGAACTCGACATCGCAACACTGGGATTCGCGGAGGGCGACCGGGTGGATCTGATCTCCGAGTGGATCCTGCCGGACGGGAGTCTGCAGGAGCGGCGGGCCGACGATTTCCGGTTGGTGCCGTATCCGACCCCGCAGGGGAATGTGGCCGCGTATTACCCGGAGACGAACCCGTTGATCCCACTGGACCACGTGGCGGCGAAGTCGAACACCCCGGTATCGAAGGCGGTCACCATTCGCCTCGAGAAGCGGGACTGAACTCCACTGGGCTCCTTCCTCGACCAAAGGGGAAAAAGGGTGCCGTCTCTACTGCTGGTGGACCCTTCTAGGTGAGGCGTTCGCAGTGGCTCGGGTAACGAGGCGGCGACCGATCAGTCGCATCAGCGGTGGACGGCGACTTACTCGTGTCGACACGGTAGGCGCCGAAGAACCTCTCGGCATCCATGGATTGCCTGCCAGCGTCTGCGTAAAGCAGCTACGCGGAGTCGCGACCGCAGACGATCTGGTGAATTCCACGTTCCATCGGCTGGGGCTGCTGTACGGATAAGTGACAACCGGAGCCCAACCGGTAGGGCAGATCACACTGTCGCCTGATCGTGTAGCAGCCCCAGACCAGTTTCCGGTACCGAGGAGACATAGTGATCGTGTACGCCGACAGAGTGCTCACACCCCACCGGGCACCAGGCCCCAGCTGAAAATCACCATGGCGCGACGCGACCAACTTTCTGTCAACACTCGTGAGACCGGCCATCGATATGGCCCACGGTTCATCGTTGGCTTCGCGCACCGAGCGCAGCTCGTGGGGCTACGTCGTCGGACTCCACGATCGCCTCGTGCACGCGGCTGAGGTAGGAGCGGCAGGTAGCGCGTCGTTTGGCCACCCTCGGAAAGGCTAGTTCCTACTCGACTAACGGCCAGGTTCGGCTTTCATGTCTCGTCGTTACTGTCGGTCCGGAGTCGTGCGCTCGAGCATGGTCGCCCGATCGATCGGAGGAGTCAGCAAATATGCCGCAGCAGGTTCGTGGAGTCATTGCCCGCGCGAAAGGGGCGCCGGTCGAGCTGACCGATATCGTCATCCCGGATCCTGGGCCGGGTGAGGTCGTCGTCGCCGTCGCCGCGTGCGGTGTGTGCCATACCGACCTGACCTATCGAGATGGCGGCATCAACGACGAATTTCCGTTCCTGCTCGGCCATGAGGCGGCGGGAACGGTCGAAAGTGTCGGCGCAGGAGTCGATTCCGTTGCTGTCGGTGATTTCGTGGTCCTGAACTGGCGCGCCGTGTGCGGTCGCTGTCGTGCCTGTAAGCGCGGGAAGCCGCAGTACTGCTTCGACACTTTCAACGCCGAGCAGAAAATGACCTTGGTCGACGGCACCGAACTCACCCCGGCTCTGGGGATCGGTGCGTTCGCCGAGAAGACGTTGGTGCACGCCGGACAGTGCACGAAGGTGGACTCGACCGCAGACCCGGCGGTGGCCGGCTTGTTGGGATGCGGGGTCATGGCCGGGCTGGGGGCCGCGGTAAACACCGGTGGGGTGGGGCGCGGTGATTCGGTGGCGGTGTTCGGATGCGGTGGGGTGGGCGATGCCGCGATCGCCGGTGCCCGTCTGGCCGGGGCGTCGACGATCATCGCTGTCGATCGTGACCCGCGCAAACTTCGCTGGGCAGCTGAGCTCGGCGCCACGCACACTGTCGATGCCACCGACTCCGACCCCGTCACCGCCATCCAAGACCTCACCGGAGGTTTCGGTGCCGATGTGGTGATCGACGCGGTCGGGCGGCCCGAGACTTGGAAGCAGGCCTTCTACGCCCGTGACCTGGCCGGCACGGTTGTCCTGGTGGGTGTTCCGACCCCGGATATGAGGCTGGAGATGCCGCTGCTGGACTTCTTCTCCCGCGGTGGCGCATTGAAGTCGTCCTGGTACGGCGATTGCCTGCCCGAGCGTGACTTTCCAGTACTGATCGATCTATACCAGCAGGGACGGCTGCCGCTGGACAAGTTCGTCACCGAGCGTATCAAGATCGATGAGGTGGAGCAGGCCTTCCACACCATGCACAGCGGTGGTGTCCTGCGCTCGGTGGTGGTGCTGTGAGCGGCGAGCTGCGCATCGAGAGGGTCGTCACCTCAGGCGTCTTCGAACTAGACGGCGGCGCCTGGGATGTCGACAACAATGTGTGGGTGATCGGCGACGATGATGAAGTGGTGGTGGTGGACGCGGCTCACGACCCGAAACCTATTGTCGAGGCCGTGGGCGACCGTCACGTGACCGCTGTGGTCTGCACGCATGGTCACAACGACCACGTCACTTTCGCCCCGCAACTGGCGGAGGACCTGCACGCCCCGGTCCTCGTCCACCCCGGTGACGACCCGCTCTGGCAGCTGACCCACCCGGGCCAGCGCTACTGGTACCTCAGTGATGGCCAACGAATCGCTTTGGCGGGCACCGAGATCCACATCATCCACTCGCCGGGGCATTCACCCGGCTCGGTGTGTCTGTACCTGCCCGAAGCGGATGCGCTGTTCTCCGGCGACACCCTGTTCGCTGGGGGACCGGGGGCTACCGGTCGGTCGTTCTCAGATTTCCCCACGATTATCGGATCCATCCGCGACCGGCTGCTCACGCTGCCCGAACACACTCGGGTTCATACCGGTCACGGAGACGCCACCACCATCGGGGCCGAGGCGCCACATCTGTCGGAATGGATCGCGCGCGGCTACTGAACGGGCGCGTTCTTCTCCAGCGTCGCCTCTCGGCGAAGTGCGATGCATGATGTGCATGCCGGCCAGGAACCGACTGAACGCATCCGGGCCTGGCGTCATGATCACGGCCGATCCGATGGCGGACCCAACCGAGTGTCGTCCGCCGGGCCAGTCCCAGAACTCGAATATGTTCTCCCTCCCCGGCGATACCGAACTCCGCCACTTTAGCCGTGTTGGTGGAACCGCAACAAAATGGTGGCTGACCGCGTCCTCACCTTGTGCCGCGGTCAGCCACCGGCGAGCGGCATTCGCGGTGGCGAGAGTTACGGTGGTCGTGAACGTCTTCGACGACACGATGAACATCGTCGCCGCCGGTCGAGATCCGCGAGAGTACCAACGATGTCGGCAGGATCGACGTTCGACACGAACCGGACATTGATGTTGGCTGCGGCGTAGTGGCGCCGCGCCGCGCAGACCATGCGAGTCCCAGGTCGGAGCCACCGATGCCGATGGTGACCACGGTGGTGATGCGTGCACCGGTGGCCCCGCGCTATTGCCTGCTACGAACGCTGTGGGTGAACTCGCCCATTCGGTCGAGCACTCGATGTACGTCTGCGACGTTGTTGTGCCCACTCACGGTCAGTGTCGAACCGGCGGGAGGCGCAGCGCTGTGTGCAGAGCCGCCCGGACCTCGGTCGTGTCGACCTGTTCTCCGCGCAGCATGCGGTCGCGTCGCTGTTCGATGCCCGCGGCGCGGGCCAGGTCGGAGTGCGTCCCGGTCTGATCCAGATCAAGCTGTAGTCGATATGGAGATCACCGGCATCAAGGGCCAGGACGCGACCACGTTCCAGGTCGGCGTCGAACCGTCGGCGATGTTGAAGGTCTGCCATTCGATGTAGTGAGCCCATAACTTGTTCTACTCGGGCGAGCGGGTGATATGAGGCTCGGGCGCGTACGTCACGACTCAGGCCATTCCAGCGGGTTCGGCGCGTCGTACCTCGTGCCCGCCGAACTGATTGCGAAGGGCCGAAACAGCTTTCATTGCCGGCGAGTCGTCCTGTCGGGAGGCGAATCGCGCGAACAGTGCGGCGGAGATCACCGGTGCGGGAACCGCGTGCGCGATGGCTTCTTCGACTGTCCACCGGCCTTCACCGGAATCTGCGGTGAAGCCGGACAAGGAGGACAGTCCAGGGTCCTCGGACAAAGCCTGAACCAGCAGTTCGAGCAACCAGGACCGAACCACAGTGCCCTTGGTCCAGGCGCGAAGGACGGCTTGCACGTCGACGATCGAATCTTCGGCCGCGAGCAGCTCGTACCCCTCGGCATAGGCTTGCATCAGCCCGTATTCGATTCCGTTGTGCACCATCTTCGCGTAGTGGCCGGCGCCGACCGGTCCGGCGTGGACGAAGGAGTCGGCAAGATCACCATCGGGCCGCAGCGCGTCGATGATCGGCATCAACCGGCCGATGTCGGTGGCGTCTCCGCCCACCATCAGTGCGTACCCGTTCGCGCGTCCCCACACCCCGCCGGATACACCACAGTCGACATAGCTGATCCCACGCGTTGCAAGGGTTTCGGCGTGAAGTTTGTCGTCGGTGAATCGGGAGTTGCCGCCGTCGACCACGAGATCGCCTGGGGAAAGCGAGCACGCCAGTTCGTCGATGACCAGGCGAGTCGACGGTCCGGCGGGCACCATCACCCACACCGTGCGAGGCTGTGGCAGATGTTCGATCAACGACGTGAGGCTGTCGACATCGCTGACGGCCGCATTCGGGTCGTATCCGATCGCCTCGTGTCCGCGCTCGCGCAATCGTTCCCGCATGTTCGCTCCCATGCGGCCCAGACCGACCAATCCCAGTTTCATCGTTGCCTTTTTACTCTCGAGCCAGCGTAATCTTGTCGATTCCTATGTCTACGGACGTTCGGTGTCGACCTCACCTGCCCGGTCGGACGGCTAGAACTGGCCGCTCGGCCAAGTGCGCTCTCACGGCATGAGTTCGACACTGGCAGTCGACGCATTGTCCGAATGCGTAAGGGTGAAGCGAAAACGGAGTGCAGCAGAAGTGACTGTGTCTGACGTGCAGGACAGGGCCCCGCTGGTTGATGTGTTGACCGACCGAGCAGGCGGGGTGCTGATCGGAAGTGCCGGACGAATCGCTGAGCCGGCTTCGATGGTGATCTTCGGAATCACCGGTGACCTCTCTCGCAAAAAACTGCTGCCGGCGATCTACGACCTCGCGTATTCCGGCCAGCTGCCGCCAGATTTCGACGTCGTCGGTTTCGCCCGTGATGTCCTCGATGTCCACGACCGTCTGCGCGAGTCGGTGAAAGCCTGCGCGCGAATGCCCTTCGACCCGGTTGTGTGGAACGCGCTGGCCGACCGCCTCCACCTGGTCCAGGGCTCGTTCGACGACACCTCCGCATTTGCACGCCTGGCCACTCGCCTGAGAGAGCTCGATGTTCGACACGGCAAGGCTGGCAATTACGTCTTCTACTTGTCCATTCCACCCTCGGCGTTCGCCCTGGTCTGCGATCAGCTCGCGAACACCGGCCTGAACCGTGGGGTGAGCGGATGGCGCCGAGTCGTGGTGGAAAAGCCGTTCGGACACGACCTCGCCAGCTCCCGAGTGCTCGGCGCTGCGCTCGAGCGCGTGTTTCCACCGGCGTCGATCTATCGCATCGATCACTATCTCGGTAAGGAAATGGTGCAGAACCTTCTCGCGTTGCGTTTCGCGAACGGGATGTTCGAGCCGCTGTGGAACAATCGGCATATCGACCATGTGCAGATCACTATGGCCGAGAGTGTGGGTGTGACAGGTCGTGCCGGATACTACGACGGTGTCGGGGCGGCGCGCGACGTCATTCAGAACCACTTGCTGCAATTGCTGGCTTTGATTGCGATGGAAGAGCCTGTCGCGTTCGATGCTGCCAGTATTGCTGCGGAGAAGATAAAGGTGCTCTCCGCCACCGCACTTCTCGGTCCACTCGATCAAACCTCTGCTCGCGGACAGTACGGACCGGGTGTCGAAAACGGTGTGTCGGTCTCCGGCCTGGTCGATGAGTCCGGCTTTCCCGCTGATTCGGTGACGGAAACCTTCGCCGCCCTGACAGTGGGCGTGGAGACCCGGCGATGGGCCGGGGTTCCCTTTTACATTCGCACGGGCAAGCGTCTAGCGCGGCGGACGACAGAGATAGCGGTGACCTTCAGCCTGCCCGCCCATGGTTTCGCCGCAGCTCGTGCTACGCCGGTCTCCAATGTGCTCGTCTTTCGGGTACAACCTGACGATGGAATCGAACTGCATATCGGCGCCAAGCGCCCGGGCGGGGGCATGCACATTCAGCCGATCAGCCTGTGTATGGACTTCAGGTCGATTTTCGATTCGGCGCCGGAGGCATACGAGCGGCTCATCTTCGATGTATTGCGTGGTGACGCCACCTTGTTTCTGCGCGGTGAGGAAGTCGAGCAGTCCTGGCGAGTCATTGACCCTCTACTCGACCAGTGGGCGCGATGCGGTCGACCCGATCGGTATCCGTCCGGCTCCGCCGGTCCGGTGTCGGCGGATGGGATGCTTGCACGTACCGGCCGGGCATGGCGGTCGCTTTGACGGGCGGAGCCGAACGTGCCCCCAGGCTGTTTCCGCGTCGTCGGTGAGCCGAAGGTGCTAGAGCCTAATCGAAGAATGAGTCCGAAAGCGTTGGTGCACAATCAGATTCATTCCGGATACCGTGGAGTGGCGTCTGCGACTGTGCCGCTTGCGATATGAAAGATTGTTCTTCGGGCCTGAGCCTGTGGGAAGTGCTTCAGATTACCGAAGCAACCTTTCTGGACGAGCATTTGACGTATCAGTCGGGTCTCGCGCGCGAGCGCCGACAACAGGTAGAGCCCTGAACACGGTGGTGTTCAGGGCTCTACCTGGATCGGGCTAGCTGGTGAGGGCGTCTTTGAGGGCCTTTGCGGCTGCGGCGGGGTCCTCGGCGGAGTAGATGGCGCCCCCGGCCACAGCGACCTCGGCGCCTGCGTCACGTACCGCGGTGATGGTGTCGGCCTTCACGCCACCGGCAATCGAGAAGGGCACGCCGGCGGTCTTGCCGTCGTCGAGGAGGGCCTGGATCGAGTACCCGGGCTGGGCCTGCTCGTCGAGACCGGCATGGATCTCGACGAACGCGACGCCGAGTTTTGCGATCTCGCGGGCTCGCTCGACACGGTTGTCGACACCGATGAGGTCGGCGACGACCTTCTTTCCGTGCTTGTCACCGGCCTCGACCGCACCCTTGATGGTCGCGTCCCCGGCGGCACCGAGAACGGTGACGAGGTCGGCGCCCGCGGCGAAAGCGAGATCAGCCTCGAGGAAGCCGGCGTCGGCCGTCTTGAGGTCGGCGAAGACCTCCTTGTCCGGGTGTGCAGCTTTGACCGCGCTGATCACCCCGAGGCCGGCGCTCTTGATCAGCGGAGTGCCGAGCTCGATGATGTCGACGTACGGGGCCACCTTATTGGTCAAGGCCAGTGCGTCGGCAGTGGTGAGCAGATCCACTGCAACCTGCAGCTTCGTCATGTGTTTCTCCTGATTGTTTCTTTTCGAGGTCTTGGGTAAGTCAAGTCAGCCGATGTTGGCGTGTCGTTCCCACAGCTTCTCGGCGGTCTGGTCCTCGTTGCTCCACAGCGACAGAAACAGCGCGTCGAATGCCAGGAGTACGGATTGTTCGAACAAGCTGCCCGAGTACTGGCGGGTGATGGCCGCGCTGTGGTCCTGTTTCTCGGCTGCAGGCAGGACCAACACCTCGTCGGCCCGCTGGGCGAGCGGTGAGTCGGGCGCGGTAGTGACTGCCATCACCGATGCGCCGACCTTCTTCGCGGTGTCTGCCGCGCCGACCACCGAGGCTGTTGTGCCCGACCCGGATACAGCGATCAACAGATCGCCGCTGCCGATGGCCGGTGCGGTCACTTCACCTGCCACATGCACCCGTAGCCCCAGATGCATCAGCCGCATTGCTGCCATCTGAGTGGCCAGCCCGCTACGCCCGTTGCCGATCACGAAGACCGCTCGTGCCGCGGTGATCAGGGTGCCAGCGTGGTCCCATTGTTCCGCGGCAACGGAATTGAGCAGTCGTTGATTCTCCTCGAGCACGATGCGGCGTCCATCACCGAATCTCGTCCTCGTCTGCTCGACGGTCGCGGTCATGATCCTCCTCGGTTGAGGCCCGTGGCTTACCTCGTCTAGGTTGCCGTCGGGTTCCACTGTGGGCACCTCGCCGAATGGCTGGTTGGAGCTGACCGGTTTACCAGTGCGATCCACTCCGAACTGCACGTACCTTGGTGACGTGGTCGCAATCGATGCAGAGGTCGCCGCCCATACGGATTGGACCGGTATGCGGCGGGTGATCGCGGGTCCGTTACCGGAAATCGCCCAGCGCTTCTCGCGGTTCCTTACCGGTTCGTGCCCGCATGCGGCGTTGGTAATCTTCACCCGTGAGTGCACGGGCCGCCCACGCAAGGTTGCCGGTCTCACCGAAATCACCGATCGCGTGACCATCGACGAACTCGAAGTGCTCAAGCGCTCGGTCGTTCCGGAAGCGGCTTTCGACGGACCAGCGGTCTTGGCCGGAAAAGAGCGCCGTGTGTGGGCGCTGAGAGACGAGACTGACACTTTGCTGGTGCTTGTGCCTCGGAACGCGCAAGATCCACCGGCTGACTGGTCGGAAATCGGTGCGCAGTTCGGGATTGTGGCGACGTCCATTCAGCAGCAGGTGGTCCAGGCCAGTCCCTCCTATCTTGCCGAATCCCGCGCCGCTTCGAGCGAGCGTGCACGCACGATCGTTGAACTCACCGAGGCGCACCAGGCCACGCTGGCATCGATTCTCGGGACCCTCCGCTCGAACGATCTCGACGATCGTCGCGCACGTCTTACTGCGAGTGAGACCGCATCTGCGGCGCTGATCGCCCTCCGCTCGGCCGGCGATGCGGATCGTGCACTGTCTGAAGAAGCCGTAACGACCGCTTTCGCTCGCCTGCAGGGCGAATTGCGCCCGCTACTCCGTCATCGGGATGTGGAGGTCAGTTACGTTGATCCTCCGGCAGATGGCAGGGCCCTTCCAGGTGAAGTCGCGCATGCCGCACGGGCAATGGTGCGGGCCATCGTGTTGGCGTTCGCCGCGCAACCGGTGTTGGAGCGCCTGCGCGTGGCATGGGACTGTGACGGTGCGAATGTGATCATCGAGATTCGCGATCAAGGAGTAGGTGCGATCGACGGTCACGCGCTCTCGCATCAGCTGTCAGCGCGGTTGCAGACACTGCGGGGTGACCTTGATGTCGAGTCGATCGACGGGTGGGGAAGTCGTGTCACATTGACGATTCCACTCGATCCTCCTGCCACGCGGCCCGACGAGCACCTTCTTGCAGAGTTGAACCCGCGTGAGCTCGAGGTCCTCGGCTATCTGTCGACCGGGCGGCGTAACCGAGCGATCGCAACGGCGCTCGGAATCAGTGAAAGCACAGTCAAGTTCCACGTCGCCAGTGTGCTGAAGAAGCTCCACGTCGCCAATCGAGGAGAGGCTGGAGCGATCGGTGTAAGAGCCGGCATTGTCGTCGCGCCGTCGTCGTCACACTCCGATCGAGGAAGCTGATTGTCGGACGGCAGGCCGGAGCGACGGCTCGGGTGGACGCGTCCGGCGATTCACTGCAGTGGACCGGAAATTCTGCGACTTTGAAGCGATTTCGTCCGCCTGCGCTGCCATATCGCTTGGCCGACTTTGTGCGCCCCGTCCTCCCATCTCTGTCTGGCATAGCCGAATTCAGGTCAGGCACGGCACCTGGAATTCGCCGCATGCAGCTTCGAAGCGACGTCGCGTTGCGGTGGTCGGCGACAACAGCGGCCTGACCTGACCCCATGATTTCGGTCCGGGTGATGTGGCCCCCTGCTGATAGACCGCCGTTATGAGAGTTGAGGGCTGGGTTGGATATCGTGCCAGAGCATCTCATACTCGGCTGGGCTGAGGTGGCCGAGATAGCTGTGATGCCGCTGCACGTTGTAGAAGTTGTCGATGTAGTCGGCCATCGCGATGGTCAATTCCAGTGTGGTGGACCACTTCCGGGTGTCGAGCAGTTCGGTCGGCATACGCCCCCAGAACGACTCCATGACCGCGTTATCGAAGCAATCACCCACGGTCCCGAACGATTCCAGCAGATTCCACCGACGCAGGTTCTCACCGAACGCCCACGACGTGAACTGGGTGCCGTGATCGGGCGTGCAGAATCGTCGCCCCATAGCCTGCGCGTTCTCGCACCGCCATGTTCACTGCATTGTTGACCAAGGCTGTATCGGCGATCGTCGAAAATGTCCGAGCGACAATCATTTTGCTGAACGCGTCCAGGATCGCGCAGCAGTACACTTTGCCGTCGCGAGCCGGATGTTCGGTGATGTCGGTGAACCACAACTGGTTCGGACGATCCGCGGTAAACCGCCGTTGCACCAGGTCTGACGGCGTGTCGAGGCCCAGCAGGCTGGGCTTGCGGCGCCGCCGCGGCAGGCCCGACAGACCACGTTCGCGCACGATCGCCTCCACCAGTTTCAGATTCACGATCATGTCGTGTTCGACCAGCAGAGCCGCGCGGATTCGACGCTTTCGATAGATCCCGCGAGAGCGTCGGTGGATCTCCTCGATCGCATCCGCCACGACGATGCGCCGCACCTGGCGTGCCGGCATCGGGCGGCTGCGATGAAATTGAAAGGTCGATCGGTTCAAAACCTATTATCCAGCACGCCGACCGACTCGAGTGACCGAGTGCGATCAATCCTGCGGCGATCGCGATTTTCCTTTGGGGAGATCACCACCCCTTCGTCGAACAGCGCGCACGCGTCGCGGGTCAACGCCAGCTCGGACTCCAGCTGGGCGATGCGCTTGTGGGCGGCGGCCAGCTCGTCTGCGTCCGTGCTGGGTACTCCGTCGCGGACTCCCGCGTCGATCAGCGCCTGGGCCTTCCACCGGAACAATGTGGTCGGCGAAATGCTTGTCTCCGAGGCGATCTCGGCGAGGGTTCGCCGCTACGCAGCCGCGCAGATACCTGACGACGCAAGGACAGCGAATATGACTTCGGCACAGTGACCTCCCATGGATCACTTTGCCTCAGCTCCCACAAGTGTGGACCGGTTCCAGGGGGCCACATCAGATGGCCCGAACTACGGGGTCCCGTCACGCCCGCGGGTGGTTCATGATTGGTCCACAACGGGGCCGTTGGTGGCGACATTTGTGTTCCCAGAATGAAGTGGGGCACAATGCAGGCCGTCCGCACCGCGAGCGTGCGATGCGGCGACTGACTCAGAGGAAGTACTCGGAAACCTCTAGCGCCACGCTCTGTAGTTCCTCTGCGATCTCGGACCGGGTCTGGTCGGTCATCCGGCCCACGGGGCTGGACACATTGAGGGCGTAGCGAGCGAAGCTGTACTCGCCGAGTGGAACTGAGACCGAGGCGACTCCGTCCTCGCTTTCTTCGCTGCTGGTCGCATAGCCCCGCTTGCGAACTTCCTTGATCTGGCGCAGCAGTTCCGATCGCTTGGCAATCGAATGCGGTGTCAGGGCAGGGAGATTCGCGTCGGGGTAGAGCTGTAGCAGGGTGTCGTCATCGATCATCGACAGCAGGGCCTTGCCCGATGACGTGCAGTGTGCCGGCATCCGCTGGCCCAGCCGGGCCCCGACCCGTACGGCGCGTGAGCTCTCTACCGAATCGACGAACGTGACCGTGCTGGCGTCGAGCCGGGCCAGATGCACGGTCTCCCCGAGCGTGGCCGACAGCCTTTCGAGCACCGGGTGCAATCGCTCCCGGATATCGACCTGCCGCAGGATGGAGAACGCGATCGTGGTCAGTGCGGGCCCGGGCTCGTAGGCCCGGGACCCGGCGGCCTGCCGGACGAATCCGCGGTATTGCAGCATGGCGAGCAATCGGTGCGCCGTCGAGGACGCGACAGTCAGGTACTCGCTGACCTCGGTGAGCCGGATACTGCGATTCTCGCCCAGCAGTAGCAGAATTCGCAGTGCGTTGTCGACGGACTCGATCGGGTACTGCGGCTTGACCGGTTCTTCGTCGTCCCTGGCTTTCACCCCCACAGGGTAGCGGTTACGGACAGGACCGCCCGCAGGCGAATCGGCATTCGTCGTGTGAGTGTCCGCGGACCGCGAAGCGTGCCGCAGGGGAGTCCGCGATGACGTTGGTGACGGTGTCGCGAGCGCCCCGCGGTCGCCGGAAATCGTGGTCGCAGGGCAGGTCTACGAGCTTTTGTCCGTACTCGGGATGGTGTCCAAGATCTGATCCACGTCACTCGGGAACAGGCCTTCGTAACGATCTCGATTCATGACCGCCGTCAGGACCGTGACCTTCTGCAGGTGTAGCCCTGGCCTGGCACTTCGACACTTCGACGCTCCAACTATTGAGCCAATTGCGCAGTGTCACTTCACCACCGAAACCGCGATCGCCGAAGTTGACGCGGGCGGAAGCGCCGGAGATGCCCCAGATCACAATCGCCATGATTTCTTTCTGGCAGAAAGAACTTCTGCTGAAGGGTTGACGCTCAGCCTTCCCGCGTTGCAGAATCGAGTTCTGTAAGACAGAAACTTCTCTGAAGTGGGGTTCCATGCGCGATGCGGACGAAGTCCTCGCCAACGTCCGGCGAGGCCTCCTACCTGCCCACATCTACAGTGACGTCGAGGTGTTCGAGGCGGAGAAGGAGCGGTTGTTCAGCCGAGCGTGGACCTTCATCGCCCATGAGAGCGAGGTGCCGCAGGCCGGTGACTACGTCGTCCGACGGGCGCTGGACAACTCCTTCATTGTCAGCCGTGATCAATCCGGCGGAATCCACGCCATGTTCAACATGTGCCTGCATCGGGGCATGCAGGTATGCCGCGCTGAGCAGGGCAATGCCTCCCACTTCCGCTGCCCGTACCACGGGTGGTCGTATCGCAATGACGGCCGCCTCATCGGGTTGCCGTTCCATGAGGAGGCGTACGGCGGTGACGCCGGTTTCGTGCGCACCGGGCAGCGGTTGCTGCCCGCCCCCAAGTTGGCCACCTACAACGGCTTGATCTTCATCTCGATGGATCCCAATGCGCCGTCGCTCGAGGATTTCCTCGGCGACTTCCGCTTCTATCTCGACTTCTACACCGGCCAAAGTGCCAGTGGCGCAGAGGTACTCGGGCCGCAGCGGTGGCGAATCAAGGCCAATTGGAAGATCGGCGCGGAGAACTTCGCTGGCGACATGTACCACACCCCGCAGACGCATACGAGTGTCGTGGAGATCGGCCTGTTCCGGGAGCCGAAGGCCGAAAAACGCAAGGACGGCACCACCTACTGGGCCGGCAGGGGTGGCGGCACCACCTACAAGCTGCCGCCAGGCTCCTTCGAGGAGCGGCTGCAATACGTCGGGTATCCCAGCGAAATGGTCACCCGGATGAAAGAGCAGTGGTCCCAGGAGCAACAGGATGTCATCGGCCGGGACGGATTCATGATCTCGGCGGCGTCGGTCTTCCCGAATCTCAGCCTGGTGCACAATTGGCCGCGGGTCGCCGATTCCGAGGATGTGCTGCCGTTTATCTCGCTGCGGCAGTGGCAGCCCGTCAGCGAGGACGAGACCGAGGTGCTGTCCTGGTTCGTCGTCGACAAAGAGGCGCCGGAGGAGTTCAAAAAGCTCTCTTACAAGGCGTATGTCATGTGCTTCGGCAGCAGCGGCATGTTCGAACAGGACGATGTCGAGAACTGGGTGTCACTAACGAAGACGGCCAGCGGCAGCATGGCCCGCCGGGTACTTCTCAATAGCCGCATGGGGATTCTGCAAGACGACACTCCCGTGACCCCTCCGTTGACCAACGATCAGTGGGCCGGACCTGGTGTCGCCCACGTCGGTTACGCCGAGTTCAACCAGCGGCACCTGCTCGACGAATGGGCCGATCACCTCGAGATGGAACCGCCCGCCATCGCCCCGCCCGCGATCGGCGTACCGGCCGACACCGGCGAATCATGCGGCGAGAAGGGCCAATCATGCAGCGAAACCCCTGCGGAGGTGCGGTCATGACCACCTATATTCCGATCAGCTCGAGCAAGTCGCCGTTAGGCGCGAATGCGTCGACAACCGAATCGGTCGGGCCGTCGCTGACGTTCGACGACCCTCGCCACCTGCTGGCGTATCGATGGCTGATCGAGGAGGCGTATCTCCTCGATCGCCAGGACTACACTGCGTGGCTCGAGGCGCTTACCGAAGACATCCACTACTTCATGCCGATCAAGGTGACCACAGCACTGGGGTCCGGCTACGACACCGCCAAGCGGATGGCCCATTTCGACGAGGACAAATACTCCCTCAGCCGTCGAGTCGCCCGGTTCCACACCGAGCACGCCTGGACCGAAGACCCGCCGTCCCGAATCCGCCACCACCTGTCGAATATTCGCACCTTCGCGACGCCGACCGAGCAGGAACTGGTCGTCGAATCCGCCGTGCTGCTGTTCCGCAGTCGCGGGGATGTCTCGGAACCGTCGTTGATCTCGGCCGGCCGCAGTGACCTGCTTCGTCGCGAGGGCGATACCTGGCGGCTCGCTCGCCGCCATGTCAGCGTGGACGAATCGGTGCTGCGAACCCAGAACTTGGCGATCTTCCTATGAGGTTGTCTTGGGAAGGTGAGGCGGAGGACGCCGCAGCGGCCGCCACATCCAATGCGGAATTGCGGTCCTTGCTGGCGGGCCGAGAGGGTGAGCCCATTGTGCTCGGCAATGAATTCGCCGAGGTCCGCGTGTGCAAAGTGGTGACCCGCAATGGCGCTCGGTTGCTGATCGAATCGCCGAGGTCGGGGCAGTGGGTGACGCTCGATCCGCTCGAGCTGGAGGCCGTTACCTGGCAAACCACCGCCACATTCTCAGCAATGATGGGTCGGCCGTTCGCGCCGCTGATTCGGGAGGACGAGCAATGAGCGGCTGGCTCGAAGGAAAACGCGCTCTCGTCGTGGGCGCGGGATCCGGCATCGGACGAGGTGTGCTCGACGCATTCCGCGCGGAGGGCGCCCGGGTGGGTGCACTGGAAATCGACGAAGCGAAATGCAAGGCACTCGCCCGGGAGTGCGGCGGCGTGGTAGTCGTTGCCGGGGATGCCACTACAGCGGAAGCGAACTCGCGTGCGGTCGCGTCAGTGGTCGACCAGTTCGGCGGCCTCGACGTGCTGGTCAATTGCGTGGGAATCTTCGACTTCTATCGGCCGCTGGCCGATATCGACGCCGATCAACTAGATGCTGCCTTCGATGAGATGTTCTCCGCCAATGTGAAATCGCACCTGCACAGCGTCAAAGCCGCGATTCCGGCCCTACGTGAGAGCGGCGGCAACATCGTGCTGACCGAATCGACCTCGGCGTACTACCCGGGCCGAGGCGGCACTCTGTATGTTGCTTCGAAATTCGCGGTGCGTGGGCTGGTGACCACGCTGGGCTATGAGCTCGCGCCTGACATCCGGGTGAATGGTGTTGCTCCGGGCGGAACACTGAACACGGATCTGCGGGGTCTCTCGACGCTCGGGCTCACGGGTCGACGGCTAGACGGCCCGAACCGGGCCACAGAGCTGGCCGGCCGCAACCCGCTCGGTGTCGCACTTTCCGGTGCCGACCATGCGTGGAGCTATGTATTCCTGGCGTCGGATCGAGCCCGGGGCATCTCGGGCCGTGTCGTGCACTCCGACGGCGGGATGGGAATCAAAGTCTGACGGTCGACCTGTCGATCGACTCAATCTAAGGAGAGCTGAAATGGCCGTTCTCAGAGCAGATCTGAATGCGTGCCAAGGGTACGCGAACTGCGTCGTGGGCGCGGATGACGTCTTCGATATCGATGACGCGGGAGTCGTGGTGCTGTTGAGGACGGAGGTCGCCGACGCCGATCTGGCTCGTGTGCAGGCTTCCGTACGCAGTTGCCCGGTCTCGGCCCTGCGGCTGGAGGAACGGTGACCGGCGGTGTGGTGATCGCCGGCGGTTCCGTCGCCGGGGTGCACACGGCGCGCGCACTCCGCAGGCATGGCTATGAGGGGCGAGTACGGGTGGTCGAGGCCGAGTCGGAACTACCGTACGACAAACCGCCCCTGTCGAAATCCGCAGTCGCACATGATCCCCGTGTGTCACTGCTGACCCGAGCGGAGGCAGAAGATCTGGGCATCGAGCTCGTCTTGGGTCGTCGAGTCGCCGAATTGTCCACTGAGACTTCGGCAGTGACCACCGATGACGGAAGCGATCTGCGGTACGACGATCTCGTCATAGCGACCGGAGCCGCCGCCCGGCCCGCGCCGTGGACCTGCGAAGGAGTTCACGTGCTGCGAACTTTGGCTGATGCGCGCGGGCTTCGATCCGATCTGGCGGCGGCGCAGCGCATGCTGGTTATCGGAGCGGGATTCATCGGGGCGGAGGTCACATCGCTGGCCCGCAGCGCCGGGATCGCGGTTACACTGATCGACGAAGCGGCGGTGCCGATGGCGCGGCTGGTTGGCACTCTGTTGGGTGAACGCTTGGCAGATCTGCACCGAATCAATGGCGTCGACACCAGGTTCGGGATCCGCGTGAGCACCCTCGAACGGCATGGTGGCAGGGTGCGCGCCGAGTTCTCAGATGGTTCCGTGGCTGACGTCGACGTCGTCGTGGTCGGTATCGGTGCTCGTCTCGACCTCGAGTGGCTCGAGTCCGCTGGACTTTCCGTCGGCAACGGCGTCGAATGCGACGAGTACGGCCGTGCAAGGGGTTTCGGCAAGATCCACGCGGTGGGCGATGTCGCCTGCTGGTTCCAGCCGCGACTCGGCAGAGCAGCGCGCATCGAGCACTGGACGAACGCGGTGGAGCAGGCCGACTGCGTAGCGCAGAATATCGTCCGCCCCGAAGCACTCGTTCCGCACGACCCGGTGCCGTATGTGTGGAGTGACCAGTACGACTGGAAGATCCAGCTCATTGGCACCCGAGACGTCGACCGCTGTCCGGACATCATCGAACAGGCTGATCCCTTCCGCTTGGCCGCAGTGTGGCCCGACGACCGAGGTCGCATTACCGGTGGGATGACAGTGAATTGGTCCCGAGCGTCAGTTCGGTTGAGGCAGGGGATTTCCCGAGGAACCCCGGCGTCCGAAGTCGGCGCGCAGCTGCTGGGAGCGTCGAAATGAGTGCGGACGAGCTGGATCGTCTCCGCGACGAAGTGGCGCTGGGTTGCCGCGTCCTGGCGGCGCGCGAATTGGCTCCGGGCATTTTGGGCCATATCAGTGTACGGCTCGATGAATCGCGGATGCTGATCCGATGCCGCGGACCGCGCGAGCGGGGACTGGCCTACACCACCGCGCGCGATATCCGTCTCGTCGAACTTTCCGGTGCTCCTGGCGCGAAAGGCGAGTTGGACGGCGGGTATTCCGTGCCGTACGAGTTGCCTTTGCATGCGCAGATTTTGGCGCGTCGCCCCGAAATAGTGTGTGTAGTGCACGCCCATCCGCGCGATGTCGTCGCCGCTGACCTGGCAGGACTACCGATCCTTCCGATCGTGGGCGCGTACGACATTCCGGGAGCCGCTCTTGCCCAAGGGGGAGTTCCGGTATTCCCGCGGGCCGCGCTGATCGCCACCTCTGACCTGGGTGACGCTGTTGCTGACTCGCTCGGAAACCGCCCGCTGGTCATCATGCGAGGGCACGGGCTGACTTCTACGGGTAGTGGTGTGGCAGAGGCGGTCCTGCGGGCGATCTCGGTCGATGCCATCGCTTCGATCTCGCTGTCGGTGGCCGCCGCGGGCGGCACGCTGCGGTCGATCAGTGCCGAGGATATCGCACAGCTCCCCGATCTGGGTGCCGGGCTGAACCTGGCCGTCGCCTGGCGCCATGAGCTCGCGCGCCTCGGAAATCAGACCCAGCCCATCGGGGAGTTGATATGACCTCTGTCCTCGACCGCTTCGCTCTGACGAACCGGGTCGCGATCGTGACCGGCGCATCATCGGGGCTCGGAGTTGCGTTCGCTCGTGGTCTGGCGGAGGCAGGAGCGAACGTGGTTCTCGCCGCGCGCCGCATCGATCGGTTGGAGGACACCCGCAGGCTCGTGGAGGAGACCGGGCGCTCGGCGCTCGTTGTCGCCACTGATGTTGCGCGACAACTCGATTGCGAAGTGCTGGTCGATGCGGCGATGGCGAGATTCGGGCGGGTCGATCTGCTGGTCAACAATGCCGGTATCGGCACTGCGGTGCCGGCCTTACAGGAGACGGTCGAGGAGTTCGAACAGGTTATCGACGTGAACCTCTACGGCTGCTACTGGATGGCGCAGGCATGCGCCAGGGTGATGCACCCCGGCAGTAGCATCGTCAATATCTCGAGCGTGCTCGGGCTGACCACCGCGGGATTGCCGCAAGCCGCCTATACGGCAAGCAAGGCCGGTCTTCTCGGCCTGACCCGTGACTTGGCCCAGCAGTGGAGCGGCCGACTCGGGATTCGCGTGAATGCCCTCGCCCCAGGCTTCTTCGATTCCGAGATGACCGCCCAGTACAAACCCGGCTACCTCGACCGGCAACTGTCGCGCATTACCGTAGGCCGGCTGGGCGACCCCGCCGAACTCACTGCGGCGTTGGTGTTTCTGGCAAGTCCGGCTGCCGAGTACATCACCGGGCAGACCCTTGCGGTTGACGGCGGCCTGACAATCGCCTGACCCTGAACAGATTTACCAGTCCAAACTAGGAGTGAGTGTGGCGAGTATTACGTCTTTGGCAGAGGCGGTCTCCGAACTCGTCGAGGATGGGTACACGGTTGCGCTCGAAGGGTTTACGCATCTGATCCCCGTCGCCGCCGGACACGAGATCATTCGTCAACTCAAACACGACCTGACATTGGTGCGGATGACCCCGGACATCAGATACGACCAGATGATCGGGGCCGGTTGCGCCCGGAAACTGATCTTCTTTTGGGGTGGAAACCCCGGAGTGGGTCCGTTGCATCGGGCAAAGCTCGGTCTGCTGGGCCACGGGCCCACCTTGGTGATCACCGATCTGGGTGTCATGCAACCAGATTCGTCCGGCGAGCTGGTGCTCACCGCGGTTCATCCGGGTGTCGATGTGGGGCGGGTCCAGGCGGCGGCGGGTTGGGAATTGCGAGCCGCACCGGACTTGGGGATCAGCGTCGCCCCGACTGCCGCGGAGCTGGCGGCGCTGCGTGCCCTGAAGGCGGCGTCATGACAATTCACGGCTTCCGGCGTGACCCGCAAGGTACCCATCCGCCACTGGATTCTCCCGAGTACAAATCCACCGCGCTGCGCCATCCGACCCAGGCACTGGTATTACTGCCCCAGCGATTGACCGAATTGACCGGGCCGGTTCTGGGGGAGGGCCGAGTTGGCCCACAGGACAACGACTTGACTGTGGGCCACCCAGGAGAGCCTGTGGGCCAGCGCATAATCGTGCACGGCCGGTTGCTCGACGGTGACGGCAAGCCGGTCCCGCATTCGCTGATCGAGATCTGGCAGGCCAATGCCGGTGGCCGCTACCGTCATGATCGGGATCGCTGGGACAGCCCGTTGGACCCGAACTTCGAGGGTGCCGGTCGCACCGTCACCGACTCGGCGGGTAGATACGAATTCACCACCATCAGACCGGGCGCGTATCCGTGGCGGAATCACCACAATGCGTGGCGGCCCGCGCACATCCACTTCTCCCTGTTCGGACTGTCGTTCACCCAGCGACTGGTGACGCAGATGTATTTTCCCGACGATTCGATGTTCTTCCAGGATCCGATCTTCAATGCGGTGCCCGAACACGGCCGGAACCTTTTGATCAGCAGGTTCGACTACGAACGCAGCGAACCCGAGCGGGCCTTGGCCTTCGAGTTCAACATCGTGCTGCGTGGCCGTGACGCTACCCCTTTCGAACGGGATGATCACGATGAGTGACCTGACCAGCACGCCCTCTCAGACCGTGGGTCCCTATCTGGACATCGGACTGACCTGGCCGGACGGGCCGTACGCGGTCCCGGAAGGCACACCTGGAGCCGTCTGGATTCGGGGCCGGGTGTTCGACGGTGCTGGCGATCCGATCGACGATGCGCTCATAGAGACCTGGCAAGCCGACGAGACGGGGCACTTCACGCACCAGCATGAGCATGGCGGAGAATCCCGTGGTTACGCGCGAAGCCATACCCGCGGTGGCGAATTCGCGGTACACACCTTGGTGCCGGGAGCACTCTCCGACGGGCAGGCCCCGCACATCGATGTGTCGGTACTCGCCCGTGGACTGTTGCATCGGGTCGTCACCCGGATCTATTTTCCCGAGCATTCCGAAATGAATCGTGACGATCCCGTACTCATCTCGGTTCCCGCGCACCGTCGCGACACATTGGTCGCGACTCGAACTGGAGATGGATACCGGTTCGATATCCATCTGCAAGGTGAGCTCGAAACAGTGTTCTTCGATGTCTGACGGGCTGTTCGATGCGGTGCTCGCCGCGGGTCCGATCGCCGAGCAGGTCGACGATCGGGCATGGGTGCAAGCGATGCTCGATTTCGAAGGTGCGCTCGCGCGCGCCTCAGCCGATGCCGGACTCATTCCCTCCGAGGCCGCCCTGACCATCGAGCGACATTGCCGTGTGGAAGAGTTCGATATCGCGGTGCTCGGAGCCCAAGCTATCGGAATCGGCAATCCGGCAGGCCCGCTTGTGCGGGCACTCACCGCGAAGATCAACGCCTCAGCGGCTGCTTACGTGCACTTCGGCGCCACCAGTCAGGACGTCGTCGACACCGCCGCGATGCTTGTTACCGATCGCTCATTGACCGTGCTCGATGACGAATTACGCACGTGTATCGATCGACTTGCGCGCTTCGCCGCCAGCCATGCCCAGACACTGATGGCCGGTCGCAGCCTGCTGCAGCAGGCCGGGCCGGTGACTTTCGGGCTGGTCGCCGCTGGATGGCTTACCGGCCTTGCCGCGGGCCGGGAGCGAATCAACCACCTTCGACGCGAGCGGCTGGCCGTCCAGTTCGGCGGCGCGGCAGGAACTTTGGCCGCAATGCGGGGTGACGGGGTGGCCGTCCTTGGCGGGCTGGCTCGTCGGCTCGCGCTCGCCGAACCGGCCCTTCCGTGGCACACCGAACGCAGCCGTATCGCCGAGGTCGCAGGGACTCTCGGGCAGATCTGCGGGACAGTCGCCAAGATCGCACGCGACATCACGCTCCTCGCCCAAAGCGAGGTCGCCGAGGTCTACGAGGAGGGTCCAGCGGGGTCCGGCGGCTCATCGACAATGCCGCACAAGAGAAACCCAGTGGCGGCGATCCTGGCCTCCGGATCGGCCGCGCAGGCCCCCGGATTGGTCGCCGCGCTCTTTGGTGCAGCGGCAGCACACGAGTATCAGCGCGCTGCCGGCGCATGGCACGGCGAATGGCGGCCTTACATAGAACTATTGCGCACCACCGGGTCTGCGGTGCACTGGCTGGGAACCAGTCTGGAACGACTGCGCGTCGACGTCGTACGGATGCGCGCCAATGTCGGGATCACTTCAGGACTTCTGCTCGCTGAGAACGTCGCTATCGCAGCAATGTTCGCATCCGACGGTGCGGCGGGCCGTCAAGCCGCCTCGGACGCGGTTGCTTCGTGCTGCGGGAGAGCCGCGACAGGTGACGGCGAACTGGCGGACTTGGTCGCCGCTGACCCGGCACTCGGCACGTTCCTCGAACGCGGCCGTATCGAGGAGTTGCTGGATGCGGATCAGTACCTCGGGTCGACGAAAGAATTCATCGTTCGGGTACTCGATCGCACGGTGGGCGAATCATGAGTCCGGTCGAGCTGCGCTGTCGCCTTGAAGGAATCGAGCACGAAGCCGGCTCGTGCTGGGCGGGTTACTGGGCGGCGACATAACATATGTGGGTTCCACAAATCGAGCACGGCGACACGTCTGATCGTTGGCGCCGCTCCGTTCGGGGACGCTTGACCGAGGATGACGTCGTCAACATCGCTGCCGTCCACTCCGGTGCGCTTCAGCAGTTCCGCGATCAAAGTTGCCGCAGGTGTTTCCGGCGCGATGTCCTTGAACACGCCGACAAATCGACCGATCGGGGTGTGTAAGGGTTCATAGATGGCGGCATCGGGCATCGCGATTACTTTGGAGAGTAATGCATTTCAGGCTAGAGTCTGGATGCGAGCGAGGTCGTGATGGATGTTCTCCGCAGTGGTGATCAAGGGTGGGATCAGGTTCTTACAGATAGCCGCGGGTGTGTACCGGGCGGCATGTGTCGAGATGTTGATGGCGGCGACTACCGTGCTGGTGTGGTCGCGGATCGGTGCGGCCATCGAGCGCAGCCCTTCCTTGAGTTCGCGATCGACGATGCAACACCCGTCGGTGCGCACTTTGCCACTTCCTCGCTCAGTTGATCGACGGTTATGATGGTGCGGCCGAGGAGCGGGGTCAGACTGACCTTCGCCAAGTACTTCTCGAATGAGGCCTCGGAGAGCCCGGCCGACAGTATTCGAGTGCTCGCCGATCGCGGCGATGGCCTTGGCGACGGAGGTGTTCTTGGTCAGCACCAGCGAGAACCGGGCACCGGCCCGGATGGCGGCGCGCACGACCTTGCGAGTGCCGTAGGCCGAATCGCCACGCACCAGGATCTCCCCGGTGGCGCCGGCTGCGCGGGCGGTGCCGATCGCCGCGGTGACCATCGTCGCAGCCCCCTTGCCGGACCCGGTTTTCCCCGCCCGCAACCGCACACCACAACGGGAGCGGCGAGATCGGTGCTGATCGTGGCTGCCAAGGGTGAAAGCCCTTTGCGCAGAACCTGTTTCCCTGCAATCTTGGTGTGCCCGTAGGAGGCGCCCTGCTTCTGATGGCCGTAGACCGGCCGCAGCAGTGAGTCGATGTCCACGAACGCCCTCGCCTCGGCGCCGGGCAGCAGACCGGCCCGCGCGATGAGCGCGAGCAGATGCTCACGCATCACCGACTCCAATTGCTTGGCGTGTCCGAAGGTGAACTCCCGCAACAGGATCCCCACTGTCGAGGGCGCATACACTGCGTCGAACAGTTCGGTCATCCCGCCGCTGCGCAACAGGTCGATGTCGTCGATGCTGTCCGCGCCCGCACACATCCCCGCGATCAACGTCGCCAGTTTCGGTGCCGAGTTGGCCGACCCGGCCCTGATCCGGGGCGCCTCGATCCTCACCTTGTCGGCGAACATGCTGGTCAAGCCGGTTTGTTCGGCCAGCGTCATCACCGGGAGCAGCCCAGCCACCGACACGAGGTTGTCATTGTCGAACCGCGCCGAATCGCCGGCGAAGGTGTGGAACAATCGCACTGAAAGTGTCTTCCCGATCTGCTATTCGATTGTTGCGTGAGAACATCAATCATCGCAGCTCGGAAGGCACTTTTCCCATTTTCGGCACACCCTCCGCATCGAGCACATCCACGGATCGACGCTAAATGGCGAAGGCTGGGAATCGCGTACCGATATTGATCGAGACGGTCATGATCCGTCAGACCGGGACGCGAGCGACGTACACCACGTCATCTTCATCGAGAATCGATATCGAGGTCGACTCGCGTGCTTGTTCCGCTAGCGATTCCAGGTGCGGCTCAGCCAATTCCGGCAAGGAGTTCCCAATCGGGGTGAGGAGGGCCAGCGTCAGCAACGGCCGGGTGCGATTGTCGAGCCTGGGCCTGCTCCACACATCGCCCCACGTCGTACGGGTGATGAAATCTTGGAATGGGTCGGCGAATTCGGTAGTAGCTGCGATCGCACGCTCGACGTAAGCGTCACCGAGTACCGACCGCCGTACTCGCATCCCCGCATCGAATGCTGCCGAGTGATTGCGCTCGGCCGGGTTGGGGAACGAGATGCCCTCTCTTGTAACGGCGCTCGCCGCCGCATGGAACATGCGCTGCCGCCGCGAATTGCGCGGCGATAGGTGCCGAGACGGGTCGGGCTTGTTCGATATTGGCAAGGTGTGCGGCCGGATTCAGTTCGTGCAGTATCGAATTCGCTATGGCGTTCGCGATCGTGCGCAGGTCGGCCGGTTTCGTGGCCGGATCTTGTGCACCGGCGAGCACGGGTGTCGGCGCGGCGATGCGGTCCAGGTCCGCTTGTCCGTCCCACTTCGACATCGCCTCGCAACACGCGGCATAGCCTTCGTCCTCCGTGCCGGCGACCATTGCCCGGCACCGCGCGACCAGTGCCGGATCTCGTTCGGCCAAACCAGGAGTGAACCAGCGCGCCGCCCACTGCAGAACTCGGAATACCCGGACCGCTTACGCCCCAATGGATTAACGCCATGGCGAATCGGCGCCGCAAGACCCTCGTGGTCTGCGCCGACTGCCACGGCCACATCCACACCGGGCACCCGACCGCAACCGCACCACTCACGCAGTAGTTCCACTGGAGAGCCGGATGATCGGGAAACCATCAAGTCCGGTTCGGCGGGAGGCCGCGCGGAAAAGGACCAGCCCACGGCTGGAACCTCGCCGCGCGGTCGACCCATCCTCGTGATTGACGGGCTATCACCGACTCAACCTGCGGTTCGAGCGTAAAGGCATCCACTTCCGCGCCTTCCTCACCCTGGCCGCGGCACTCACGTGGTACAAGAAACTCGCGAAGGCGAAATCGGCGACGTGGAACATCGTCTTAGTGCTCGAATTTGCCCGTGGTGACGACCCATAGTCTCGCCGGACGAGACTCTGGCTGTCGCGAAGTACACAGGACGAGCAGTATCAGGCCTGGAAGATCAGCAAGGCGGTGCTCCGGTTGGCCACGGACGAGGCCCGCTACGTGACGGCGCAGGTTTCCGCAGTTGACGCCGGGAAATAACCACACCCCAACACCCCCTGATCTACGGCCGTTAGGAGAGGAACAAGCGATGCACGTTGTGATCATCGGTGGAGGCATCGGTGGGCTGGCGCTTGCCCAGGGATTGCGCAAGCAAGGGGTGAGTTTTGAGATCCACGAGCGCGAGACGACGTTCGGCAGCCGATTGTCGGGCTACCGGATCGACATCGAGGAGATGGGTGCCCGAGCGCTAAAGGCTGTGTTACCGCAGGCCGCCTGGGATAGATTCCGAACCACCCGATATCGAGACGATGCGTTCGTGATCATGAACGATCAGCTAGGCACGCTGTTGCGGGTCGACGGGTCAGTGCGTTGGCCGAGTAATGGGGAGATTGGCGACCGCTACGGCATTGACCGCGGCGCACTGCGCACGGCGTTGCTAACGGGGCTGGAGGATGTCGTCCGTTTCGGCGCCGAGTTCACCCACTACACGCAAGAAACCGATGGTCGGGTGACCGCGGTGTTCGCCGACGGTACCCGGGCTACCGGTGACGTATTGGTCGGCGCCGACGGATCTACCTCGCGGGTTGGGTCGCAGTACCTGCCATCGGACGGGTTGATCTCGTCAGGCGTGATGTGTGTGGCACACAAGCTGCCGCTCGACGACCGGTCTCGGGCCTGGCTGCCTCCGGCTCTTTCCCACGGCGTGGCGCTGATCCTCGGCTCGACGCCGACATTCGGGTTCAACGCGGTGTTCGATCCGGTGCCGGAGAGCGGGTTCGAGCCGTATGTACTGCAGGCAATCTCGTGGCCGGTAGAGGGCGACCACGACAATCCCGAGGGTAGACCGGATGAGCTCGTGACCGCGATAATCGAGGAGAAGATTCGCGGTTGGCACCCGGATCTACGTCGGCAGATCCGCGAGTCCGACATCGGTGCTCGAGCTTCGATCATGCTTAAGTCCAGCCCGAAACGGGCGCCATGGGAGCCGAGTAACGTAGTTCTGCTCGGTGACGCGGTGCATTCCATGCCACCCACTGTGGGCCGTGGTGGGAACACCGCCCTGCGCGACGCGCACCACCTGGCCATCCAACTCGGCCGAGTCGCGCGTGGGACGGTCGGCCTCCTGCCGGCAGTCGGCGAGTACGAGAAGGACATGCGGGAGTACGGCTACGGCACAATCGACGAGTCGATGGAGGTCATCGACCGGTTCTCAGGATCTGGGACTGTGGGGTTGGCGTTGTCCCGGCTGAATTTGCGGCTGATCAACGCGATCGGGCCGCTGCGGGATCGGATCTTCGCCGGTCCGTCGGGGACCGGCCAGGCGCGGCCGTGGGAGCTCGCGGCCGACCGGCTCACGTAGGCCACCAAGCTCGAACAGGGCAACCGGTGACCAACCGCTGACCAAACCGGTGACGGCAGAGCGTTGCCGTCGGCAAACGTGGTGTTGCCGACGGCGACGCTCTTTCTAGGCAGCACCGCGATGTCGGCCCTTAATTAGGCTGTTATCCGCGTAACTCGCAGATGGCTGCGAGTATCGGCGGTACCTGCTGCTACAAATGCGACACCATCGATGTGCGGTGTTCGCCGCGTTGCTGCCGTTGGTTGGTCTGGTTCGACGGCGCGGGATTCCGCTCCGAGGAATATCGCCCGCCGAATCATCGACGCGATCTCCTGTCTCACGGATAACCGGCGGCACGCAATCTACGGACGATTTCCTGTCCTGGCGTACCCCATTCAATGCCTGATCTGGGCCAACGGCGCCTACGCAGGCGCACTGGTCAACCGGGCGAAATCCGTTCTGACCCTGACTATTCAGATCGTCAACCGCAGCAACGACATCTCGGGATAGGTGATTCCCCGACGTCGGGTCGTGGAAGGAACGCAACGGCTCGAACAGCCGCTATCTGTGCCGTTGTCGGTGTATCTCGTGCACGGGTCTAGCCCCGTATAAGGGGCCGCGCCGCTCAGCGGTCGAGCTGCTCGGCAGGACCAAGCGGAACTCGTGGGCCACCATGATGCGCTCGCTGACGAGATCAAGATTGCCTAACTGCGATTGGCCTCGCGATTCACCGACCCCTGCCGGCGGAGGTGAGTAGGAGCGCAGCTGGATCAGCGAGTTGCTGCACGCGTGCCTGTGCTCCTGACACTGAGAACGTCAGCCGCTGGGATGCTTGAGGTCGACGTCATCGAAGTGACCAGGTTGCAGGTGCTCGGGGATCCACCCACGCCATTATGGTCCGACCGGGCGGTCACGTAATACGGGAACGTTCCAGGCTCGGGCCTGAAGACCGCGCTGGCCCGCCGGTTCCGGCCGGCCTGAGCCTGCTCTCATTCCGGGACCGGTTTGCTGCCGCTGCTCGGAGATTCCTCATGATCGACGGCATTATTGCGATCTGCTCGTGCGGCGGACGCGGTACTATCGTGACACAGACTGACCCGCCGACGTGACATTGTCGCGCTTCGCGATCGTTGATGGTGCCCTTCCCGCGGTGGTCACTCTCGTGCCGATTCTAGGCTCCCGTTGCGGTGGCAAGGTATCGGTCACCAGTCGTCGACCCTCGCAAGGGTGGTCTCGTCACACGAGACATTGCTTGTTGCCGACTGAAGTGTGCGGCTACGTTCAGTTCAGCTCGAGTTAAACCAGGCGACGCGATGGCATTTCAATATTCAAGGTGTCGACAATCTTTGATCGGAGACGTTCGATGCCGAACTCTGGTATGCGATCGATGCAGAGTATCGGATGAGGAGATAGAAGCCATGGACGGAACCGCGCTTGAAGCCCAGGTGAAGCCGTCAGATTTTCCACGAGAGGAGAAGTATCGCGATCCGAATACCCCGCCGTTTCGCGATGAAAACGGTACTTACAACATCTTCAGCTATGCCGATATTCAGTCGGTTATCACTAATCGCGATCAAGCATTCTCGCGGGATCCATCACCGTGGCTTCCGGAGTCGGCTGATCGGCACCCGAGCCTCGAATTCATGTGGGTGACAGAGCCATTCACCATGAACGGCGAAGAGGGTCGCCATACTGCACTGAGGTCTGTGGTTGAGCCTTGGTTCCGGAATCGTTCAGTGCGATCCATGGAACCGGTGATCCGCGAGACCGTGGTCGAGTTGATCGATAAGATCGCTGCCGAGGGCGCCGGGCATTTCAACCTGGCCGAACTTGGCGCTGCAGTTTCGATGCGGGTCATCTGTCGGCTTGTCGGAATCGATCTGGACCAAGAGGGATGGGTTCGCGAGAAGCTCGACGAGCTCAGTCAGGCGGTAAGCTACGATCAGATTCCGCGGCAGTGGGACGCCGAGGCCTATTTCTGGCGATTGATAGCTAAGCGAATTATCAACCCGCAGGACGAATTGCTTGACCTCCTGATCGGTGCGTGGAAGGAAGGTGCCTTCAGTGACCGGGAGTTGATCGGCTATGTGTACGGATTCGTAGCTGCAGGCACAGATACAACGGCTACGAGTCTCGTGAATTCGCTTTCACTGCTGGCCGAGTTCGACCTTCTGGATTATGTCCGAGAGAACCTTGACGACATAGATGCGATGCGAAAGGTTGTCGAAGAGGGATTGCGATTCTTCACTTCCTTTCCGGTGAAGCCAGTCTTCGTCGTCAAGGAGGTGCAGTTCGGAGACCTGGTCGTCCCGGCTGGCAGCGTGCTCCAGCTCTGGTTCGTGGCAGCAAATCGAGACGAGGCGGTTAATGGCGGTGACGAGAATCAAGCTGAACCCAGCCGCTTCGATCCAAGCCGCTGGCCGAACCGGCATCTGTCGTTCGGGGTCGGCCGCCATCACTGCCTCGGCGCGGAGTTGGTGAGGCTCGAGACGCGGATTCTCCTGCAGGAGATCCTGAGCCGGCTGCCCGGTCTGCAGCTGGATCGCAGCAAGCCTTTCGTCCGATATGCGGCACTCGTCGACGGTGTCACCGAGGCTATTTTTACCTTCTCCGAGAAGCAGCCCGATTTGATTGAGAGTACATTGTCTTAATCGGGCGACATGCAGTAGGTGTGGTCTAGGCCTGCCGGAGACGATTCTCCGATGCTAGCTGATGATCAAAAGACAACTCCCCTGAAGGGACTCTTTTATGTACAAGTTCGTCGTCCTCTACTTCACGCCGAAGGACCCGGAGCATTTCAAGAAGCACTACGAGGAGATCCATGTGCCCCTAGGCGCGAGCCCCCGGATCAAGAAGCGTTGGTACACCTTCGACGTTCACTCTCTCGATACTCAGGTCCAGGAGACGGCTTCCAATGTCTTCTGCTATTACGAGGCGTTGTTCGAAAGCGAAGCCGAGTTCAATGAATTCATGAATGATCCTGCTGGCAAGGCGGCGGCGCAGGATACGGAGAACTTTGCCACGGGAGGGCTTTTGGCTCTCTACTTTTCTCAGCAGTAACAATCTGATTACGCAACATCAGAGTGCCATCACGAGTCCGTCTTATGCTAGGAAAACCAGCGCCTAGCGTCCGCAGATAAATGTATACATATCAGTTTGTCCCCGTATCCCGAAGAGGTGCACATGTTGGATGATGTCTTTGTGATCGATGCCGTGAGCCACGGCTATCACATCGCACCGGAGGTGTCGGCGGCCGGGATGGGGCCGGGCTGGGACGCCGAAGGGTGGGTGAACGCCGCCTACCAGATCTTCACCTCCACCCTGCCGGCGGGCTCAGTGCTGGAAATGCAACGCTGGATGCGCGGGGCGGACCCGGACCTGATCGCGCGCGCATTGTTCGCGGAAAGCCAGACTGACGCCACCATTTATCATGAGGTTCCCCTCGATCGAATGTTCTACGAAGACGGCACCTCGCCGATCTGGTGCGGCTCGGAGATGCGCGATCGTTGGCCGGGCCGTGTCGAGCTGTACGGCGGGGTAAGCCCGCTGCGTCCCGATGCCTTCGAGCGCGTCGACATGCTCATCGAGTCCTACGGCGTCAAGGGACTCAAGCTTTACCCAGTTGACCTCGTCGACGGCCAGGTGGCCGAGATCAGTCTGGCCGATCCCGAAGCGAGCTTCCCATTGTTCCAGTACGCGCTGGACAAGGGTATCAAGGTCATCGCTATACACAAGGCGGTGCCGATCGGGCCGACGCCGATCAAGCCGCTCGGGGTCAGCGATATGGATACTGCGGCACTCGCGTTCCCTGACCTGACCTTCGAGATCGTGCACGGGGGCTTCGCATTCCTCGAGGAGACCGCGCTCCAGCTCGGTTCGTTCCCCAATATCGTGGTCAACCTCGAAGCGACGACGCTGTTGCTGCCGAAGGCACCGCGGAAGTTCCTCCGGATCCTTGGTGAGATGCTCGCCAGCGGTGGCGGGGATCGCATCATGTGGGCGACCGGATGCATGGCTGGTCACCCGCGGCCGATGCTGGAGGCGTTCTGGGACTTGGAGATGCCTGAGGACCTGGTCGAAGGCTACGGCTATCCGGAGCTGACGAAGGAGATCAAGCGCAAGATCCTCGGGGAGAACGCGGCTCGGATCATCGGGCTCGACATCGACGAAATGAAGCGGACCATGGCCGGCGACGAGTTCTCCGAGCTGAGCGAGCTTGCGGCGATGTGGAGCGGGCCCTCCGCACAGGTGGACAAGGAGGCGTATCGGGCCGCCTGCGCCAAGGCCTACGCGGCAATGCCGGCTCCGTTCAACACGTCCCCCGCGCCGGTCAGCAGGCCATGATGGCTGAGCCGGTCACCGAAGCCCGCGTGCGGGCGCTGCTCAACGAAATCGTGGACCCGTGCAGTGCTGCTGCAGGGGCGCCGGCCGGTCTTGCCGATATGGGCCTCGTCCGGTCTGTGATCGTCGAGCAAGGATCTAGCGGCGCGACGATACGCGTGGTGCTGGGTATCACCGAGCCCGGGTGCCTGATGAGCCTGCCGTTTCAGAACAGCGCCCATCAGCGCCTCGACCACCTGGACGGTGTGGCCAAGGTGGAGGTGACCTTCGACCCCACATTGCAGTGGACCGAGGACGACCTCTCACCCGAATACGCGCGTCGACTGACCGAGGTCAGGCGTGCCCGCCGCGAGAGTTTGACGTTGGTGAAACTGTCGACGAGACCTGGGCTACCCGGTTTGAGAGGTAAGTAATGGAAAACCATCGTCGCGATATTCCGAATTGGTACAACATCGGCACCGTCGAATGGGGTGCGGTGCGGGGACCTCGAATCGCCAACGGCGTCGACGGCAAACTGATCAGCCGGTCCGAGGACGCCGACGGCAGCGCAACCCTGCTGCTGGAATTGCCGGCCGGCTGGCGGTTCAAGCAGCCTGCGGAGACCGGAACCTTAGAGATCTTTGTGACCGCCGGTGGTCTTTCGGTCGATGGTGAACGGGTGGGCACCGGTGGTTTCGTGGCGGTTCCCTCGGACTGCGGCACCGTCGAGCTGTCCTCGGAGTCCGGAGCGCAGCTGCTGGTCTTTTGGAACCCGCAGTTCGGCCGGGAAAACTGCTATCCGGACGGCGTACCACAGCGACGTGACACCTGGTCGGAACCCTGGCTCCCGGTCGACGTGCCGGGGATGCACGGGGTGTTCTACAAACCGCTTCGCTTTCCGTTCGTCGGAAACGAGGGGGAGTTCGGCTCCGACTGCGGAAGCCTGGTCTTGTTGTGCTCGCTGCCAGGAGTGTGCACCGCCGATCAGGAGCATCACGAGGATACCTGGGAAGAACTGCTGTGCCTCAGTGGCGATTTGTTCTTCGCCGGTCGTGGTCTGGGAGACGCCGGGACCGTGATCAACAATCCGGCCTGGTACGAGCATGGGCCGTACGGCACCCAGCGCGGGCAGTTCGCCATCAGCCAGGCGTTGAGGCCGTTGACCATCAACTTGACCCACCGGCCGGGTGGCCCGCAGGCCGTCGAGCATTACCGGGCGACGAACTCATTGTTCGCCCCACTGCTGACCACGGAGACCTGGGCTACTCGACCCGAGGCTGGAGCAATGCGGGACTTCGCCGCGGCCGAGGTCGGTGGCCGATGACAACACGATCCGCCGACCGGTTCGGTCCAGTAGTCACTGCAAGAGTCCGTTGTGAACAGTTGTCGGCGGCACGCGCGCTCGACGTTATGCGTATTCGTAGTATTTAGGAGATCATTGCGATGGAAACCTGCCAGGTAGTAATAGCCGGTAGCGGTCCGACCGGCCTGCTGCTCGCCGCGGAACTAGCGCTGGCCGGCGTAGATGTCGTCGTGCTGGAGAGGAACCCCGGGCGAACCGGGCATACCCGAGCTCTCCATATGCAGCCACGCACGGCGGAAGTGCTCGACTTGCGTGGCGTGCTCGACGGAGTGAAGCAGCGGGCGATTGCCCACCTGGCCGACGGATACTACGGTGGGGTGCCGGTTCCGTTGAGCTACGACGGCTGGTCGGCCCGTTATCCGAGCCTGTTGCGCATACCGCAGCCGCGGGTGGAGGAGCAACTCGAAGAGCATCTGGAGAAACTGGGTGTGCGAGTTCGGTATCAGGGCAAACTGACTGGCCTGGTACAGGACAGCGACGGTGTGACGGTCACTGTGAGTGGGCCGGACGGCGAGTACGAGATCCGCGCCGGCTTCTTGGTTGGTTGCGACGGGGGCGGTAGCGCGGTTCGCAAGCTCGCCGGCATCGAGTTCCCGGGTACCGATGCCCGAGCGTTCGGGGTCGCTGGCGATGTGGTGCTCAGTCGCGTACCGGAGGAGGTGTCGGCGCGGAACCACTCCGCGGTGGGTGTGTTCGGCCGCGCACAACAGACCCCGCGGTTCGTCGTCCTGATGGCACTGGACGAGCCCGGCCGTTACCGGGCCGGTTATGTCGATGGGAACATAGCGCGACGTCCTGAAGATCCCGACGAGCCGGTGACCAAGGAAGAGATGGCTGGCGCCCTGCATGAGCGCTTCGGCGATGAGATCGAGGTCGCCGAGCTGGTGTGGGGATCCCGGTTCACCGACGCCTGCCGACAGGTTGCAACCTACCGAGCGGGCCGCGTCTTCGTGGCTGGAGATGCGGCCCATATCCACCTGCCGGCGAGCAGCCAGGGAATGGGACTCGGCATCCAGGACGCGATGAACCTCGGTTGGAAGCTCGCTGCCTATATCAAGGGATTCGCTGGCGAAGAGCTGCTGGATACCTATCACACCGAACGCCACGTGGCGACCAAGCGAGTTCTTGAGTCAACCAAAGCCCAGGGGCTCATGACGCTGAACTCTAATCATCCGGGCGTGGACGGTATGCGTACGATGCTGATCGAGCTGATGTCGCTGCCCGAGGTGAACCGGCTCGTCGCGGGTATGCTCTCGGGCTTGGATATTCGCTACCCCGTGGGCGGAAGTACTGAGAGTGGAGCTCATGAGCTGCTGGGCACTCGGATGCCCGACATCGAGTTGCCTGCGACAGGGCAACAGACACGGTGGATGAGCAGCCTGTTGCACCGCGGTCACGGCCTGCTGCTCACGACGGATCCTGCCTTCGTCCGCACTGCGGCGCCGTGGTCCGACCGGGTCGACATCGTCGAACTGACGACGCTGCCGCTGCCGGGTGAACCTGCCGAAGCGCTTCTCGTCCGCCCGGATGGTTATGTCTGCTGGACCGCTCCTGGTCCGGATCTGGTGGCAGCGCTGACCACCTGGTTTGGTGCCCCGGCACAGTGATTCTGTCCTTGCGCAAGCTCAGACGAATTGGCGGGAGCCTTGCACCACTTAGCGATTGACGAACAGCGCTTGCTGGTCTTCGAGACTGAGCGGTTCACGATCCTCGTTCTACATGGGCTGCGCGCTTATTCCGTGCGCGGAATCACCGAACAGTTCAGCACGAACAACCGGGGCTCGAGTACCGCAGCCGAGACTCCCCTCTCCCGTCATGGAGGGGGGTCACGGCATTGACGGCGGCGGTTTGCTCCGGGGTATCGCCGAACTGGACACGCTTGCCTGGTATCAGAAGTCTGCCTCAAACACCGAGTCGCACAACTGGAGTTGCCTGAAATGGACCGAAAACCGTGGATCGATGTCATCCCGGATTCAGACGTCGCGTCCTTTCCACTGGGCGCCGAGCAGGCCGAGCGACCGATGAACGCTGGCAGTCGCCCGGCCTTGGTCGTGGTGGACATGACAGAGCATTGTGTCGAGGGCGCTGATCGAGACGGCGACGCTGGCGGGACTCGGGCCGTGGCAGCTATTCAGAGCCTCCTGCAGGTCGCCAGGCAGCGACGGATTCCAGTGTTCTTCACGGCGCTGTGGAGCGATCCCAATTACATGATTTCCCCAATCGAACGAGGACGGTGGAAGGTACCGGCCCGGACGGAGCCTGGTACCGGGTTCGTCCGGTCCGCGGGGGGCGCGATTGTAGCGGCGCTTTCCCCCGAGGCCGGGGAAATAATCGTCCACAAAGGAATGAAACCGAGCGGGTTCTTCGGCACGCCGTTGGCCACGTACCTCGTTCAGGCGGAGGTCGACACTGTCATCGTGGTAGGCATCTCGACCAGCGGCTGCGTGCGGGCAACTGCTTTGGACGCGTTCCAGCACAATTACCACGTCGTTATTCCCTTCGAATGCGTGGCAGATCGCAGCAAGATCTCACACTTGGTCACGTTGTTCGATCTGCACATGAAGTATGCCGACGTGGTGAGCCTCGCCGAGACAACCGCCTATCTCGACCAGCCCGAGGCTTGAAAGGGAGCACGGTATGACCAACGAAATCTATGACTACACGCCGATCACCGAGCGCCAACCGGTGCAGTGGCCGGACGGCAAACGAGTCGCTTTCTACCTTGGACTCAATATCGAGTACTTCCATCCCAACCTGACCGATGGTGGAGGACCGCGTAACTACGCCACCCGACAAGACATTTCGCCGTACCCCTATCCGAAGCAGCTGGGCTGGTACGAGTATGGGACGCGTGTCGGGATCTGGCGGATGATCGATCTCATGGATGATTGCGGAGTCAGGGCCAGCGCGATCACCAACTCCGAGGTGGTTACCCAGTATCCTCAGATCATCAAGGCGGGGAAGCAGCGCGACTGGGCCTGGCTCGGCCACGGACAGACGAACTCGGTAATGCACAACGGGTTCGGCGAGGGTGAAGAGGCCGCGGTCCTGGACGATATCGTCGCGACGTTCGGCTCGGCCGGCATCGCATTGCGTGGCTGGCTGGGTCCTGGCCTGACAGAGACCTTCGAATCGCCGAAGTTGTTGCGGGAACGTGGATTCGACTACGTTCTCGACTGGGTCAGTGACGACCGTCCCTTCGCGCTGCGCGAACCGGGCATGTATTCGGTGCCGTACAGCATGGATATCAACGATCTGGGTCTCTTTCTTTTGCATTCGACAACGCCGCGCGAGTACGAAGAGATCGTCCTCGACCACTTGGACGTGTTGCTTCGGGAGGGCGGCGGGGTGCTTGCGCTGCCGGTTCATCCCTATTCCGTGGGGGTGCCGTTCCGGTTCAAGTACTTCGAGCGGGTCCTGCGTGCCATCGCGGAACACCCGGATGTCTGGGTTACCACCAGCGACGAGATCGCTTCCCACTACCAGAAAACCGAGTCTGGCGTTGCGAGCTAAACGGAACCCGTCCCGTACCTCAGCAGAGGACGTAGTTTGGTGACTGCTCGAATGTTGCCGGGAAAACCGGTAGCGGACCACATTCTGGGTGAGGTCAAGGAACGCGTGCAAGCTTTACGCGACCGCGGGACTGTGCCCGGACTGGCCACTGTGCTGGTGGGCGATGACTCTGCTTCAGCGGGTTACATCCGGATCAAGCAGGAGCAGGCAGGGGGCGTGGGTATTGCCTCTCCGCATACTCACCTGGCCGCGAACACTACGCAGGAGCGACTCGTCGAGGTGATTCGTGGCTACAACGCGGATCCTGACGTGCACGGCCTGCTCGTCCAGTACCCGATCCCGGACCACCTCGACTACGACGCGGCGCTGGCCGAACTGGATCCCGACATGGACGTGGACGGCCTGCACCCGGTGAACATGGGCCGCCTCGCGATCGGGGCGCCCGGGCCGCTGCCGTGCACGCCCGCCGCGATCGAGGAAATGCTGGCCTTTTACCAGATCCCGGTAGCGGGACGCGAGGTAGTGATCCTTGGACGGGGTGTCACACTGGGCCGCCCGCTGGCGATGCTGCTCGCACAGAAACGTCCGACTGCGAACGCGGCAGTCACGCTGGTGCACACCGGGGTAAGCGACTGGGCACGCTATACGAAACGGGCCGAGATCGTGATTGCCGCGGCCGGTGTTCCAGGAATCCTTCAGCCCGAGCACATCACCCTGGGAGCGACCGTGATCGGCGCTGGGGTGCGCTATTCGGGCCGGACGTTACTGCCCGATGTAGACGAAGCATGCGAGGCTGTGGCCGGGGCCATTACTCCGCGAGTGGGCGGCGTCGGCCCGATGACCGTTGCGATGCTCTTCCGCAATGTGGTGGCAGCTGCTGAAAAGGGCATCGGGAGACATCCGGAGGAAAACCGGAGCGAAAGGAGTTACCGCTGCGCGCAGTAGCTCGGATGGTGTCGAGGCTGGCTTCGGTCGGTAAGAATGAGCGGCTGCGCGAATCATTGCCGAGAAGCTGCCGATCATGCCTGTGGTGTGATCAAGTGCGGTTGGACAGTCACACATTGGGTTGGTCGAAAAAACGGTCGCCCTGGTGAATGTCGTCGTTCGCGGCAAAAGCCGCAGCAGGCCCTATCCGCCGGCTGCCGACTGCAAGGAACTCCGCGCCCCGGTGGGCGGTGAAGTTTGGGAGGCCTACAGATCTCGCATCGAGCCGGAAGGTGTGCGAACTCTGGTCCGTGCGTCCGGGCAACTGCGGCAGGTGTTCGACCACCCTCGGACGATGACGTGGACGCCGGCGCCTCGCGGATCAATGTGATTATCACAGAGTACGGCGCAAGGCCGACTCTTCCGAGACCGTCGAGCCTCGACCAGCTGAGCCACACCGTAGCGCCGGCTGCGGTAGTGACCCTGCGATCTGAATAGGTGTCGCGGACCCGGAGCGTCCGGTAGCTGATCGACCCGAGCTGAGCCAGCTCGGCCTCAGTCACCCAGTCGAACACCCTGCTTTCGGACTCGATATCGAAGCGCCGTAGGGACATTCGCGAGCAGCGGCCGATATCTGTGCTTAAGGCGCCGACGTGGGACCACACAACCACACCGGTTTGTTGACCCCTCGACAAGGCGGTTGCTCCACGGTCAGCCGGATCGCAGTGTCTTCGAGGATCGGTATCCGCCCATCGTCCACGGCCCATGCCGAGCTGCGTTGCAACCTCGGGTGAAAGCGTGGTCCCGCGCCTGTGCGGTCGATGTCCAGTAAAGCCTTGTCCTGGCTTGCTGCTCTGCTGCGTCTATGTGGACCGCGACCACCTCTCGCCGTTCGGGATGCAGCGGATCCTGCTGGATCCAACGGCCCTCGGGAGGTTCAAGACCATCGAATTAGGTTGGCGTAGTGGACGATTGACATCATTCGCTGCGCTCATGCAGCAGTAATCCTGCTGATCGGGCGGATGCCTTCGACGAAACCTTTGTCGGCGGAGTCTCCGCGGAACATCCGGGGGAGCGAAGCGTGGCTGGTGGCACCCGGCTGAATGCCGCACAGCGCTCGATCAATTTGGAGTAGCCGCTCTCGTCTGGGGCGCGAAAATTCAATCATCTTGCTCGCCTGTGGGCGGCAGAGCAGTTGGTCTCACGACGCGGGACCGTCCACCACCGGCGATGAGCTGACCGTACGGCCCTTCAAGATAGCGCAGCTTGGCCTCGTACATGGCGCGGGCGAACGCGAACCCGACAGCGCGCAGCGCTGGTGCAAGGTTGGGTTCGACGAGTTGGTCGGACGGCATGCTCACCGACAACGCTCCGCGCGCGATGCCTTCCACGAAGATCGGGACGGCGAGACAGCTGGCGCCCAGTGTGGTTCCTTCATGGTCCTTCGCGAGTCCAGTGGCCCGGATCTGGGAGAGCTGCTCGTGAAGCACGTTTGGATCGGTCACTGACTGGTTGGTGAGCCTGCGCAGTGGGTGTGACAGCACGCTTTTCAGTGTCGCGGCATCCGCATGCGCCAGCAGCGCCTTGCCGCCGGCGGTGCACGTCATCGGCAGCCGCCCGCCGACGCGGGTCGGGATTTCGATACTGTTGTGACCTTGGAGCTTTTCCGCGTATACCACTTCCTTGCCGTCTGGGACCGCGAGATGCACTGTTGCACGGGTGGTTTCGTAGAGGTCTTCCATGAAGGGCAGCGCGACGGTACGCATATTGCTCTTGGTATGGACGAGTTCGCCGAGTTCGAACAGGCCGATTCCTGGGCGGTATCCGATCGGGCGTCGTTCGAGCAGCCCCAGCTCGACCAGCTCCTCGGCGAGCCGGTGCACTGTCGCCTTTGATAGTCCGGTCTTCGCGACGAGCAGCGTCAGGGTCAACGTCTGGCCATGCGGCCGGAATGCCTGCAATAGGTGAACGGCTTTCGCGAGCATGCTGTCTCGTTGCTCCGACATGTCTTGTCCTCGTTTCGTGCCTTCCAACCGCCCTCGGCAGGTCTCGTCCCATGAGACTACCTCTCGATGCCGCGCCGGTCTCGGTCCGAAAATGCGCATATGAACGACCCAGTGCCGTGGCTCGCCCGGTTCGACACCCCCACGATCTCCGACGCACTGGATGCCCTCGGACTCCCGGGCGCGATCTCTGGAATCGCACCGGTGTGGCGATGCCCGCGCCTCGTCGGTCGCGTCCAGACGCTTGAACTCGGCTCCGCGCCGACCGGTCCGGCTACGTCGAACCGGCACCTAGGCGCCAAGTCGCTCGCCGCGGCGCGGCCCGGAGACGTGATCGTGGTGGACAACCGTGCCGGTGCGGGAGCATCGGCCGGCTGGGGCGGACTGCTGTCGCTGGCTGCGACGCTCCGGCAGGTCGGCGGTGTCGTTGTCTACGGCGCGTGTCGTGACGTCGATGACATCGAGGCGGCGAGGCTACCGGTCTTCGCGCATTCTGCGACCCCGCGCACCGCGCGTTCCCGGACCGTTGAGGTCTCGACCAACACACCCTTGGTGTTCGAGGAGGTCACCGTAAGCCCAGGAGACCTCGTGATCGCTGATCGATCGGGGGTGGTCTTTGTCCCACTTGACCGGGCTGCCGAGGTGCTGAGCCGGGCTGAGGAGATCTATGTGAAAGAGGAAAACATGGCAACGAGACTGCGGAACGGCGCCGATGTGACCGAGGTGCTGACCGGCGAGTACGAGCGCATGCTGAGCGCTGACCGATGAGCGCGCTCGATTTCGGGTCGCTCCTGTCGCTGTCCACGCCGACGATCTCGGACGCGCTCGACAAGCTCGGCATTGTTGGGCAGGCGAGTTCGATCATGAGGATCACCGGCTCCGGCACTGTGGTGGGCCCGGCGTTCACCGTCCAGTATCAGCCGGTCGGAACCGAGGGCGGCACTGTGGGTGACTACATCGACGACGTGGAAGCCGGCGCGTTCGTCGTCCTGGCCAACCATGCCCGTACCGACGTGACTGTCTGGGGGGGACTGTTGTCCGAGATTGCAGTCAAGCGCAGGATCGCGGGCACCGCGATCGACGGCGTCTGCCGTGACACGCCTCGCGCCGCGGCAATCGGTTACCCGCTTTTCACGCGAGGGCGGTGGATGCGTACCGGTAAGGACCGAGTGCGGGCGTCCGCGGTGCAAGTTCCCGTGGTGCTCGGCGATCTTCTGGTCCGCCCCGGGGATCTCGTCGTGGGCGATGACGACGGGTTGCTGGTGCTCCCCGCCGAACGGGTCACCGAGATCACCGACTTGGCAGTCTCCATTGAGAAGGCGGAGCAGGCGATCCACGCAGATGCGGTCGAAGGCGGCCTGCGTCTCGACGAGGCCCGAAAACGACACGGCTACCACTCCTTGCAGACCCGACGATGACCTCATCCGACGAAAGGCTCCCATGTACCACGGCAAGATTGTCATAGATGCTCACGGGCACATGTCCACCCCGCCGGAGTTCCGCGCGTATGCGTACAACATCCTGGCGCTGCGGACTGCGTCCGGTTTCGGCTCGCTGTCGATATCGGACGATCGCATGTCCGAAGCGATCCAGGGGCATCTGGCCGCGCTCGACGAGCGCCGGATCGACGTGCAGCTACTGTCGCCGCGACCGGTGGCGATGATGCACTGGGAGCGGCCATATCTGGTCGAGGCGTGGACGCAGACGACTAACGATGTCATCGCCCAGCAGTGCAGCCTCGCGCCCGGCCGTTTCGTCGGAGTAGCGCAGCTTCCGCAGAACCAGGAACGCGATACGTCGCACCTCCTGACGGAGCTGGCCCGTTGTGTGGACGAGCTGGGATTCGTGGCTGCTCTGGTCAACCCGGACCCGGGCGGCGACCGAGCAGCTCCGGGGATGAACGACCCGTACTGGTTTCCGTTGTACGAAATGGCGGCGGACCAGCAGATAACCCTGATCGTGCACCCATCAAGCAGCCGGGACCCGCGGCTGGACATCATTCCGCACAGCTACCAGTACAACAACCTCGCTGAGGAGACCTTGGCGATGTTGTTGCTGCAGCACAGCGACGTGTTCGACCGGTTCCCCGCGTTACGGGTCGTGGTGTGCCATTGCGGCGGTGCGCTGCGGCGGATGCTGGAGCACGGACCGGCCACGGGGAGCACCCACGGGGGTTCGGCAACGATGCCGGTCAGCCGAGCCGAACACAAGGCTCCCCGGGATCTGACCGGCAATCTCTACGTCGACACCTGCGCCTACGACCCGATCTTCCTGCGTGGCGCGATCCGTCAGTACGGCGTCGAGCGCATGGTGTTCGGCAGCGAAGTGCCGGGTTCGGGCAGCTCGATCCTTAACACCACCACGAACCGTCCGAGCGATGACCTGGTCGCCGTGCTCGAAAGCTTCGACTTTCTCGACGACTCCGAGCGAGTTCGCCTGATGCACGACAACCAGTTCGCGGTGTTCCCGCGCCTTGTCAGCGCACTGCGGCAAACGGCTTGACGGAAGAGGAAGGACACCATGAAGCGCGACATCCGGTTCGCCCATACGCCGGCGATGCCCTACAACCCAGCGGTTAACAACTACGTCAGCCGTGGCGGGTTGTCCGGCGTTATGTTGCCGTACGAGATCACCGGCTGGGAGAACGAAAGCCTGTCCTGGAAACAAGATTGCTACCTGCACACGATGCTGTCCGGGACCGGCAAGAATGTTATCTTGCGCGGACCCGGCGCCGAAGCGTTGCTGAGCTACGCATTCGTCAACAACTTCGCGCTGGAGAAGTTCCCGGTGGGAGCGGCGAAGCACGTCGTGACGTGTTCGCCGGCAGGCAATATCGGCGCCGACGGAATGTGCCTGCGGCTCGCCGAAGACACCTTCGAGATGAATGTGCGCCAGCCGTTCGTCTCGATGTACGCCGAGTCCGGCCGCTTCGACGTGGAGCCGTTCGAGCCGCACTCCTCGCAGGGGCTGATCTTCCAGCTCGGCGGGCCCCGATCGCTCGAAGTGCTCGAGCATGCCGCCTGCGAGGACTTACATGACCTTCGGTTCATGCGGTTCAGGACGGCGCACATCCTGGGCCATCCGGTGAGGGTAGTCCGGATGGGCATGGCCGGCACGCTGTCCTACGAGATACATGCCTACAGCCTCGAGCACGTCACGGAGCTCTTCGACGAGATTGTGCGCGTCGGTCAGCAGTTCGGGCTGCGGGTCCTGGGCCGACTCGCCTACATGAGCAACCACACCGAGAACGGATACCCGCAGCAGGGATTGCATTTCATGTCGGATTGGAGTGATCCCGCCGTTCGGGCCTATCTCGACGGTCATAACCACGCCATCGACGGTGGCGACGTGTACACAGCGGAGCTACGCGGAAGCTTGAAGGACCAAGGGCGGCCCGCCTACCGGCTCAACCCGTTCGAGGCCGGCTGGGGACGGTCCATCAACTGGGAGCACGAGTTCGTCGGGCGCGAGGCTCTACTGTCCATTCGGGACAATCCACAAACCCGCAAAGTGGTGACCCTGGAATGGGATCCTCACGACCTTCTCGAAGTCGTGAAGACGTATTTCGACGACACTCCCGGTGTCGCCCCCCATATGCAGTTCCCGCAGAACCTTCTCGACTCCCCGTCCGGGAATTTCCAGGACAAGGTCGTGGACGGCGTCGGCAACCTGATCGGGAAGTCGGCGGGGCGCCTGTACACGCTGCACTACAAGAAGATGATCTCGCTGGGATTTCTGGACCCTGCCTTCACCGAGATCGGTAGTGAGGTGACCGTCATCTGGGGCGAGCCCGAAACCCGACAGATCCCGGTCCGTGCCACGGTCACCCGTTTCCCGTACCTGGACCTACCCCCGAACGCAAAGTTCGATATCGACGGTATTCCCAGTTATGACGCGGGGAGGTCGGCGTGAGCACCGAGCGGCGACGGTCGATCGAGATCCCGGGCGCACCACACAAAGCACCGATTCCGAGCGGTGCACGCATCGGCAATGTGGTGTTCTCCTCTGCCATCAACGGTTCTGACCCGTCGACGGGACAGATCCCGGACGACGGCCAGGCCCAGGTCGGGTTCGCGTTCACCAACCTGCGGACCTTCCTCGACCAGGCCGGTGTGACGGCCGAGGACGTCGTCCGGATGACGGTGCATCTGGAGGATCGGAGTCTCCGGCCGGCGCTGGACGAGCAGTGGATCGCGCTGTTCCCCGATCCGGAGAGCCGGCCAGCGAGGCATGCGATGAACCTACCGCTCAACCAGAACATGCTCATTCAGCTCGAAATCGTCGCGGTGGCCCGCGACCAGGAAGAAGGTTAGTGATGGCCCGCTTGACAGGGGTTGTGTTCACGTCTCACAGCGGCTACACCACGTTGCCGCCCGATGTGTGGGCGAAACGCCGTGACAGCCGTTCGTATCGTGAGGGTGTGCCGGTCGAGTCGCAGGAGGAGATGGTCGTCAAATGGGAGCGTACTCAAGCCGGTATTGCCGCGCTGCGCCGCAAGATCGAGGAGTGGCAGCCCGACGTCCTCCTAGTGATCGGGGATGACCAGGAGGAGTGCTTCACCTTCGAGAATCACCCGTCGATCGCAGTGTATGTGGGGGCCGAATTCTCCGGCTTCCCGCCTGGTGTGCGCCGCTCGCCGGACCCGGCTGCACCGGTGCCCGATATGGTCACCGTGCCTGGAGCACCTGAGCTGGCGCAGGCTGTCCTGAATGGACTGTTGGAACAGGACTTCGACCCCGCGTTCATGACCGGCCTGCCCCGGCCCGAGGCCGGAATGTCTCATGCAGTCATGAAGGTGGCCGGCTTCTTCACGGATTACACGATCCCGATCGTCCCGGTGCTGATCAACGCCTTCTACGCCCCGCAGCTGACCGGCAGTCGGGTCAACCGGCTCGGCAAGGCGCTGCGGACGATTCTGGACAGCTATCCCGAGGACATCTCGGTCGCGGTCATCGCTTCGGGCGGCCTCTGGCACACTCCGGGTCGGCCGAAGTCGTGGGTGAACGAGGAGTTCGATCAGGCTGGTCTGAACTATCTGCGTGAAGGTGATATGAAGGGGTGGGCGGCGTATTTCGATGCCTACGACGCCAGCGATGATCCCAGTCAGGACGTGAGCACAGCCGGGCCTGGGACGTCGGGACTGAAGAGCCCGGGCGGGCCGCAGTTCGGGACGCGCGAGTCGCTGTGTTGGATAACCGCAGGCTCGATGATCGAAGGGCGCCCGGCGACAATCGTCGACTACGTGCCGATCTATGCATCGCCGATCGGGCACGGCTTCGCTTTCAGTGACGTGGCTTCATGAGTGTCGCCGGTTCAGCTTCGGTCCACGAGGCGGCGGGGCGGCGCGGGGCGTTGCCGTCCCGGATCAAGCCGGTTTCACCATCGATGAGGGTGCTCGGCCCGGCTTTTCCGGTCCGTTGCCCGCCTGGTGACAATCTCTGGCTGCACTGGGCTCTTGCCGCCGCTCCGGCTGGCGCGGTGCTCGTCGTCGCCGTGCCCGGAGATGCCGAATATGGCTACTGGGGCGAGATCATGTGCCATGCCGCAATGGCCCGGGGCATCGCCGGCCTGGTGATCGACGGCGGGATCCGCGACTCGGCCGTGCTGGCCGAGCTGGGCTTCCCGGTGTTCAGCAACGGGATCTGTATCCGGGGCACTGGCAAGGACCCCGATAGCGACGGTGCCCTGAACTCTGCTGTCACGCTCGGCGAGATCACGATCGAGCCCGGTGACCTGGTGGTCGGCGACGAGGACGGCGTGGTCGTTCTGCCCGCTGCTGACGCCGAGTACATCCTGGCCCGCGCCCGTCAGCGGGACGAGGACGAGATCAAGATCATCTCGGAGTTGGCGAACGGCCGTACGACGGTCGACATTTACGCATTACCACCCCACTTGAGGAGTGTCCTGTGACCCCACAATCTCCCCGCGCAGTGCTCATGTTGTCGTGTGCTGACGTGCCAGGCATCGTGTATTCCGTCTCGGGTGTGCTGAAACGACGTGATTGCACGATCCTGCAGAGCCAGCAGTTCAGTGACCCGATAAGCGGCCATTTCTTCATGCGGGTCGAGTTTGCGCAGCAGGACGGCACGGCGCCCGATCATGAACAACTGAGCGCCGACCTCGCCCCGATCGCCGATCGGTTCGGGATGACCATGCGGCTGGTGGATCCCGCTCGCCCGCAGCGAGTCGTGATCATGGTCAGCAAGTTGGGGCACTGTCTCAATGACCTGTTGTACCGCAACTCGGTGCACGATCTCAACGTGGACGCCGTCGCGGTGGTGTCGAACCATGAAGACCTGCGCCCGCTGGCCGAGAGCTACGGGGTGGACTTCGTGCACATGCCAGTGCCCGCTGGAGGGAAGCCGGAAGCCGAGGCCAAGCTCCTCGAGCTGGTGACCGAGCGGCGGGTGGATCTGGTGGTGCTGGCTCGGTACATGCAGATCCTCTCCGACGATCTGTGCAAGCATCTCGAGGGCCGGGCGATCAACATCCACCACTCGATGCTGCCTAGTTTCAAGGGAGCAAAGCCTTACCACCAGGCGTTTGCACGCGGGGTGAAGTACGTCGGCGCTACGGCCCATTACGTGACCGCTGATCTGGATGAGGGCCCGATCATCGAGCAGCAGCTCGTCCGTGTCGACCACTCGTTCAGCCCCGAGCTGTTGTCTGTCCGTGGCCGGGACGCGGAGAACCAGGCCCTTGCCCGTGCGGTCCGCTGGCATACCGAAAACCGGGTGGCGTTGGACGGTACCCGGACCGTAGTCCTCCGCTGACCGGGCTGCTACCCCGCGACTGTCTTTTCAGGGAAGTGGGGAGCTTCGGCAAAAAATAAGGCGTTGAGCTGTCCATCAGCGAGAACAAGGAGCTGGGGCAGAGTTCTTGCCACAGACGGAGGCGCTGGCGGTGGTAGGAGCTTAGGCCTGTGTCGAAGTGGTGAGGGCGGGCTGTTGGGCCCGTCTCATTGGTGTCGGAGCCATTGGTTGATTGCGGTGATGTGGATGGTCGTGAGGTGGCCCTGGAGCCCGATTGAGTTCGTGTCATCTGCACGCGCAGGGGCGGCCTCTATCAAGATTTAGGGATGTTCGAGGCGTATTCAGCCCTGGTCGGCCCGACTGTGATTTGGCAGCGATGCTGGCCGACGGTCCGAGATCGAACAGCCTACGCTATCCGGTCGTTTTGCCCAGGGAGGCACACGAGGTGTGCAAGTCAGCCGTCCAGGCGGCTCTCCAGCTCATCGACGGTCGGTAGAATGTCGAGCCATCAACTCCCCACTGGGGACGCGCAGTCAGGGAGCTGGTTTCGCGTAAACCGACCCAAGATTGCGTACAGCGCCGCAACGCGGTCGATGACGTCGCCTGGCTGATCGCAACTTCCGCCTCGCAGCGCCGTCGCAACGTCCGGACGACGGCGGCTGATGGTCTCGATACCTTCGAGCATTCGATTACTCGGCGGTGTCGTGGGTCTGGGCTATGGCCCACGCTGCGATCTGCGTGCGCGAGGTGAAGCCGAGTTTGGTGAGGATATGTTCGACGTGCCCTTGCGCGGTCCGTGGCGAAATGACCAGGCGGTCGGCGATTGCCTTGTTGGTCAGTCCTTCGGCGACGAGGTTGGCGACCTGGCGTTCGCGCGCGGTTAGGCTCTCAAGCAAACGATCGGGCAGGGAGGTCGTTCGGGATTGCTCGCCGAGTGCGAAAGCGACTGCGGCATCGAGACTCATCGCGGCGCCCTCGTGCCGGGCGGCATCGAATGCGCGTGCACCGAGCATTCGGCGGCTGCGCTGCTCGCATTCGTCATGAGAGGTGGGCAGTCCGCGAATAAAAACAGCGGACGCGCCCGCAAGGCGTCCCAAGGTATCCGCCGCGCCCATAAGGACAGCCGCACGCTTAGCATCGAGTTGTTCCGCGGCGATCCAGGCCAGCGTGTCGAGACAGCCGGTGGCGACGAGCGGATCGGCGGCCATGTGGGCCAATCGAATTCCCTCCGCGAGCGAGCGCGTGGCACGGTTGGGCTCACCGCCGCGCCACGCGGCGAATCCCGTTGTCCACAGTGCCCACGACCGGTAGATCGTTTCACCGGCGGATTCGGTGAGGTCGAGTGTCTTCTCCTGGCAGGCGAGGGCTCGGACGGTATCGCCTTGCAGAGCGTAGGCCCATCCCAGCGAGTTCCGGGCGTCCAACTGCATTCCGCGGTCACCGCAGAGCTCGTAGGTGTGCAGCGCGTATTCCAGATCGGCAACCGTCCGGGACGGATCCCAATCGCCACAGGTGAAGGCATAATTTGCCCGGGTGTGTGCGAGCAGCGCCGGGACCATCGGGTCAGTTGTTTGCTCGGTCAGGGCGGCCAGTTCCCTAACATGGCCGGCGGCGGTCTGTGCGTCACCCTGAAGCCCTGCCATCAGGCCGGCAGCGTAGAGCGCCTTGGCGCGGTCCACCGTCCGTCCTCCGGACGGGCGGGCGAGAACCCGTTCGTACCACCGGCGCCCTTCGCTGGTCCTGCCCCGCAACAGCCAGAACAAGTACAGGGTGGTAGCCATCCGCAGCCCACTGTCCTCGGACGCGGTCAGGCTGAACTCCAGCGCTTTCCAAAGATTAGGTAGCTCGCGCTCGAGCCGTTCGACCCAGTCCAGCTGGTGCGGCCCGATCCAGTTGGCATCCGCCTCGTGTACCAGTTGCTCGCACCATTCCCGATGCTGTCGGCGCAGGAGGGGATACTCCCCGGACTCCTCGCCCTTCTCCTGACCAAATTCGCGGACCGTCTCGAGCATCTGGAACCGCACCGAGCCGGCCACTTCCTTGCGGATGAGGATCGATTTGTCCACCAGGCCCGACAACGTATCGTGCAAATCTGGCTCGGTCATGTCGGCGGAACACACTTGCAGGGCCGCGTCGAGTTCGAACCCGCCGGTGAACACCGATAGTCGACTCCACAGCCGCTGTTCGTCCGGTGTGCACAGGTCATAGCTCCAGTCCATGCTGTAGTGCATCGTCTGCTGCCGCCTGGGTGCGCTGCGGCTGCCCCGAGTCAGGAGGGCGTAGCGGTCGTTGAGCCGGGTCAGGATCTGTTCGACGGACATCGTCCGCAGGCGCGCTGCGGCGAGTTCTATCGCCAGCGGTAGGCCGTCCAGCCGTGCACAGATCCTGGCGGCGTACAACCTGTTGTCGTCGCTCACCTCGTACCCGGGCACTGCCGCGGCTGCCCGCTCTGCGAAGAGTGTCACCGCGTCGTAGCGTGCCACAGTCCGCAACGGCGGCTCGGTGGCCGGATCGGGTATATCCAGCGGCGGCAGCGGGTATACCGCCTCCCCCTCGATATCCAGGGCCTCGCGACTGGTGGCCAGGATCCGCACATCCGGGCAGGCTCGCATGAGCGATTCGGCCAGCTGTGCGACCGCCTCCACCATATGTTCGCAGTTGTCCAATACGAGGAGCAGTTCATGGGGGGCCAGTAGCTCGATCAGCGTATCGAGTGTCGATCCACCGCCGTGATCGGACAGACCGAAGATGGCAGCCACGACATTCGGCAGCGACTCATCGTCACGCAGGTCGCCCAACTCGATCAGCCATGTCCCATTCTTGAATTTCCGCCGCAGGTTGTGAGCGACTCGCAAGGCGAGCCGTGACTTGCCTACGCCCCCGATCCCGGTCAGCGTCACCAGACGCGAGCCGGACAACAGGTTCCTGACTTCGGACTGCGGGGTCCTCCGATCGACGAAGCTGGTCAGCTCCAAGGGGAGATTTCCCGTCCCTGCCCGCAATCCGTCGCCGCGGAAATGTGTAACTTTGTGTGGCACCGCATCTTGCGACGCGGTGGCAGATTCCTGTGCGGCGTCGAACTCGGCCGGCAGCGCCATTTCGTCGACCGAAAAGCCGTGGTCTCGCTGTATCTGCCGCAACTGCGCACCCAACGCTGCTGCGGTGGGGCGGTCGTGCGGGTCACGAGCCATCGCCGCCTCGATGGTCGCGCTCACGTCCTCGGGGATGCCGGACTCACGCAGGTCCGGGATCGGGTGGGTGGTGATCCGCACGAATTGAGCCACCATTTGTTCGCCGCTGCGGCGTTCGAATGCGGCGTGCCCGGTGAGTGCCCAGAACAATGTGGCGCCCAGCCCGTACACGTCCGAGGCGGGACTCTGAGTCTGACCGCCGAGCACTTCGGGTGCGGTGAAGGCGGGCGAGCCTGTGATCGCACCGGACGTCGTCTCGTACCCGCCGGCGAAGTGGGCGATCCCGAAATCCGTCAGCGCCGGCTCGCCGTAATCGGTCAGCAGGATATTGGCCGGTTTGACATCACGATGCAGAACACCCATCCGATGGGCCGTCTCCAGCGCCCCCGCGGTCTTCACTCCGAGGTGGAGGACCCCGGCGACAGGCAGGGGACCATCTCGCCGGATGCGTGCGTCGAGGGAGCCTCGAGAGTAAAAGGGCATCACCAGGTACGGACGCCCGGTTGCGGTCTCCCCGATCTCGAGCATGCCGGCGATATTCGGATGACCGGTGAGCCGGCCCATCGCGCGTTGCTCGCGCAGGAAACGCTCCCGATTCTCCTGAAGTTCGCCGGTGAGAACCTTGACTGCCACCGTGCGGTCAGCGGCGATCTGACTGCACCGGTATACCACACCAAAACCGCCCCGGCCGATCTCGTCGGCGTCTTCGAACCCAGCCGCGCTCAATTCCGTGATGACATCGACACCGACATCACGCTGTGTCTCGAGTGGGTCGCCGTCAACCATCTGTTGCTCGCAACCGCGGCACATCAGTCAGAATATCCCCGCCGATTGCCTCCGACCACGCCGCTCGCGCCGTCCGTCGGTCCGCACGGGTGAAGCGGGCACGGCGTCCGTCGAATCCCAAGGGTCCGATGGGTGGTGGAGGGTGTGTCGCGGACATCCGACATTCAGAAACTGGGTTTCGGATAATGGGCTAGCCGCCCGAGGTTGTATCACATCCCGGAACTTGATCCGTGGCACCGCGGTCTCCCCGAATGCTGGATGATCGAGAACATCGCCGATCAGATCGGGCAGAAATCCCCGACTCTTTGTTAATCTCGTGCGAGGACTAACTTGGAGCCGGGTCATTCTTGCGGTATTACTGACGACCTACACCTGGCGTGGTGTTTGCCGAAAATCAGTCTACAAGGCATATCTGTAGTTGGGGGTCATCGCCCCTCGGAACGGACCTTGGTTGCGTCTGTCCGGCCGAACTTGATGCAGGGCACCGACCACGGATACTGCGGTCGGCGCCGCGGCGATGGGCTACCAGGGGTCACTGGTTCAGTGCATATGGCTTCCCCCGTTGATGTCGAGGGTGGTTCCGGTGAGGTATGCGGCGTCTGTGCTGGAGAGGAAGGTGATTGCGGCGGCTACTTCGTCGGTGGTGGCGGTGCGGCCCAAGGGGATATCACGAGCGAGGGCGGCTTCGCGCTCGGGAGTGGTGCCGACACGGATATCGGTGTCGACGGCGCCAGGAGTCACGGCGTTGACGGTAACGCCGCTGTCGCCGAGTTCACGGGCGAGGGCTTTGGTGAAGCCGAGGACGGCGGCCTTGGATGCCGAGTACGGCACCTTGCCGAACACGCCTCCACCGCGTTGCGCTGAAACCGAGGACATGTTGACTATGCGGCCGAAGCCATTGGCGAGCATGGCCGGCAGGAAAGCCTTGGTGACGAGATAGGTGCCGGTGGCGTTGACTGCCATCACCTGGTTCCACTGGTCGAGGGTGGTGTCCAGAAATGGGACCGGAGAGGTGATTCCCGCGATGTTGGCCAGCGCGCCGATCGGCGGGAGCGCTCCAGCATGGATCTGGGCCTCGACTGCGGCACGGGCGGCGTCAACGGAACCGGCATCGGCAACGTCGATTTCGTGGCCGAACGCCGGGACTGAGTACGTGTTGGCGATATCTGTGGCGACCTTGGCCGACTTCTCGCCATCCAGATCGAGTACGACAACGGCCCAACCTTCGCGGGCGTAGCGACGGGCGACGGCGATGCCGATGCCGCGGTCGGAGGTGGCGCCGGTGACGATGGCTGCGCGTTGGATGGTGGACATGCTTCTCCTCGATGTCGGGTCAGATGAGTTCGCTGATGTAGTTGGCAGCCGCGCGAGTTGCTGCCGGGCGTTGGATATCGGTGATATCGCGAGTTTCCAGCTCTAGCGAAAATTGTCCGGTATACCCCTGTGCGGCAAGGGATTTCAGTCCGGTGGCGAAGTTCACATCACCGTTCCCGATGCTGAGGTGGATGTTCCCTGGTGCTGCGTCGCGCAAATGCACGTGGGTGATCGACCGACGGAACCGATTCACGAAATCCTCGGGGTCGGCGCCTGAGGCAACGATGTGGCTGAAGTCCATCACGATGCCGACACCGGAGCCGTCAAGTCGATCTGTCAGAGCCTGGGCACGGTCGATATCGCAACAGAGTCGGAAATAGTGCAGGGACTCGGTCCATAATTCGATCCCGAAGCGTTGGGCTGTGTCGTGGGCCGCTATCAGTTTCGCTGCGACGGTGTCCAAGTCATCGTCCAGTGTTGCCAGCGGTGTCCGATCGAGCGCGCCGCAAGGAAGTACCAGCGCTCGCGCGGCGGTCATCGCGGCGAGCGTGAGTAACTGGTCGAGATGTTTGGCGCGGGCAGCCGTGTCGGTAGCGCGATTGAGATCGCCGATGTCCGCATTGATGGAACGAACACGCAGACCTGACTCAGCGACTGTTTTTGCGACCTCGGACACCGCGCGGTCGTCGAGAACGAGAGGCACGTGATCGCAAACTCCCGGCAGCGCTCCGAGGTCGATCTCGATGAAGCCCTGCTCGGCGATCGTCTGCAGAGCGGTCGGTAGGTCTTGGTGGCGAAAGCTGATAGTAGAGCAGCCCAGCCGGGGGTGGGGCATCATCGTTGTCCTCGGTGACATGGTTCGAGTGGTGACCGTTGCCACGCTATAGAACTCTACTGTTAACAGTCAACTGTCGAACACTATCCATGTTGACTGTTGACAGAGAGTTGTGCCTTGTATCACACTGGGCTTGCACTGTTGACAGTCAACAGATGTGAACTTGCTTGATGCGGCGAAAAGGATCCAGTTATGAGCGATGAGGCTCTGGCCATGCGAGGACCCATGCATGGCACAGCCCAGGCACGACGTGTCGCTGTGGGTTCCGGCGTGGGCGCGGTTATCGAGACCTATGACTTCATTGGGTTCGGTACCGCGGCCGCACTCTACTTCGGTAATGCATTCTTCCCAGGTACGGATCCCTTGACCGGCACACTGGCTTCCTTCGCGACGCTGGGTGTCGGCTTTGCAGCTCGCCCGTTGGGCGGGATTCTCGGCGGGCACCTCGGTGACCGGATCGGGCGGAAGCCGGTGCTGGTTGCCTCTTTGATTGTCATGGGCTTGGCCACCTTCGCCATCGGGCTATTGCCCACCTATGCGCAAGCTGGCATTGCCGCGCCGGCGCTGCTGGTTACCGTTCGGATAATTCAGGGGTTGGCATTCGGCGCGGAGTGGGGTGGCGCGATCCTCATGAGCTACGAACACGCCCCCTGGAAGGAGAAGGGTAAGTACACCGGGATCGTGCAGGCGGGTTTTCCGGTCGGGCTCTTGCTGGCCAATCTCGTATTCTTGGGCAGCGTCCATCTCGGCGGTGATTGGGCATGGCGGGTACCGTTCCTCGCCAGTATTGTGCTGGTCGTTGTCGGCCTGATCATCCGGTCCAGGGTGCCCGAGTCCCCGGTGTTCGAGGATGTCAAAGATCGTGGCGACGTAGTCAAGGCGCCGATCGTGCGAGTGCTTCGGACCGATTGGCGCAATATTCTGCGCGGCATCGGACTGCGAGTCGCGGAGACAGCCGGCTATGCAGTGTCGATCACGTACATGATCTCGTACTTGCACAGCAATGGGCTCGCAACGAAAACCCAGACGCTGATCTCACTGTGCGTCGCGGCCGGCATCGGAATCGTCGCGACATTGGGGTGGGCGCGACTGACCGACCGGGTGGGTCGCCGTACCGTCTACCGGTGGTCGTGCGCCTTCGCGGTTGTGTTCGGTTTTGCGATGTTCGTGCTGGTGAATACCGGACTGTTCGTACTGGTCATCGCCACGATCGTGATCGCGTATGCGATCTGCCAGAATTCGCTGGCCGGTGCGCAGGGCGCCTGGTTCCCCGAGTTGTTCCAGGCCGAGACCCGGGCGTCGGGGGCGTCGTTGGCGTACCAGGTGTCGGCAATGGTGTCAGGCTTTACCCCGTTCATCACCACGCTTCTCTATGTCGCTTGGGGTTGGCTGGGCCCTGCCCTGCTGTTCAGTACCTATGCCGCGATCGGGTTGTGTGCCGCGGCGCTGACCCGCGAGACCTGGGGACCTCGGGAACGTCGGCTGGCCGATCTCGCGGCCGATTCGCCTGCCGTGGTTTCCGCAGCCGAACTCCACCGCTGAGTTCGTAGTCGTCGACTTGATTAATCGAAAGGAATTTTGTGACCATCACTGTGCGGACCGGACCGATACCAGCGACCCCGCGGGACCGACTGGACCGAGTTCGGGATGCGGCCTACCGGATGCGCCACCACGCGCTCGCTATGGGTGAGGCGCAGGGACAGGGATATGTCGGCCAGGCTCTCGGTGCAGCCGACATCTTCGCCGTTGTCTACGCCGATCAGCTCCGATATCGAGCAGATGATCCGAACTGGGAGGCCCGAGATCGGTTTTTGCTGTCCACCGGTCACTACGCGATCGGGTTCTATGCTGCTCTCGCCGAAGCCGGGATCGTCCCGATCGAGGAACTCGAGACCTACGGGTCCGACGATTCCCGCCTTCCGATGTCGGGAATGTCGACCTACACCCCCGGCATGGAGATTTCAGGTGGATCGCTGGGGCACGGATTGACAATCGCGGTCGGTACTGCGCTCGGCTTACGTCATCAGGGAGCGAATACCCGGGTGTTCAACTTCTTGTCCGACGGTGAGCTCGATGAAGGCTCCACGTGGGAAGCAGCCATCGGCGCATCCCATCATCGTCTGGGCAACCTGACCGCGATTGTCGACATCAACGCGCTACAGGCCGACGGCCCAACCGACACCGTGCTGCGCACTGAACCTGTGGCAGACAAGTGGGCTGCCTTTGGCTGGTTCGTGCAGCGCGTCAACGGCAACGACATCCCCGCCTTGCTGGAAGCGTTCGATCAGGCGGCCGAGCAGTCCACGATGCACGGCCGACCGTCGATCATCTTGTGCGACACCAGAATCGGCAACGGAGTACCGCTGTTGGAACAGCGTGAAAAGGCACACTTCCTGCGCATCGAAGAAAACGAATGGCAGATCTGCCGGGAACAGTTGACCGCCGGTTACCAAGGAGGCACCACCGCATGACGACCACGAAGCCCCGGCCGCGCACTTCGGCGATGATCGCCTCCTTCGCCGATCCTGGCCAGAAGACAACGTCAGCGCCATTCGGGCATGCGTTGGTTGCCGCGGCGCAGGACGACACACGCATCGTCGGCCTCACCGCCGACCTGGGCAAGTACACCGATATGCATATCTTCGCCGAGGCGTTTCCGGAACGCTTTTTCCAAATGGGGATGGCCGAGCAACTACTGCTCGGCGCGGCGGCAGGCATGGCGCAGACCGGGTTGGTGCCTTTCGCGTCCACCTACGCGGTCTTTGCCGCGCGGCGCGCCTATGACTTCTTGTGCCTCGATATCGCCGAGCCGAACCTCAACGTCAACATCGTCGGTGGGCTGCCCGGCCTGACCACGGGGTACGGGCCTTCACACCAGGCCACCGAGGACATCGCGATCTTCCGTGGCATGCCGAATCTGACCATCGTCGATCCCTGCGATTCGGTGGACATCGAACAGGCGGTACCACAGCTTGCTGCCAGTGACGGCCCGACTTATCTGCGGCTGCTGCGCGGCAAGGTGCCTACGGTGCTCGATGAATACGACTACACGTTCGAACTTGGCAAAGCGAAGGTGTTGCGCGGCGGCGCCGACGTCGTGTTCGTTTCGAGCGGTCTGATGACGATGCGCGCTCTGCAAGCAGCAAATGAGCTCGCTGCACATAACGTCGATGTCGCCGTGGTCCACACTCCGACGATCAAACCTTTCGACGCCGCAACGGTTCTCGCCGAAATCGACAGCGGCAGGCTGGCGGTCACCCTCGAGAACCACACCGTGGTCGGTGGCCTGTTCGAAACTGTTGCCGCCGCCGCCACACGGGTCGGGCTGGGAAAACGGGTCGTGCCGATCGGGTTGCCCGACCGGTTCCTCGAGGCGGGCGCGCTGCCCACTCTCCATGACCGTTACGGACTGTCAACGGGCCGGATCATCGCGCGAGTTCTGAAGGAGCTCGGCTGACCGTGCGGTGAGCGCGAACGGTTCAGTAGTATCGACTGTCGACAGAACAACTGTTGACAGTCGATACTTGACACACAGTGAGGCCCGCACCGATGTCCGTAGAACCGATTGCCCTGCTAGGCCTGGAAAAAACAAGCCTGCGTCAACAAGCTCTGTCGGTGTTGCGTAAGGCGATCAGCACCGGGCAGATCCCGCCCGGCACCCACCTGGTCGAAACCGAGATCTCCGAACGGCTGCAGATCAGCCGCGGCACTCTTCGCGAAGCCATGCGGCAATTGCAACAAGAAGGCCTGATTTCGGCGGGTCCCCGAGGGCGACTGTCGGTGCGGCATCTGGACGCCAAGGAAATCCGCGACATCTTCGCTGTCCGTGCTGCGCTCGAAAGTCTTGCGGTGCGCGAACTTTGCGCGCAGTCGGACCGCACAGGCATCGTCGAGAGTCTGCGGGCGGCGGTGCGGGAGATGGAATCACGCGCGGGCGACGACCTCGAGAACCGAATCGAAGCCGATCTGAACTTCCATCGGACGATGTGCCGCCTCTCCGGCAACGAGACACTGCTGCACTCCTGGTCGTCGTTGGAAGGCAGCATCAGGATGTCGATCATGTATGCCGGCTTAGAACGCGCCATCAAGAACATGGATGCCACCCGCCATAACGACATTGTCGATGCGATCGAAACCGGTGGTGCGGCCAAGGCTGCCAAGACGATCACCGCGCACATGGAGGCCGCCGCACGTGTGCTCATCTCCTGAGTGAATCGGGGATGTGTGTACGGCGGCGTCCTCTTCCCGTGGGGAACATTCCGCAGCGTAAGAATCTTTTTCGGATACAACGAGCCTCGACTCGTCAGATTCGGGCCCTGAAGTCGGCATCAGCGGTTGTTTTCGTGGATGAGGAAGGAGGCGGGTTGTATATCGCGAGCCGGTCAGGGCGCGAAGCGTAGGCCACAACACTCCTGCCAGCGCCGAGCACTTCCTCCGTCCGTCCGGTGTGTCTTCGTTTGCCTACACATGGAATTACGACGGCGGGGCGATGGTTTCCCACTGGTCGGCCAGTGCGGTCAACATCGCCATCAGGGCTTGTCGTTCGGCCGCAGTCCGGCCGCCGAACAGTAATTCGTCCAGCTCACGGGTTTTGCGATTGGCTTCGGCGTAAACGTCGGCGCCTTCCTCGGTCAGATGCAACAGTTTTCGTCTGCCGTCCGTGGTATCGGTTTCGCGCCAGACCAGGCCACGCTTCTCCAGTCGTCGCACCACGTCGGCCATGGTCGAACGATCGAGTGCGACTGTTGCCGCCAGCGAGCCTTGGTCGACCCCTGAATATCGGGCTACTGCTGTCAGTACCGCGAACTGCGGGCCGGTGAGCACCGGATCGACATTGCGCGCCCATGCCGCCAGATAGGCCTGGTAGAGGCGGCGGGCAAGGAAGCCCGGCGCTGCCAGCAATTCTGGGGGTGAGACCGGTGCCGCCAGCGTGCTCCGGGTATTGTTGCGGCTCGCGCTGGACAGATGTTTCACCACGCCTCTCAGCTAAGCACAGGCCGTTCGAGTTGGAGATGTCGTGCTGGCGGCTGAAAATCTGACGGTGTCCGCCTATCGGCAGCGCGCCCATCGCTGGGTGATGAGCGGTGCGTCGGTGGGCCAACAGACCAAGCGCCTTCGGCCCGGACCGCCGTCGGGGCGTTCGTATCCATGACGGTGTCGGGAAGACCGAACATCGGCCAGAGAAGCGATTCGGCTCATCGATAGGTCCCATGCGCATCCGCAAGCACCGCCAAACGCCCCGACTGGTCAATAATCGACGGAGGTCCGGTGGTTGGCCGTAATGTTGCCGCTAAGTCGATGCCCTGCACCGGGTACCGCAGGGTCGAGATTCAATGCCGACAGTATCTTGTAGGCGGTGGTGGTCGTCGCCGACAGCACTGGCAACCCCCCGTGGATTCTTTCGACCGGGTCGACGGATCGCAAAGAAGGCATCTGCACACACGCGGACAATATGATCGCGTCGGCTCGGCCGATATCGAGTTTGCGTGAGTATGAGTGGGCCACGGGGTGGGCCATACCCCACGCCGCTACCGGTCTTCCAACTCTCCGAAGCGAACGTCGGAACCACGACCGAGGCGATCGCCAAGACTTGGCCACGATGGCCTGCACTTGCCTGCTCTGTTGCTGTCCAGCTGTGACGAGCGCGGTCGTCGAATCCCATTATGGGTTCCAGCTCGACGACTTCTGACTGCGGATCAGAACTCCTGGTGCGCTCATACGGGGCGGCGACGGTTCGGTCGTGACCGCTGAAGGCTTCGCCGAGGCGCAGGACAGCAATCCTGCGGCTGATTTCAGGACTGTCCCAAAGGCCGGCCACATGGTGTGCTGGGACAATCTGACCGCCGCCCTGGCCGTCGTGCGGCAGGTGTTGACGACCGACGTCGAACGTACAGCGCAAGCTCGTAGTCATTTGTGATGAGGTCTGCGTTCAGGAACTTATAGTCCGAGTGCAGATGATTTGACCGGCGTAGAGGCTTGTTGATCTGGTCGGTTGAAGATCCTGGTGGATCTTCGGACGGGCTTGGCGAACCACAGCCAGGGATTGTTTCTGTCATATGAAGATGCTGTTAAGGGGGCCGATCGGTTGGTTGCTGATCTAGATTTTCACTACTCGATTTCGGATTTCCTCTTGCGTGATCGATTCGTCCGTGTTCGGATTAATAGAGGAGTCCCGGTCACGGGAATGAGCAGGAAGTGAAGATCATCATGGCCACCAATGGAACGACCCGCGTGGTCGCCGCCGTCCATGCCGCGCCGGTGTTCATGGACACCGACGCCACTGTGGACCAGGTAATCGGATTCATCGAACAGGCCGGTCGAGACGGCATCGATCTGCTGGTGTTTCCGGAGACGTTCGTACCCGGGTACCCGTACTGGATCGAGTGTTATCCGCCACTGCAGCAGGTGGCAGCGAACGCCGAGTACACACACGCTTCGATCGAGGTGCCCGGACCGGAGATCAGTCGTATCCAGTCCGCTTGCGCGCGAGCCGGAGTCGAAATCGTGCTCGGCATCAGCGAGCGCCTCGCGGGTACTGGGACGTGCTTTAATTCGCAGGTCTTCGTGGATGCTGACGGGACGCTGCTGGGAGTGCATCGCAAACTTCAGCCGACCTATGTCGAACGTATCGTCTGGGCGCAAGGGGGCGGGGCGACGCTGTCGGTGGTGGATTCGACCTCTGGGCGTGTCGGCGGACTGGCGTGCTGGGAGCACACGATGAACCTGGCTCGGCAGGCGCTGATCGAGCAGGATGAGCAGATCCACGCCGCCGCGTGGCCGGCGCTGTCCACGATGGCCGGCTTCGAGGCCGTCGCCGATGCTCAGATCGAGGCGATGATGAAGACTCATGCACTGACTGCGCAGGTGTTTGTCGTTTGCGCCTCGAATTATGTCGACCGCGTCTGCTTGGACTGGATGGATGCGAATCTGGGACCACAGTCGTTCGTCACCGAGGGCGGCGGATGGTCGGCGGTTATCCACCCGTTCAATTCTTTCCTCGGCGGCCCGCAAACCGGCGCCGAGGAAAAACTGGTCACCGCGACCGTTGATCTGTCGGATTTCGGTGTAGTGAAGGCATGGGTGGACGCCAAGGGCCATTACGCGCGACCGGAGGTGTTGCGCCTGCAGGTTGATCGCCGTTCCCTCTGGCCCGACGAGGCCGCCGAGCCTAGCCCCCAAACGGTGCGAACGGCCATCAAGCGCTTCCGTATTCCGCCCGAAGCGGCCACGCTTCCTGTCGGCGGCGTCCGTCCTGTCCGCCAGGAATGGGATTCCGCCGCCGCGACCGAACTGAATACTGCTGGCCGACAGAACCGAGACTGACGACGGATCGCGCTGAATGATGGGCAGAGCGAACACCGTCCGTTCTGCCGATCTCGCGCATCGCGGGACACGATGATCGGAGCCGATGTTTCGCCGACTGCTCAGATGACCCCCGCGCCGCCGCGGCGGCGTACCGACAGTCTTCTCGACCACCCGGATGCCTTACGTCCAGGCGTGTAACGAATCGGACTTGCGATCTGGGAGCACGTCGATGCGTTGATGGGTCACCGGGTCGATGATAAGAAACAATCCTGGAGTTTCCCGAGGTCGCCGGGGCGGGATAGTCTGCAGGTCAGCGGGTTTCGGTCGACAGTGAGATCATTCGGCCGATTGAATCTCATTCAGGTTTTCCAAAGTTCTACCGTCTTCGCCATCACTCGTGCACGGATGGTGAAGACGAGGAGGCTCAAGTGGCACTTGCCGCAGTCGGGAACTGCGTAATCGCCGGGTTCAGTTCCGGCGACACCGGAAGAGATCGCCGAGCTGGGGCGCTGCAACAGCTTTTCTCTCAGTCTCGGAATTATTGAATCTGGATTATTCATCGGTTGAACCGATCATTCGAGGAACGCTATTGCTTTGCGTTGATTACCGCGCTCTCGTCGTGTTTGGACGTCGGCAAAAAATAAGCCTCGTGCGGAGGCAACTCCTCGACTCGATTGGCGAATATTGAATGTCCGGAGGGCATCGCCTTCGGACTGTGCGGCGCGGACGGACTCAAGGTTCGAAGTGCTGGCCGCGCCGCGGTGGTAAGGGTGTCGATTGCCCGAACGCAGCGCTCAGGGTGGATGATTGAAGTCGGTCAGCCCATGCGGGCGATGGACTTGTACTCGAGGTATGCCGACAATCCTTCGGGGCCGAGTTCACGTCCGATGCCGCTGTTCTTGTATCCGCCGAACGGCGCGCCCGGCTCAAGCATGAACATGTTGACTCCGTAGGTGCCGGCGCGAACCTGGCGAGCGACGTCCCTGCCGTGTTCGGCGTCAGCGGTCCACACCGAGCCGGCGAGACCGTAGTCGCTGTCGTTGGCGATTCGTATGGCGTCTTGCTCGTCGTCGTAGGCGATCACCGTCAGGACCGGACCGAAGATCTCTTCCCTGGCAACCCGCATGTCGTTGGTGACATCGGCGAAGACGGTCGGTGTGACGTACCAGCCTTGCTCGAACGGGCGCTCCGGTCCGCCGACTACGATCCGGGCACCCTCCGCCAGCCCGAGCTCGATATAGCTTTCGACGCGCTCCCGCTGTCGCCGCGATACCAACGGGCCGATCTCAGTGGTGGGGTCCATCGGGTCGCCGACCTTCATGCCGCCGACAGTTTCCGCCAGTGCTGTCACAACTTCGTCGTAGCGCTTGCGGGACGCCAAGATTCGGGTCTGTGCCACACAAGCCTCGCCGTTGTTCATTAGTCCGGTGAGCTTGAGCCACTGCATCGTCGGTCCGAGGTCGGCGTCATCGAGGATGATCGCGGCGGACTTGCCGCCGAGCTCGAGCGTGCACCGCTTGAGCTGCTCACCACATATCGCGCCGATGTTCCTGCCGGCAGCGGTTGACCCGGTAAAGGCGACTTTGTCGACGCCCGGGTGGCGGACCAGATACTCGCCGACCTCGCGGCCCGCGGTCACTATGTTGATCACGCCCTTGGGTAGGCCCGCCTCTTCGAACATCTCGGCCAGGGGATACGGATCCAGCGCGGTCTCTGGTGCCGGCTTCAGCACGACTGAGCAGCCTGCGATCAGCGCGGGCGCCAGCTTGAGGGCAACGATGTAGTGCGGCATGTTCCACGGCACGATCGCCGCAACCACCCCGAGGGGCTCGCGACGCACAGTGACCGGCCCCATCATGCCGGGCCGCTCCTCCTCCCAGGCGAAACTTCTACCCAGGCTGGCGTAATAACTCCATACGGCGTGCGCTTGCCCGGTCTGCCCGACGTTCGAGAAGGAGATCGGCGTACCTACCTCGGCGGTGATCAGTTCGGAAAGCTCTCCCATTCGTTCTCCATACAGTTGAACGAATCTATCCAACACAGCCGCGCGGTCTGCCGGATCCATCCGTGCCCATGGCCCGTAATCGAAAGCCGCTCGTGCCGCTGTGACTGCACGGTCCATGTCGGCAGGCGTGCCATCGGGCGCTCGGCCGATCACCTGCTCGGTATGGGGCGAGATGACCTCGATGGTTCCACTGCCTGCCGGTGCGACCCAGTCGCCATCGATAAACAGCAGATCGCGTTCGAACATATTGCGCTCCCAGACTTCAGCGGCCGACGAGTATCCGAGACTGGTCGGATAGGTGTCCAAACCCTAGCCCTGCGATGCAGACATGTGCAATAGTGCACATTGATGCAAGATCTTGCACTCCTTCTCAGGGGTTCGCGCGCGATCGACAAGGGCTCGAGCCGAGGAGCGGGAAAGTGGTCCGGAGGCGCGGATGGGGTGGCAGTCCGCCGAACGATGATACGGAGGCATCTCGTCGAATCGTCGCTGCCGCAATTGATTTGATCGGACGCACCGGCTTGGACGTCAGCGTCGCGGATGTGGCGGACTCACTGGGCATCATCCGCCAGACGGTGTACCGATACTTCCCCAGTGCTGACGCGCTGAGGCAAGCTGCGGCGGTTGCTCTGATCGATGTGTTTCTCGATCGACTCGCCCAACAGGCAAAGGGGATTGCAGATCCTGTCGACGCGATGATAGAGGCTGTGGTTTACGCGCTGGCCGAGGCACTCCGAACGCCTCAGCTGGGCATTCTGCTCTCGACTCCATGGTCGAGCGTCCGCGCCGAGTTCCTCAGCCTTCGGGAAGTGAGAACCTACGGAATGACTATGATCAAACGTTTCGACGTCGACTGGGAGCACTTCGGTTACGACGATGAATCTCTGTGCGAACTTGTCGAATTCGTCCTGCGCACCGTACATTCGCTTTACATCTCTCCTGGGAGCCGCCCCCGGAGCGATGATGAGCTTCGACGGTATCTGCGCCGCTGGTTGGGGCCCGCCATTATCGCTCAAGTGAAGTCACATGCGGAAGCCGGGCCGATACTCACGATCTGATCGCCGCCCGCACAGTAGGTTGCGGCGGCGTCGAGCTTGGGCGTCGCTCCCGAACGCGGATTCGGCTACGCGCGCCGGGGCGATGTAACCGAGAGAGTTGGAGATTTCGGTGGCCGTCTTTCGGACCAGGCGCCGATCTCGTTGAGCGGGCCTTCCATTCTTTCGGCGACGTCGGCAACGCTGATTGTGGCGATCGGTGTGCCGATGTGGTCGAAAATTGCTGCTTCGCAACAGCAACTGGATGCATCGAACTTGTGGCGATCCTCTGACCTGCGCTGGCGCGCATGTTCGATCTCGGCCCGCAGATCGCTCACCGTGTCTTTGTTCACGGGGGACTGGCTCCGATCGAACCAGTTCGGCCGGGACATCCTCCATTGGTCAGCAGGCAGGGCGGCTAGGAGACTGCTGAATAAGTTTTGAGTTTCCCTGGCCGGCCGCAGGCCGGCCAGGGAAACTCGTGGGGTGCAGGGTGTGGGTGGGTCGAACCCGGAGTTGATGGACGCGGCGGCGTTGGTCGGGCATCTGGTTCCGGTGGGGAGCGTGTTCGCGTTTCTGGCCGCCCATCGCCGGGAAGTGTTCCCGGCGGCGATGTTCGAGGATCTGTTTCCCAGCAGGACCGGACGGCCGAGTCTGGCCTGCGATGTCGCGGCGACGGTGCTGGTGTTGCAGGCGCTGCACGACCTGTCGGACCGGGAAACCGAGCAGGCCCTGCGGTGTGATCTGAGGTGGAAGGTGGCCTGCGGGCTGGCGCTCGACGATGCGGGGTTCGATGCGTCGACGCTGACGTATTGGCGTCGACGGCTGGCGAAATCGCAGAGCCCGAACCGGATCTTCGACGCGGTCCGCGCCGTGACCGCCGAAACCGGTGTGCTGCAAGGAAAGACACGACGAGCATTGGATACGGTGGTGCTCGACGATGCGGTCGCCACCCAGGACAGCGTGACCCAGCTGATCGCCGCGATCCGCCGGGTGAGACGCGAAGTGCCCGGCGCGGCAGCGGTCATCGCCGCGCAGTGCCACGCCCACGACTACGACGATCCGGGCAAGCCGGCGATCGCGTGGGACGACACCGCGGCCCGGGAAGCGTTGGTGTCTGCGCTGGTCTGTGACGCCACCAGGATCACAGATGCATTGGCGGACACCGTATTCGACGCGGAGTCGGCAGAGAAGGCGTCGCAGGCGCTGGCGTTGCTGGCGTTGATCGCCGGACAGGACGTGGAGCCAGCCGAGGGCTCCGACGGCACCGACGGGCGCTGGCGCATCGCCCGCAAGGTCGCCGAGGACCGGGTGATCTCGGTGGTCGACCCCGAGGCCCGCCACGTCCACAAAACCGTGCGCAAACGCCAGGACGGCTACAAGGCCCACGTCGCGGTCGAACCCGACACCGGCCTGTTCACCGATGGCGCGCTCACCAAGGCCGCCGGCATCGACAACCACGAGACCGTGGTCGGCTTGGAACTCCTCGCCGACGAGGGCGGGCCACGAGAAGTATTGGGCGACAACGCCTATGGGGCCGGTAACATGCGTGCCGAACTGGCCGAGCGTGGCCACACCGCGATCATCAAACCGGCCCCGCTGCGCCCCGCTGTCGAGGGCGGGTTCACCCTCGACGAGTTCACCTTCCACGACGATGCGACCGTGACCTGCCCGAACAACATCACCCGAGCGATCACCACGAAACACAAGGTCGTGTTCGGCATCGCCTGCCGCGAGTGCCCACTACCGCCGCAGTGCACCACCAGCAAGTCCGGGCGCACCCTCAACCTGCACGAACACCACACGTTGCTGCGTCAAGCCCGCCGGGATTGGCGCGAACGCGACGATCTGGGCGACACCTACCGCCGACACCGACCCATGGTCGAGCGGTCGATCTCCTGGCTCGTCGGAGAAAAAGGCCGCTGCCGGAAACTGCGCTACCGCGGCGTCAACGCCAACGACGCCTGGCTGCACCGGCGCATGGCCGCGCTGAACCTGCGCCGCCTGCTCAACCTCGGCCTCACCCGCAACGACACCACCTGGGCCCTCGCCTGACCCACCCCAGCACCCCGCTGGCACCCACAATCCCACCCAGCCGAAATCACCCACCCCGGTGAAGAATCCAGCCGCGCCCTCACCACCCACACCCGCGATCACCATCAGATTCCGCCGCACAGCGACGGAACCCGAAACAAGCCTTCAGCAGTCTCCTAGTGCTGCGTTCCTCAATGATCGTGTATCTTGTTGCTGGTCTTGGTGGTTCGGCTGTGGTCGAGGTGGGTTCTGCCGAAGGTGTTGGTTGCGCGGGCAGCACGGGATGTGTTGGAGGAGCGCAAGATTCGTAAGCTGGCTGCGGCTCGGCACGCACCTGGGGATTGGATCCGGCGTGCGCGGATGATCACGGCGAGTTGGGACGGTATGTCCACTGCGGAGATCGCGAGCGCGCTGGGCTGTCATCGGCAGACAGTGCGAGAACGGTTGCACAGGTTCAATACTCACGGCTTGGATGGCCTGGGCGATCGGCGAGGGGCAGGGCGTAAACCGCGGCTGACCGAAACAGAGCGCAGCCGGATCGTGGCCTTGGTCGCCACCACCCCGCCGGGGCGTTTGACCCGGCGATCCGACGGGGCTCTGGAGGCCGAGCAGGACGCAGCGCCGTCGAGCTGGACCCTGGATTCGCTCACCACGGCCCTGCGCGCCGAAGGCATTGTCGTAGGCCGTAGTCAGGTCCGCAGAATCCTTGCGGCAGAAGGTGTTCGATGGCGTAGACCGCGGTCGTGGACGACGAGCAAGGACCCGTACTTCGTCCCAAAAGGACCCACATCGGCGGTCTCTACACGCAGCCACCCGCAGGCGCCACGGTAGTCTGCGCCGACGAACTGGGCCCGGTCTCACCCCGAACTTTCGGACCAGCGCCAGGGTGGTCGGTCGATGGGCACCGGATCCAAGCGACACTGGAATACTCGCGCGGCCCGGACAAGATCTGGGTCTACGGATCGATCCGCGTCCGCGACGGCCACGCCGTCACGCTCACCGCGTCCTCCCGCAACAGCGTCAACTACCAGCGCTTCCTCGAACTGATCGAACAAGCCAATCCGACCGGTGACATCTACGTCGTCACCGACAACCTGTCCAGTCACAACAGAAAATCCACCCGCGAATGGCTCGAGGACCATCCGAGGATCAAGCACGCGTTCATCCCGGTCGGGGCGTGCTGGCTCAACCTGCAAGAACCATGGTGGCGGATCTTCCGGCGAGAAGCCCTCGCCGGACAAACCTTCGCCGACCACACAGAGATCGACCGAGCCAGCCACCAAGCCACGGCCGCCCTCAATGCCCGCGCACGACCATGGATCTGGGGCAGACCAGCCCCGAAACCCCGAACCCTACGCCGCCGCTTTGTGTACCACCTTTGAGGAACGCAGCACTAGATATGCGCGGCCGACGGAGGTCGAATGCAGCGGCCGTGAACCCAGTTCAGCGGACACGCCGACCGGTCTCGGGCCGCGCTCGCGCAGGATGAGCACCATGCTGGGTTCGCTCGTGACGGCCAAGCTAGCGGTTTCCTGGGTGGTGGGCCTGCAACAGACGTTGGTCTGTTGTCCTCGCTGCCGTGGATCGGCGCGATCGTCACGATATTCGCTATGGCCAAACTCGGGAGATTCTGGAGGCCCTGTTCAACGAAAGGCCCGAAGTTCGCGACGGCCGATGATCGTGCCCAACCGGCCTGGCCTGGGCTTCAGCGTCAGCGAGCAAACGGGGGCATGCACCACCCAACACCGGGAGTTCTAGAAAGGCCCGGCATTCTGCTGTATCAGGCATCTTCGGCCGAGGGTTCGTGGAGGTGCCCGCCCGTCGGCAGTGTCACGCGCGCGAAGAAGGCAACGGGGGGACTCCAAGCCCCGCACCCAAATGCTGCATAGCCAGGGTGGCAAATGGTAGCTCTGTATCGAGGCGGGCGCCTAGTTCGAGGGCTAGTGAAAGGTCCTTTTCGCCCAGGTCTCGTACGCGCTGCAGGATCGGCAGCCAGAAATCTCCTTCCGCGATCGGGCCGGTCCGATCGCGCAGCATTATGGCTCCGGGGCCCCCTGTCGCGGCATCGGAATGCCTGACGACCTTGCCCAGTAGATTGATATCGACTCCCGCAGTTTCGGCCAGGCGCTGCGCCTCGGTTGCCGCGGCGAAGGCTACGAAGTGGAGGAGGTTGCGCGCTAGCTTCAATCGAGTACCCGCGCCGACCGGCCCTGCATGCGCAATCAGGTCAGAGAAGCAGCTGAACGGGCCCCGGACACGCTGAACCGCTTGCTCATTGCCGCCGACCATGACGGCGAGCCGTCCTCGTTTCGCACTCGGCGCGCCGCCGCTCACGGGTGCGTCGATCAGGTCGACACCGTATTTGCTGCAGCCGGCCGCAAGTTCTTCGGCAAGTTGGTCGCTGATGGTGGAGTGCACGGCGATCACCGTGCCGGGCGTGGCAGTCCGCAGCACGCCGTCAGGCCCGTCGACCACTTGCCGCACCTGCTCGTCACTCACCACAGCAATGCTGATCAATGCACAGGTGGCCGCCACATCAGCGCCGGAGCCGGCTGTTGCTGCCCCACGTTCGCTGAAGGGCAGCATTGCTTCGGGGCGCATATCGCAAACCGTCAGACCGCCGGACCAATCGAGTAGGCGTTCCGCCATCGGCGCACCGATATTGCCGAGGCCGATAAATCCAACTCTGAATGGATCAGACGCCAATGGGTGTGGCGCCGACAGGGCCGGCTCAACCGGCCTCATGAGCGGAAAACCTGTCCGCCATCGACATTGAAGATCTGACCGGTGACCCAGCTGGCTTCATCGGACAGCAGGTAGCAGCAGGCGCCAACCAGATCCTGCGGAGTACCCACCCGCTTGAGGGGAAGTCGTTTCACCATGTCGTCGACGACGACCGTCGGTGTGACGTTCTTGGTTGCCTCGGTATCGATCGGGCCCGGTGCGATCGCGTTGATTCGGATGTTCGACCCGCCGAGTTCAGTAGCGAGTTGCTGGGTCAATCCGTTGATGCCGACCTTGGCCAAGCCGTAGAAGCTGGAGTATGTCCATGCGGCAGTGGAGGATTGGTTGACGATCGATCCACCGCCTGCTTTCGCCATGTGTCGCCACACGGCGCGGGTCATGTTCAGGGCGCCGTCCATGTTGACGCTCATGAATTTCTTGTAGTAGTCCCAGTCGATGCTCAGCAGCAGGTTGAGCTTCATATCGCCGTAGATGGCAGCGTTGTTCACCAGATGGTGTATGCCGCCGAATTCCCGAACGGTGAATTCTGCCAGGGCCGCGGCAGATCCGGGATCGGCAACGTCGACCTCGCCGAAGACAGCAGCCCCTCCATTGGCGACGATGGCCGCGGCGACTGCTTTGCCTCGATCGATATTCCGGTCTGCCACAACAACTTGCGCGCCATGCGCGGCGAGCGCTTCGGCGTACGCCGCACCGATCCCCTGAGCGGCTCTTGTGACGATGACGGTCTTTTCTGCGAATCTGGACAAGGTCAACTCCTGGTGGGTGGAAACCGCCGCCTCAGGCCACGGTGGCATCTCATTTTGTTAGTCGGTGCTGCCGGCCGTCGTGCACAATGCTCCGATGGCCGCATTCATACCGCGAGACCGACTTCGGCTGCGCGCCTGGGAAGTCTGTTCGCCGCGGGGGTTGGCCCGGAGCGAATTCGCCACCATCACTTGGCATGAGGGTTACCGTCGATCAACAGCGGTGAGCTGGCTGCGGCCGGGGCTGTTCGTCGGTCATCACTGCTGCCGCGCAGTGAAGTCGTAGCGAGCGCGTCCGGTAATCAGCGGAAGGTCAGCGAGGGTTTGGATACCGGGCTCGGCGGCGCACACGTAAGGAATCGCGTTGACGCAATGCGCTGCGGTGGCGACGATTCCAGGGTTGCTGGTCAGCCCTTCCTCAATGGTCTCGGGCTGCCAGCCCTTGATAGTCACGAACGCGTCCGGATTGCCCTTGACCTCCACCTCGTAGCGCTCGCCTGCTGCGCCGAGGGTCCAAGGTGGACTGAGGTGCTCCTCTCCCATCAGCCAGTTGACGGATATGCAGACGATCACGGTGTCGTTGAGGACGCCCTCCCACTGAAAGCGTTGCGCCGCAACCTGTCCGGGTTCAATGACGCCGATCGGTGAGTCGATCGGTGCCACCGCGACTGCAACTTCCTGCGACATCCGGATCTCAGCGTCTGCGCTGACGGCGAGGGCGTCGAGGCACATCCGGACGGATTGTGTGAAGCCGGCGCTGAGCAACCCCAGCATCCGTCCTTTCATCGCGTCCTCGGGGCTGGCGCCGAAGCGCATGATCGAGCGCAGTACGTCGGGTGCGTTGTAGGTGCGCATATCAGAGAATTCCTCGCCGCGTACGAATGTCACTGAGCTCGACAACGCCGAAAATACGAGCGGAAGGAGTTCGGTGGCACCGCCAGGCCCGATCCCTGTGCCGTGCAGCGTCGAGTTTCCAGCGAGGCCCGCGGCCCGTAGTGGTGCAGCATCTCGCTCGGTGGGATAGAACCAGCCCACCGGGGTCACGACATTCTTTCCTGACCGCAGTAGCGCCTCCACTTCGTGAGCATTCGGCACCAACGGTGCGTAGATCACGGCGTCGGCGTCCAACGCGACAATCTCATCGAAGCTGGACGTCGCGATCACACCGATCGGGTCGATCCCCATAATTCTGCCTACGTCGACGCCGTCCTTTCGCTTCGAATGCACCCAGCAGCCGACCAATTCGAGCTCAGGATGCTCTAGTACGCCGGAGATGGCGGCCCGCCCCACTTCTCCCGTCGCCCACTGCACAACTCTCAGGGACATGGCCACTCCTTCATGAGCAGACTGTTCGAGCCTTGAGCGGTCTCGTATCTGCAGGGCGCGGTGGTTATCAGCAACGTAGTCGGCTAACTACACAAAGCTTCCGACAGCGCCCATAGCTTCGCGGCGAAGTCTTCGTCCTGCGCGTATGGCTGTACCTCACCGCTGATATGGCACTCTTCGAGGTACACGGACCCGACCTCGGCCAGCTCCGGGGTGATCGCTGCCCAAACCTGAGTAGCCGCCCCTTGATCCGGCATTACGAAGTCAAGGTAACCATCGGTGAGTTCGCCCCTGGCTGCCGTGCTGGCGGCGGCGTACTTGCGCAGGCGGGAGTAGTCCTCTCGCGCCATGTGACGACCCAACGAGGTCGCGACAGCGCCGGGATTGACAGAATACGCCCGAACTCCGTAGTGGCGTAACTGGCGATCGAGTTCGACCATATGCAGGATGTTGGCGGTCTTCGAGGCGCCATACGCGCGGAATTTGTTGTACTCGCGCTTCTCCCAGTTCAGGTCGTCGAAGTCGAGGCCGCCCATCGCATGACCGCTCGAGGACATGATCACTACTCGAGCTCCGTTGGCGGCCACTAGCTGCGGAGTCAGCAACCTCGTGAATTCGAAGTGACCAAGATGGTTGGTCCCGAACTGCAATTCGAATCCGTCACTGGTCCGGCCGAAAGGAGTGAACATCACGCCGGCGTTGTTCATCAGCACGTGCACTGCTTGTGTTCGCTCCGCGATCTCAATTGCCGCTTTGCGGACGCTGGAGAGTGAAGCCAGATCCAGCTGAACAGTGGAGGTTTGGGCATACGCTATGTCTTTGCGAATCCACGCCTCCGCATCGGAGGCGGAGGCGTGGTTGCGCGCGGCAAGCACCACGTGTGCGCCCGTTGCGGCCAGAGCGCGCGCCGACTGCAGGCCTAGCCCTGACGAGGCGCCGGTGACCACACAGGTTTTGCCGGTCAGATCGAATCCCTCGACGACTTCGAGTGCGGTTGGGCGTGTCATTTCGAACCTGCGCGGAGGTGGCGTGGGTTGATTGCCTGCCGGACTGGCTCTTGCCAGACGCTCATCTGTACTCCGGTCGCGATTGGTGGTAGGTCAGGTTCGCTCCAAGTCCGCAATGGGGTCTATGGCCGCGATGCCGGGGCGGGCTGTGGCGCAGGGGTTCTGGGACACAGCCCGCCGTCGAGACAGACGTTACAACATCATGCATTCGACTGCAATAGCGCATCTGTGTGCATTATGCGGCGATTGGGTCATCGCCGACTGCTTGACTGCAGTCCGACTTTGTTATCTCGACGATCACAGATTGGGGCTCCCGTGGTGCCCGCGACCGCGGGCGGCTGAACCCTGTCAGGGCCGAGTCGACTGGCCTGTCATCAACAGGTCGACCAGCGCTGCGGCTACATCGTGAAGTCCGGTGTCGAGTGCAAAGGTGTTGTCGACGGTCCAGTTGACGATGCCTCGGACCAATGCGCCCACGATGATGTCGGCGAGGATCGCCGGGGCGTGCCGGCTGGTTATCTCGCCGTCGGCGACGCCCTGCTTGACCATCTCGAGAAATGTGTCGTGCAGGATGAATCCGCGCTGATAACCGGTCGGGGTCGCGATCAGCATTACGCCGATCATTTCGCGATAGGTGTCGCCCTGCCCGAGGAGCTCCGCCGAAATGTCATCGAAGAATCCGATCAACCGAGCCGGGAGGGGTTGGCCGGAGCGGTCGAAGAGAACGTCGTGGAGGTGGATCAATCGCTGCTCGGCCAGGGCACGAATCAAGTCCTGGCGCGTCGGAAAGTGGTTGAAGAAGGTGCGATTGGCGACGTCTGCCCGTTCGCAGATTTCCTCGATCTTGGTTACCTCGATGCCCTGCGACAGGAAGAGGTCGAAGGCGGCCTGCAGTATCCGCTCGCGCACTTCGCGCTTACGACGGTCCAATCGGTTCACGTGGGCACTCCCTGCAGCCGTCCTTGCGCATGTGTGAGAGTTTGCAGTCAAGTGCACTCTCTGAGGTGTACCTTACACCGGGGTGTTCAGCTCGCACGTACGGCCAGAGTGGTCCTGTTCAGATCTACAGGCAGCCCTGTGTCAGACCACGCGCCACATCGGGACCGTCTTCCGCTCCTGCGACAGCCAGTGGGGATTTCCGCCGGAACCGCTCGGGAAGAAGGCTTTCGAAGTATTCCGGGCCGCCGCCAAAACCATCGGACCCACAGCGTCCAATCGCAACCCCACCCCGGCCGCCGAGATGGCCCCGACCACGTCGCCGTCGGGACTCAGTATCGGGGCAGCCACGCTCGCGATGCCCATTGGACAGCGTTCGACATTGCTGACCGCCAACCCGTGCCGCATCCGGATGCGGCTCAATTGAGTATGCAGGTGAAGCAGATCCGAGCTGTCGCTATCCTCGGTCGAGGACCCTCCGGCGAATAGAACATCGACGTGTTCGGGTGGCATCGCCGCCATCATCGCCCACCCCAGAACCGTTCGCTCTGCCGGAACTCGAAGGCCGATCGCAGACGGAACGCCTGTGGTCGGGCCGCCGATCTTGTCCAGATACCGGACCTGGTTGCCTTCCAACACACCCAGATGCGCGACGGCACCAACACCCTCATACAGGGACACGAGTCGAGGGTTTGCCGCTGCTCGCAGGCCGGACCAGTCTTGTTGACGTGCCGCTAAACCAAACGCACGCCGCCCCAGCCGAAACCCGGGATAGTCCTGCTCGAGCCAGCCCATTCCGACCAACTGCTGCATGATTCGAAATACGGTCGTCCGGGGCAATCCGGTGATCGCCGCGACCTCGGGGAGGCTCAGACGATCTGGACCGGCAGCGAATGCGTCGAGCACCTCGGTCATCCTCTCGATAACCGACGACCTCGGTTCGTTACGCCCGTTGCTGATGGAGCGCATAGACAACTGCGCGACTGGCTCCGGTTCCATCTCGATAACCTCCTACCTGCAATCTAACGATGTGGGTCGTGCCTGAAGCAACAGGTGCCGCTGGATGGAACTGACGCAACGCCCGCAGGCCTCGCACTGCTTGTCTGCCATCGACAGCTAAGGAGCAGCATGCACTCACGTCCCTGCCTGTGCCTCGTTGGAGGCTCATCGGCGTTATCCGCGATCAGTCCGAAAGTTCGAGCCGAGCGTCAGCTCGAGGCGACATCGGTCGGAGGTGACCGGGTCCATGTTTAAGCGGATGTTCACGACAATCGCGGCCACTTCGGAGGACTTGTCGGCCTCCTCAGCAGTGGCAGCGTTGGCTCGTGACCTGGGTTCCATCAACGCAGCAAGAGACGAATCAGGACAGGCATGGCTTGGCATTTGGCCTCACCTGGCCAAGCTCGGACTCTTCGACGCAACGGTCCCGTTGGAGCGCGGCGGTGCGGGTGCAGAATTCCGGGCCATGGCCGCCATGCTCGAGTCGGTCGGTGCAGAGTTAGTACCCGGCCCGCTGTTGTCCCAATGTGTTGGGGCGTTCTTCCTCGGTCGAGCGGCAAAGACGCCGGATTCGGTGCTGCAGGAGGTCATACGCGGTGAACTTGTGGTGGCTATAGCCAACCCGGGAACTGCTCCCCTCAGTTCGGCCATCGTCGCAGGTCGACGTGTGGTGTCCGGCCATCTGGGCGCGGTAATCGGCGGATCCGAGGCGAGCGCGGTGCTAGCACCGGTCTCGGTGGTCGATGGCGGACCCGCTGTGATTTGTCTGCTCCTGCCGGGTGCCGAAGGGCTTGTCACGAGGATATTGCACGGCATCGATTTCGGAACGCCAGTTGCTGCGGTGGAAGTCGCGGCCACTCCGGTCGCGGTGCTCTTCGAGGAGACCGAGTTCGACGTATTGGCCGATCTCCATGTGGCAGCGGCGGCAGCAGTGGCCTCGGGGATCGCCGCGCAGACACTCGAAATCGCGGCCAAATACGCCGCGATGCGCACACAATTCGGACGCCCGATCGGGGCGTTCCAAGGAATCAAGCATCTGTGCTCAACGATGTATACGCGTGCAGAGCAGACACGGGCAGCCGCAGCCGATGCGGCCGCGGCGATCACAGACGGGAACGAGGAGCGTATCGCGGCTGCCGTCGCGGGAGCGATTGCGCTCGACGCAGCGGTTGACAACGCGAAAGATTGCATTCAGATCCTGGGCGGCATCGGGTTTACATGGGAGCACGACGCGCACCTCTACCTGCGCCGCGCGGTTGCCTTGCGAAAGTCGCACGGCGGTAGCGCGTGGTGGTGCCGCAAAACCGCTGAGCATGTGCGATCAGGTCAACGACGTCGCCCGACCATCGACCTGGGGTCGGTCGAGGAGCAACGGGCGGCGGTCCGGCAGGAGATCGCCACGGTGGCAACGCTTCCCGCGGAGCAGCAACGCATCGCGCTGGCGGAGTCCGGTTACCTCGCACCGCACTGGCCGGCACCATATGGCCGCGATGCCTCTGCCGCCCAACAAGTTCTGATCAATCAAGAGCTGGAACAAGCCGGCATTTCGCGTCCCGACCTCATCATCGGATGGTGGGCAGTTCCTGCCCTGCTCGCCGCGGGTAATCGTGCCCAGATCGCCCGATTCGTCCCACCCACGCTTCGTGGCGAGTTCACATGGTGTCAGCTGTTCAGTGAGCCGGGAGCCGGCTCGGACCTTGCGAGTTTGAGCACACGAGCCGAGCGAGTCCCAGGCGGCTGGCGTTTGTCGGGGCAGAAGGTATGGAACTCGTTCGCGACCGTCGCAGACTGGGGAATCTGCCTGGCTCGCACCGACAAATCGGTGCCCAAACACCGCGGGATCACTTACTTTCTGGTGGACATGCACTCCCCTGGAATCGAGGCGCGGCCACTGCGGGAGATCACCGGAGACTCTTTGTTCAACGAGGTGTTTCTCGACGATGTCTTCGTTCCCGACGACTGCGTCGTCGGAGAAGTGAATGGCGGCTGGTCGCTCGCACGGACCACGTTGGCGAGCGAACGCGTGGAGATGGGCGGGGATGCGACCCTCGAAGATCGCATCGCGACGTTGATGGATCTGGCGGCAAGCGCGTGTGACTCTCGGACCGACGATTACCTGGGTCACATGCTGGCGCAAGGAATTTCAACCGGTCTCCTCGCACACCAGGCACTCACTCACCGGATCGGCGGCGGCGATGGCGGAGTAGAGGCGGCGGTCCGAAAGCTCGTCGGTGTCCGGAATCGCCAGGCCGTAGCGGAGTTTCAGCTGCACCTGGCGGGGGAGGCGGGGATGCTCGATGGGTCGGTGACCCGGGAATTCCTGCTCACACGGGCGATTTCCATCGCGGGTGGCAGTACGCAGATCTTGCTGAGCATGGTGGCCGAGCACGCGCTCGGTTTGCCGAAGGACTGGTGATGATGCGGATCGACATCCAACTCGACGCAGCCCCTGAACAGGCGATCGCACGAGCGATTGAGCTGGCGAAGCTGGGAGTTGACGGAGTTTTCACCTTCGAGGGCCGTCATGACGTCTTTCTTCCCTTGGCAGCTATCGCTCCGTCGGTCGACCTCGATCTCATGACCAACGTGGCGATTGCATTTCCGCGTAGCCCGTTGCACGTCGCGCATGCCGCCTACGATCTACATGCGCTGAGCGGCGGGCGATTTCGGCTCGGGCTCGGATCCCAGATTCGACCTCACATCGAGAACAGGTACGGTGGTACCTGGTCGCAACCGGCCGCGCGCATGCGAGAATTCGTCTCGGCGGTAAAGGCTATTTTGACCGCCTGGCAGACCGAGACCAAACTGGACTTCCGGGGAGAGTTCACTCGCCACACATTGATGCCGCCCGCATTCAATCCTGGACCGAGCGCGTTCGGTGTACCGACCGTGCTGATGGGTGCGCTGGGTCCGCTAATGACCAGGGCGGCGGCCGAAGTTGCCGACGGGCTGCTCGTGATGCCGTTCAATAGTGCTCGACACTTCCGCGAGCGAACAATGCCGGCAGTGCTCGATGGGCTCGACCGCAGTGGCAGGGACCTTGCCGACTTCACAATCGCGCCGCAGGCGATGGCTGTGCTCGGAAAAACCGCGGACGACATCGAACGGGCTCGTGCAGGCGTGCGTCGCCTCATTGCCTTCTACGGCTCAACACCGGCCTATTTACCAGTGCTGGAAGTCGAGAATTATGGTCACCTACAACAAAAGCTCAACAAGCTGTCCAAAAGCGGCAGCGTCGACGAGATGACGGATCTGATCGACGATTCGTTGATATCTACCATTGCCGTTCACGGATCCCCGGTGGAGTGCGCTGCTCAGCTCAAGGATAGATTCGGCGATGTAGCTGATCGCGTTTGCGTCTATTTCCCCGGCTACAGCCCGGCACCGCAGGACGTCGCGGACCTGGCTAGGGCTCTGCAGGAATCAAACGCGCAGCCGAGCTGCTAGTGCCGCGTCAGGCAACGTTCAGTAAGTAATCCGGGTGCCGGATCTTGGAGCCGACGGCGAAGTCGCGGACCGGTCCAGCATGCTGGTTGCGCCAGCGGACGTAGTCACCGATCACCGCGTCCTGCTCGTCGTGGCTGCGGTGATCGGTGCCGTTCAACGCGAAGTAGCGCAGGGCGGCGAACTCGCACTCGATTCTGTTCAACCAGGACGAGTAGGTCGGCAGGAACACCAGCTCGACTTCGTTGGCGGCACACCATTCCCGCACTTCACCACGCTTATGGACCGAGTAGTTATCCACGATCAAGTACAACTTCTCACCGGGCCAGCGAGCTCGCAGGGTCTCGAGGAACGCCAGGAACTCAGTCCAGCGTTCGCGGTCGCGGATCCGGTAGTACAACTGGCCGCTGCGCAGGTCCAGGCGCACCCCCTGAGTCCGGTTGTAGGTCCGCCCGCAACCGCTTCGGCCGGCGGCGGGTGAACCATCCGCGGCCGGCGCGGGGCTGCAGATTGAGCGGCCCGAACTCGTCGACACAGACCACGCGCCCGTCGTCGGGCCGATGATCCTAGAGACCCAGGACGCGGTTCATCTTCTCGGAATTCGGTTGAGCCGGAGCCGGTTCGGCATGATCGATGCTCGGGGGATCGTGCATGGTGTTGATGGAGGTTGGGGTTTCTTTGCGCCCGCGCAGGTGGGATGTGGTTCCGGTGGAGACGGTGCGGGTTGCCAGGATGGTGTTCCCCGATGGGTGTCTGGCGATGCGGCTGCGGGACGCGCTGGGGCCGATCTTCGCCGATTCGGAGTTCGCTGCGGCGTTTTCGTGTCGCGGTCAGCCTGCGATGTCGCCAGCGTTGCTGGCGCTGGGCTCGGATCGACTGGACAGAGAAGTCGAATCCGGGATCGGTCAACTCCAGGCCCAACGCATACTTCCTGCTGACCGTCGTGTCTGCGGGTAACAGCACTCGCTTCGTCGCGCCGATCGACCTGGCGAGACGAAGCGAGTGCTGTTACGCGGGTTTCTGGCTGCTCACCACCCACAACGCGAAGTACTGCGATCCGCCGCCGTACGCGTGGCCGAGCGCCTTGCGTGCACCGTCGACCTGATGGGCGCCCGCACGACCCATGACTTGCCTCGCGGCTTCGGAGAAGCGCAGCATCCCCGAAGCCCCGATCGGGTTGGACGAGAGAACCCCGCCGGACGGATTTACCGGCAGCTTCCCGCCGATCGCTGTCTCGCCCGCCTCGGTCAGTTTCCAGCCGGTCCCTTCCTCGGCAAAGCCGAGGTTTTCCAGCCACATCGGTTCGAACCAGGAGAACGGCACGTACATCTCAACCGCGTCGAGCTCGGCGAGTGGATCGGTGATGCCCGCGTCGCGCCACAGCGCCGCCGCGGCATCCCGGCCCGCCTGGGGGTTGACCTGGTCGCGACCGGAGAACGTGGTCGGTTCGGTGCGCATGGCGGTGGCGTGAATCCACGCCGCTCCGCCCTCAACGGCGTCGCCTGCCGCCTCGTCCCCGATCACCATGGCGCACGCGCCATCCGACGACGGGCAGGTCTCGTCGAAGCGGATCGGGTCCCACAGCATCTGCGACGCGCGAACCGATTCGAAAGTGATGTCAGGTTGCCGCAGATGAGCGTGTGGATTGAGGGCACCGTTTCGACGGTCCTTGACCGCTACCAGCGCGCCGATATGATCCGGCGCACCGGAACGTCGGATGTAGGAGCGCACGTGCGGCGCGAAGTAGCCGCCGGCGCCGGCACCCACAGGCATCGTGAATGGCACCGCGACCGACAACGCCCACATGGCGTTGGACTCCGACTGCTTCTCGTACGCGACGGTGAGGACACGCTTGTGGACGCCCGATTGCACCAGGCTGGCCGCCACGACCGATGTAGATCCTCCTACAGAGCCCGCGGTGTGTACGCGCAACAGCGGTTTGCCGTTGGCGCCCAACGCATCCGCGAGGTACAACTCGGGCATCATGACGCCCTCGAACAAATCGGGCGCTTTGCCGATCACGATCGCATCGATGTCGGCCATGGTGCAACGGGCATCTTCGAGAGCGCGGTCAACGGCCTCGCGGATCATGCCCGCCATGGACACGTCGCGGCGCCGGGTCGTGTGATGAGTCTGGCCGGTGCCGAGCACCGCCGCCAACTGCTTAGCCATTAGCTGCCTCCAAGACCGCTACCAGGTTCTGTTGCAGCACAGGGCCGCTCGTGGCGTGTGCGAGCACCTTCCGGGCCTCGCCACGCAAGATATGCCCGGCCGCCTCGCCGATCCGAGCCAAGCCTGCAGCGAACATCGGATTGCCTGTCAGCGGGCCGCCCGACGGGTTGATCTGCACGCCCTCGTCGAGTCCGAGCGCCTCGCGCAGGATGAGTTCCTGGTGGCTGAATGCCACGTGCAGTTCGGCGATTTCGACTCCCTCGATACCTGCGGCCGCGCCGGCAGCTTCAGTCGACGGCGATCGGGTGAGGTCGCGTGCACCAAGCAAAGCGGAGTCGATTCGATGTTCCAGGCCCGTGATGACCGCGGGCCGCTCTACCAGCTGGGCTGCACGTTCCGCCGACGCGAGGACGATGACAGCCGCGCCGTCGGAGATCGGCGCGATGTCATGGGCGCGAAAGGGATTCGAGGTGTAGGGAGCATCGAGCAGCGCCACTGCGTCATACGTGCCGTGGCGTTGGGCGTAGGGGTTGGCCACGGCGTTGGCGAGGCTGCGCGCGGCCACCTGCGCCATGTCCTTCTCGCTCCAGCGGCCGGATTCCAGCCCGATCCGTGCCTGTATGCCTGCGACGCTGACCGAGTCAGGCCACAGCGGTGCGACGACATAGGGATCAAGTTGCAGCGACAGCACTCGCCGTAGCTGACCGGCTGAAGACTTGCCGAAACCGTAGACCAGCGCAGTCTCGACCTGGCCGGTGCGGATCTTGATCCATGCCTCGTACAACGCCCAGGCGGCGTCCATCTCGACATGAGACTCGTTGATCGGTGGGACGGCACCGATCGCATCGATTGCGGAAATGAACGAAAAGGCCCGGCCAGCAAGGTAATCCGATGAGCCCGAGCAAAAGAAGTCGATGTCGGAGTTGGCTAGTCCGGTCTGGGTGTACACGTCGGAGAACAGCGGGACGAGCATCTCGACGCCATTGGTTGTGGTGTCGCCGACTCGGCGCGACGGCGACTGGGCGAAGCCGATGACGGCTACATCCTGGGAGCTCATAGGTGCCTCTTGTACGACTCGTAGGGCGCGTCCGGCTCATCAGACGGCTCGAAATGGTCGATATTGCGCAGCGTGGTGTCCCATTCCTCACGGGGCTTCCAAACCGCGCGCACCCGCATGCCCATCCGGACATCGGCGGCGTCGCAGCCGAGCACCAGATGAAGGAATGGAATGTCCGCGCCGTCCAGCAGTATGTAGGCGGCCACGTACGGGGGTTTGATCTGCTGTCCGAGGAACGGCACGTTGACGATGCAGAAGGTGGTCACGGTGCCTGTGTCGGGCAATTCCACCGGACTGGTGGTGGGAACGCCGTCGGTTGGGCACGAGGCACGCGGGGGGATGTACACCTGCTCGCATGCCGGGCACCGTTGGCCGATCAACTTGCCCTCGTCGAGGGCGCGCAGGTATCGGCTCTCCTCTGCGGAGACCGAGTGCGTGTACTCCAGCTCGATCGGGGTGATGATCACCGTTACCGGTTCTCCCTCGCCCCGTGCCGTGGCCGGGGGCGCAGGCCACATCGGTGGTACGAGCCCATCCGGCGATCTGTCGACCGGCTCGAAGTAGGCGATGTCGCGGATGTGCCCGATCGGCTGATCGGCCCATCGGACTCGGACCCGCATGCCGGTATGAATGTCGTTGGCGTCGATAACGTCTACGGCGTGCAGGAGCGCGGTGTCGGCGCCGTCGAGTTGGATAAGTGCCCAAGCGAACGGGCGCTGGATCGGTTGGCCTGCTACCGGTTCGGCGCACCAAGACCAGCCCAGGACGGCGCCTTCGGTCGAGACCTCGACGAAGTCCGATAGGGGAGCGGCGGTCACCGGGTCGAACTCGACCGGCGGGACATGGACGCGGCCGTCGGCGCCGCGTACTCCTCCGATGCGGCGTTGCGACAAATCTGTCATGAATCGTCCGAGCACCGGACCGAGGGATCGGGTGTAATCGAACCCGATGTCGAGTGGTGCCGAAAGAGGGGAAGCTTCTGCGGTCACCAAGCGAGTGAAACACGTTCTTGAAATATCGACAAGAGGCAATTGGTGTTGCCGCGAAGGTGTAAATCTCTGTATCCGACGTGATCGATAGGATTCCACCTTGATCGCTCCTAGAACACGTTCTAGATTTGTGATGTATGCAGCACCCGAGAAGGAGCGAGAACTATGACAACGACCGTTGGGCAAACAGAAGTGTTCGCCAGGTTGCACCGGGAGCCGCTGCCGGTCGACATATTGATCCGCTCTCTGGAGATGTACGCTGATCGGACCGCAGTGCACATCGGTGATACCGAACTGACGTACGTGCAGCTACGAGATCAGATCAGCCGCTTTGCTCAGGCCTACGCTGCGCTGGGGCTGGGCGTGGGTAGCTCGGTCGCGATCCTGTCTGCGAACCGGCCCGAGGTGCTCTTCACTCAGGGTGCGAATCAGGTCACCGGGGTCCGGTTCGCCGCATTGCACCCCATGGGGTCGCTCGAGGACCATGTGTATGTACTGGAAGACGCGGGCATCGAAACGTTGATTTACGACCCACAGACCTATGAGGAGCGTGCCGCGCAGCTTGCGCAGCGAGTGCCGGGCCTGCGGACTCTGCTCGCGTTCGGTGAGACGGGCGTAGGCACGGACCTGCTGGCCGCGGCCGAGGCATTCACGCCGGCCGCGTTGCGGGCGCCCGAGGTCAGCCCGACTGATACGGTCAGCCTTGCATATACCGGCGGCACCACTGGCAAGTCCAAAGGTGTGATGCTCAGCTACCAGGGCAGTGCCACGCTGCTTCGGATTCAGCGCACCGAGTGGGAATGGCCTGCCGACACCCGCTTCCTGGTCTGCACTCCGCTTAGTCATGCCGGTGGCGCGTTCTGGAACCCGACGAGCATGCAGGGCGGCTCGATCGTTGTATTGCAGGGTTTCCAGCCGGAGAAGGTGCTGGAGGCGATCCAGAAGTACAAGATCACCTCGACCATGCTGGTCCCCACCATGCTCTACGCATTGCTGGACTATCCGAAACTCGACGAATACGACCTGTCCAGCCTTCAGACAGTGTTCTACGGTGCCTCGGCAATCTCTCCGACGCGCCTCGCCGAGGCGATCCGTAAGCTCGGGCCGATCTTCTTCCAGTTCTACGGCCAGGCCGAATGCCCGATGACCATTTCGGTGCTTCGCAAGGGCGATCACGATCTGTCCAAGCCCGAGCGCCTGGCCAGCTGCGGCCGGCCGGTGCCATGGCTGCACGTGGCACTTCTGGACGAGGCCGGCAACGAAGTGCCCGACGGCGAACCCGGCGAGATCTGTGTGCGGGGACCACTGGTGATGAAGGGTTATCTGAACAAGCCGGAACAGACCAAGGAGACCTTCGAACACGGCTGGATGCACACCGGTGACATCGCCCGGAAGGACGCCGAAGGCTTCCTTTACATCGTCGACCGCAAGAAGGACATGATCGTGTCCGGCGGTTTCAACGTCTACCCGCGTGAGGTCGAAGACGTGTTGTCGGCTCACCCGGCTGTGAGCGCTGCGGCTGTTATCGGTGTGCCAGATGACAAGTGGGGCGAGGCGGTCAAGGCCGTCATCGTCCTGCGTGCGGGGCAGACCGTGGCCGTCGAGGAACTGCAGAAGTTGGTCAAGGAGCGCAAGGGCGCGGTCTACACGCCGAAGTCGATCGACTACGCGGCCAGCATTCCGGTCAGCCCGCTCGGTAAGCCGGACAAGAAGGCGTTGCGTGCCCGGTATTGGGCCGATAGCGACCGCCAGGTGAATTGACGACGAAACCCGACAACCTCCCGCCGCGTACAGTCCGGGGGAGGTCGTCGAGTTGTGGCGCAGGGGCATTCTTTCGCTTGTTGACCTACCGGCCCTCGAAGCTGGGTTTGCGCTTCTCGGTGAAGGCGCGGGGTCCTTCCTTGGCGTCGTCGCTGAAGGAGACCTTCAGGCCGATTTTCCCCTCGATCTGGAACGCTGCTTCCTCGTGCATCCCTTCGGTGTCGCGTATGGCCTTGAGAATGGCGGCCACTGCCACCGGGCCGTTCGCATTGACCAGTTCAGCCAGCTCCAGTGCCCTGTCCAGAGCTTCGCCGTCGGGTACCACCTGTCCGATCAGGCCGATGTCCTTGGCCTCGGCCGCGGTGATGTGACGGCCGGTCAGCAGCATCTCGGCTGCGGCGGTGTAGGGAATCTGGCGTGGTAGCCGAACTGCCGAGCCACCCATCGGGAACAGGCTCCACCTTGCCTCCGAGACGCCAAACACAGCGCTTTTGCCCGCGACGCGAATGTCGGTCGCCTGAAGGATCTCGGTTCCTCCGGCGATTGCCGGGCCCTCAACCGCTGCGATCAGAGGTTTGGTCAATCGGCGCCCTTTGAGTAGGCCTGGCAGATATGCGGGGTCCCAGTCTCCGCTGGACATGGTCTTGCCGGGGTCGTAGCGCGTCATTCTTTTGAGATCGGCGCCAGCGCAGAAGGCGCCGCCGGCGCCGGTGAGGACGCAGCTGCGAATGGTCGGATCCCCGTCGAGCCGATCCCATGCCTCGACCATAATGGCGAGCATCTCATTGGTGATCGCGTTGCGCACGTGCGGCCGGTTCATAGTGACTATCAGTGTCTGACCACGCTGCTCGACGAGCGCGGCAGGAGTGGAATCGTGGCCTGGTTCGGTGTGTGTGGATGTCATGGTGAACCTCTCGGGGAATCCTTAGTTGCGGTGATCGATCACCGAATTTGGGCATCAAAATGAACTAGAACGTGTTCTAGTTCGTATACCTATGTGAAGTTTCTTTGCGTTACCTATCGCACAAATCTGCCGCCTTGCCAGTCCAATTCGGGAGGCGATGCTCGATGAAGGCGCGGACGCCTTCTCGGGCGTCCTCGTGATCCATGAGTTGTATGTGCAACTCGGTCTCGATTGAGCCGATCTCGAGTGCATCCCGCTCGAACGATGACCACAACAGCCGCTTGCTCGCTGCAACGGACAATGGCGCGGTGTTTACAGCAATGTCGTGCGCGATCTCGAGGGTTGCGTCGAGGACCTGGTCAGCTGGCACCACTGCAGAGCACAGGCCTAGATCGAATGCCCGCCTGCCGTCGAACGAAGCCCCGGTCAGCAACAGCTCGGCCGCGCGCGACATGCCGACTACGCGGGGGAGTACCCAGTGTGAATAGGCGTCCCCGATCATGCCTCGACGTACCTGCAGCACACCGTATTTGGCGCCCGCGGCCATGATCCGCAGATCGCACTGCATCGCTAGTGTGAACCCGATCCCGAGGGCGTGGCCGTTGACTGCCGCGATGACTGGTTTGCGAACCTTCCACGCTGGGGGATTGATACCTGCTGCGCTGAACCCGGCAGGCGCCCCTGCGAAGGTTTGATCACCGGCGCCGAGATCGGCACCTGCGCAGAACGCAGGCGGGGTTCCTGTGAGCACGACGACCCGCACCTCATCATCGGCGTCGCAGCGTCGATACACATCAGATAGCTCCGCACCCATCTGGCCGGTAAAGGCGTTACGCCGTTCCGGCCGGTCCAGGGTGACAACGGCGATCCGGTCGCTGATGCGCAGGTGCAGGGTTCGGTATTCCATGGGCCACTCCTCTGGCTTTGGCACTCGCCAACCCGGCGCGGCTCGGCGATGCAAGCCCGACGTTCGGCGTCGGCGCGAGCCATGGCATGGCTGAATGGCCAACGCCGGTGTTTGCGGTCAACTATAGTATTGCAGTTATATGCACCAACTTGTATCGTCGGATCTGCTTGGTGAGATGCGACACAGTGACTCGGATGGTCGTCGGCGCAGCTCACGGAGGGGATTGCTGCCATCCCCGAGGTGCATGCCGACCGGGAGCCGACCCAAACCGAACCGATGGAGAACCGAAGTGCAGATGAGTGTCACTCAGCTTTCAGCGCGGAAAGTAAGCCAGTTCATGACTGACCCGATCGCCTTCTTCGGCGAGTCGGTGACCCAGATGCACAGCATTGCTCGTGACGAGCTCGAGGAACTTCAACGTCGAGCGATGGTCATCCGTTTCCAGGAGCACCGGCGGAGCATCGACATCGTGCGCAAGTTGGCCGATCGACTGGGTATCACCGAGGTGAGCGAGTTCAATGACATTGTGCCGCTGCTGTTCTCGCATACGGCGTTCAAGTCGTATCCGGCCGCACTGATCGACAACAAGCGTTTCGATCTGATGACCCGGTGGCTGGACGGAGTCACTAGCCATGATCTGTCGAACGTTGACACCGTGGGCTGCAAGAGCATCGACGAGTGGATCGATCGGCTGGACGCCCAGACACCGCTCGAAGTGATCACATCGAGCGGAACGACCGGCACTTTGTCGATCATTCCGAAGGACAAGGACAGCTCGACCCAGAACATGGTCCTGTGGAAGTTGTGCCTGTTCCAGACGTTCGGCAAGGAGCCGACCGCGGAAGAGCTGAACCCCGGTGTCGAGGTCATCTGGCCCAACTACGCAAGCGGCAAGCTGGGGCATCTCCGCATCGCCGCAATGATCAAGAGAGGCTTCACCGGAGGCGACGAGAGCAAATTCCACTCGCTGTACTCCGGTGGCATCGACACCGACCTGATGTTCCTGGCATCCAAGATGCGTGCCGCCGCCTCTCGCGGCGAGCTGGACCGCCTCGTGGTCGACCCTGCACTGGCTGCCCGCAAGGACGAGTTCATCGCCCTGCAGATGCGCCAGCCCGAGGAACTGAACACCTTCTTCACTGAGATCACCGAGAAGCTGCGCGGCAAGCGGGTTTTCATGCTCGGCACCTACAACCTCATGTACGACGTCGCGAAGGCCGGGCTCGAGCGCGGAATCACCAACGTATTCGCACCGGACTCGGCGATCCTCACCGGCGGCGGATCCAAGGGCTTCGTCCTGCCCGACGACTACATGGACATCATCCGGGAATTCCTCGGCGTCGAGCGGATCCAGGAAGGCTACGGATTCTCCGAGCAGAATGCCTTCCACTGGGCGTGTGACGAGGGGCGATACCACATACAGCCGTGGATCATTCCGTTCATCCTCGACCCGGAGACCAGTGAGCCGTTGCCCCGGGAGGGCGTACAGATCGGTCGGGCGGCGGTCTACGACGTTCTCAACAAGAGCCACTGGGGCGGCGTGATCTCCGGCGACGAGGTAACCATCGATTGGGATCTGGCCTGTCCCTGCGGTCGGACCACGGTCGCCTTCGAGCACCACATCATCCGCTACAGCGAAAAGCAGGGTGTTGAAGACGATCGAATCACCTGTGCCGCAACCCATGAGGTTCACAACCAGGCGATCGACTTCATGAAGGAGTTCGAATCGTGAGTAGTGCCTACACAATCCCGCTCTTCCTTCGTGGTGAGGTCATCACCGACGATCTGGTGACATTCGGTACCCGTACTGGTGGTGCCGAGTTTCAGGCTCCGGACATAGGCCGGTACATCGATCAGGTTCCGCTGGCGACTCCGATGGCGATGACCGATCTCTACGACGTGGGCTTCGAGGAAATCCTCGATGTGCTCGAGGCGCTCGGTGATGCGCTGGTCTTCGAAACGAACGCCCACATGCAGGAGGCTTACGAGGCCGCATTGCTGGCGAATCCGCTGCCGGCGGACATGCTGAAGAACAGCTATCAGATTCTGCGGCCGCTGTTCTCCCGCGATCACGTCCGCGAGCTGGCCGACACCCAGGTCGGGCTCGACTATCTCAACGGATGGGTGCCCCGGCGGCTTGCCGACGGCCGGGAGTTGCGGGTGCGTGCATTCGGCTCGCGCGTGCTGCACATTCCGGCTGGCAACGGCGGTCTGGTGTCCGCGGTGACGATCCTGCGTTCGGTGATCACGCGCTCCGACACGATCATCAAGGCACCGTCGAACGATCCGCTGACCGCGGTCGCGATCGCCCGAACGCTGGCCGACGTCGCACCGGACCACCCGATCACCAAGCATCTGGTCGTAGGGTATTGGAAGGGCGGTGACACCACCGTCGAGGAGGCGCTTTACCAGCCTCAGCACATCGAGAAGATCGTCGCGTGGGGCGGCCTGGCCTCGGTCAAACACGTCACCCGCTTTATCCAGCCGGGTCTCGAGCTGATCGCATTGGACCCCAAGCGGTCCGCGACAATCATTGGCGCCGAGGCGTTCGAGGATGGGGCTACGATGCGCGATGTCGCGCGGCGCGCGGCAGTCGACATCGGTGTCGCCAACCAAGAGGGTTGTGCCAATGCGCGCGTCATCTACGTGATGAGCGGGACCGACGTGGCCGGGGTCGCGAAGGCCAACCGGCTGGGCGAGATGATCTACGAAGAGCTCGTCGGGTTGCCCGCCTTCATCAGCACGCCACCGCTGTACCCAAATCGGGAACTGTTCGAGCATGTCGACGCTTCCCGAATGGTTGACGACTGGTATCGCGTGATCGGCGGCGATGATCGCGAAGGCGCGATCATCGTGTCCCAGATCGATTCGGCGGTGGACTATTCCTCGATGCTCTGCGGGCGGGTCGCCAACGTGGTTCCGGTTGCCGACATCGACAAGGTCGCAAGCGCTGTGAACGCCTACACACAGACGATTGGCATCTATCCCGAATCGCTCAAGCGCGAGTTGCGCGACAAGCTTCCGCTGTTCGGCGCGCAGCGTCTCACCAGTTTGGGCTACGCGTGCAGCGTCGCGATCGCCATGCCGCAGGACGCGATCGAGCCGATCCGCCGGATGTGCAAGTGGATCGTGGACGAGGAATGCGACCCCGATGTGGTGATTCCGCTGTGGCGCTTGGGAGAGGTCGCCCCTGGACCAGACGCGACCCTGACTCAGATCTAGAGCGCAACTCAACAAAAGGACGAGACAACGATGTCATACAACTTCGCCGATCTGTTCGAGCATGCGGTCGACGCAATGCCGGACCGGATTGCGGTGATCGCACAGGGCCGCGAGGTCAGTTTCCGGGAACTGGAGAGCCGCGCCAACCAGCTCGCTCATCACCTTACTGCCGCTGGGATCGACCGCGGCGACCATGTCGGGTTCCACATGCACAACTCCATCGAGACGTTGGAGACCCTGATCGCGTGTTTCAAGATCCGCGCGGTCCCGGTGAACATCAACTATCGCTACACCTCTGCCGAGCTGCGTTACGTCTATGACAATGCCGACCTCGTGGCACTGGTCCATCACCGCACGTACAGCCGATCAGTCGCCGAGGTATTGCCGTCGGTGCCGTCGATTCGCCACACGCTGGTCGTCGAAGACGACCTCGACAGCGTCGACGAACTCAGCGACTCCTTGCGGTACGAAGAGGCACTGAACGTTGCCTCAACGGCCCGCGACTTTGCCGAACGTAGCAGCGACGACCTGTTCATCATGTACACCGGTGGCACCACGGGCCAGCCCAAAGGCGTTGTATGGCGTCAGGAAGACATCTGGCGGGTAATCGGCGGAGGCATCGACTTCCATACAGGACAGCCGATCACCGACGAGTACCACCAATCCCGGACCGGTGTCGACGCAGCGCAAATCAGTCGGTGGTTTGCGGTGCCCCCGCTGATCCACGCCGCGGCAATGATGCCCAGCTTCACAGCACTGTGGTCCGGCAACACCGTGATCCTGGAGTCCAAATTCGACCCCGCGAAGGTCTGGCAGGTCGTCGCTCGTGACAAAGTCACGTGCCTGATCATCACCGGCGACGCAATGGGCAGGCCGCTCGTCGACGCCTACCGTGCCGCCCCCGTCGACACATCGGCACTGGCGATGGTTGTATCCGGAGCTGCGTTGCTCTCGCAGTCGGTGAAAAACGAACTCCTGGAACTGTTTCCCACGCTGGTGGTCGCCGACTCGATCGGCTCGTCGGAAACCGGGTACGGGGGAATGGGTTTCGCGCAAAAGAGCGAAACGGCCACCCGCGGTCCCAAGGTTCAGACCGGCCGCGGCGCCCTTGTGGTCACCGACGACGGCCGACCGGTCGAGGTCGGGCAGGAAGGGTGGCTGGCCAAGACCGGATCGGTTCCGATTGGCTACTACAAGGACCAGGAAAAGACGGACAGGCTGTTCAAGACCGTCGAGGGCATACGGATGGTGATCACCGACGACAGGGCGATTGTCGAGGAAGGTGGTTTCATCACGCTGCTGGGCCGCGGCAATATGGTCATCAATACCGGCGGTGAAAAGGTCTTCGCCGAAGAGGTCGAAAGCATCGTGAAGTCACACGCGGATGTCTACGACGCCATCGTGATCGGGGTACCTGACGAACGGTGGGGACACCAGGTCTCGGCCGTCGTCTCATCCAGAACGTCCGGGCCGATCGATTTCGCTTCGTTGGAGCAGCATGTGCGGACTCACCTCGCGGGATACAAAGTACCGCGCCGAATCTGGGTGACTGACCAGGTCGTAAGAACCCCGAGCGGCAAACCCGACTACCGGCGAGCCAAAGCCTACGCCGCCAGCCGAGAACCAGACCACCGCGTTTAGCAAGGAACACACTATGACCACATCATCGATCCCCGCAGGTTTCGACTTCACCGACCCCGATCTGTGGGCCACCCGGACCCCGATCGAGGAGTTTGCCGAACTACGCCGAACAGCACCGATCTGGTGGAACGAACAACGCGACGGCGCGGGCGGCTACCATGACGGAGGCTACTGGGTCGTCAGCAAACTCGAGGACGTCAAAGAGATATCCAAAGACCCCGTGCTGTTCTCCTCCAGGGAGAACACCTCGATCATCCGCCTGCCCGACGGCATCAGCGAGGATCAGAAGGACCTGACCCGCGCGATGCTGGTCAACATGGACCCGCCCAAACACACCCAGAACCGTCGCATCATATCCAAGGGCTTCACTCCGCGGGCGGTAGAAAGCCTGCGCGACGCCCTGCGCGAACGTGCGGAGATCATTGTCGCAGAGGCGAAGAAGACCGGCGGTGGAGATTTTGTTGAACAAATCGCCGTCGAACTCCCGCTGCAGGCGATTGCCGAACTGCTCGGCGTACCCCAGTCCGACCGCAACAAGCTGTTCGATTGGTCCAACCACGTCAACAACTACGACGACCCCGAATATGGCGGCGACGCGATCGAGGCATATGGCGGTCTGGCCGGCTACGCCTGGAACATGGCCGAGGAGCGCCGGAAATGTCCGGTAGACGACATCGTCACCAAGCTGGTGAACGCCGACATCAACGGTGAATCGCTTGCCACAGACGAATTCGCATTCTTCGTCGTCCTACTCACCGTGGCAGGCAACGAAACCACCCGAAATGCCATCACTCACGGCATGAAGGCTTTCGTCGACAACCCCGCGCAGTGGGACCTCTACCGAGAGCAGCGCCCGCGCACCGCGCCCGACGAAATCGTGCGCTGGGCTACGCCGGTAAGCGCCTTCCAACGCACCGCTACCGCGGATACCGAACTGGGAGGCGTATCCATCAAGAAGGGACAGCGTCTCGGGCTGTTCTATGCCTCCGCGAACTTCGACGAGGATGCTTTCATCGATCCGTTCGGGTTCGATGTGTTGCGTAACCCCAACCCGCACGTCGCCTTCGGTGGCACCGGCTCCCACTACTGCGTCGGAGCCAACCTCGCGAGACTCGAGATCGATCTGATGTTCAACGCGCTCGCCGACGTGATGCCTAGGATCACCGAAGTCGCCGAACCAGTACGCCTGCGCTCGGGTTGGCTGAATGGCATCAAGCACTGGCAAGTCAAATACGAATGAGGTCGGCACCATTGCCAGAGCGGCGTTGTGCTCGCTAACCACGCCTGCGCGCGAGGCAACGGCTCAGTCCCGCAACAGAACAAGACAGGAATCCATGAGTTTGCAGATCGACGATCTCAATCGTGTGCGAACCCTCACGCTGGATCGTCCCGATGCCCTCAATGCTTTCAACGAGGCACTGTACGACGCAACTGCACAGGCTTTGCTCGACGCGGCCGGGGACCCAGCCGTCGCAGTTGTCGTTATCACAGGTAACGGACGCGCTTTCAGCGCCGGAACCGATCTCGGAGAGATGGCCGAGCGGCTCGCGAACCCCGAATTTGCTCCAGGAAAATACGGATTCACGGGATTTATCGACGCACTCACCGCCTTTCCCAAACCACTCGTATGCGCCGTCAATGGCATAGGGCTCGGCATCGGGACCACGATATTGGGCTTCGCGGACCTCTCGTTGATGTCCGCCACAGCTCGGCTGAAGTGCCCCTTCACCAGCCTTGGAGTCGCGCCGGAAGCCGCATCGTCGTTCCTGTTGCCACGTCTTATCGGTCGCCAGAACGCCGCCTGGCTGCTCATGTCCTCTGCCTGGATTTCGGCGGGTGAGGCTCGCCAGATGGGGCTGGTGTGGCAGGTGTGCGACCCTGCCGAACTGGCGGATCGGACCCGCGCAGTCGCGGAAGAACTTGCGAGCAAGCCGATTTCGAGCCTCATGGCGGTGAAGCGGACGATGACTCAACCAATCCGTGGTGAGATCGACGCAGCGAGGGAACGCGAGAACAAAGCCTTCTTCGAGTTGATGGGTGGACCGGCAAATACCGAAGCGCTCGCGGCGTTCGCCGAACACCGGGCGCCCGATTTCACGACGCTGCCCGACGGATGGTGATCGCGGTCGGTACTTGTCTGCGCATTGGGCATTCGCCTGCCGGTTCAGGCACTCATCGACAACACAACCGTCCGGGCCCGGCTAGTTGGCGCCATACCGAGCCAAGTAGTTGAAAAGTGGTGAGGCAGACGTACTTTCGTTCGAATGGTTGTACCCATGGGTTCGGTCATTGTGTGAGCGATCGCCGGCGCCTCGCCCAGAAAGGTTGACACGGTGATGCCTGAGGAATGCGATCGGCTATGACCGCCGAAGGCTGGTTCTCACCCGAAGGTGATGTCCACGTGCGTATTTGGCTGGCTGGCGTGATCTTCGACTGCGCGGCCACCGCAGCGGCGGTGCGTAACTTGATCCACGATTGGTGGCGACAGCGCTGGTGCACAATCGAATTGGTTCGCGATGCCATCGACGACTGTCGGCTGCTGCCGCGCCTGCCATGCGAACGATTGTTCGTGGGACCGTGACCGAAAGCGCTCCAGGATCCCAGTGGGGCGGGTTGATCGGCCTCGCGGGATGTCTCGATGGGTCGATGCCTTGTCGTAGTACGCGGGCGACGATGACGGCAATCTCGACCGATCGGGTCGGCGGGCAGGGCGCGGTCCCCAGATTCCGGTGGCGATCTCCCGCCACTGCCGCCGCAGCGGGTGATTGGCCGCCTGCGTATGCACGGCTTCGGGTGGAACAGTTGGGGATCGCTGTTGGCGTCCGCGCAAAACATTTGGGAAGGTCTACTGCGCGGTGGTGCTGGATGTCTATTCGCATCGGGTGGTGGGTTGGTCGATCGACTCCACCCTGAACGCCGCGCCGGTGACCAACGCGCTCTGGATGGCCATCGATACCCGCCGCCCGAACACCGGAACGACATGCGGCCTGTCGCGCGCAGCGCACTTTTCTCTCGACGTCTAGCTAGTGGGATCCGGCAGGGGTCAGTCCGGTGTGCTGCCGGAATGCGCTGTGGCCCAGACAGCTATCTGTGCACGCGAGGTGAATCCCAGCTTGGACAGGATGTGTTCGACATGCCCCTCAGCGGTGCGCTGTGAGATCATCAGGCGCGCGGCGATCGCCTTGTTGGTCAGACCTTCGGCGACAAGGTCGGCTACCTGGCGTTCACGCCTCGTCAGGTCCTCCGACGAACGATCAATCGATGGGCTGGCTTCGGATCGTTCGTAGAGTGCGAACCGCACCGCAGCGTCGAGGCTCATCGCAGAACCTTCCCCGTGGGCCTTGTCGAAGGCTCGCACGCCGAGCACTCGACGGCTACTCTGCGAGCACTCGTCACGGTAGGCCAGCAGTTCGGGGAAGATGAATGTGGAGGTGCCGGCGAGAAGTCCCAGCGCGTCCGCCGCGCCCATCAGGACAGCAGCACGGTGGGCCTCGCGCCTGTCGGCAGCAATCCATGCCAGCGTCTCCAGGCAGCTTGCGGTGACGAGCGGATCGGCCATCTGTTCGGACAATCGAATACGGTCTTCCAACAAGTGTGTGGCGCGTTCGGCGTCGCCGCTGCGCCACACGGCGAAGCCCGCTGCCCACAACGCCCATGATCGAAAGATCGTTTCCCCGGCGTCTTCGGTGATACTGAGCGTCTTCTCGTGACATGCGACGGCTTCGGAAACATCGCCCTCCAGGGCGTAGGCCCAGCCGAGGGAGATTCGGGCATCCAACTGAATCCCGAGGTCACCGCGCACCTCGTGGCTGCGAACGACATCGCTCAGGCGGGCAGCCGCGTGAGACCGACCGGCACCACCACCGACGAGAGCGATATTCGCCTCGATGTGGGCGAGCAGGGTCATGACCAACGGATCCCCTGCCTGCTCGGCGAGGGTGCGGAGCTCCGCGGCCTGGCTGGTCGCAGCCTGTAGGTCGCCTTGCATAGCCGCCATCGAACAGGCCGCGAAGAGCGCCTTGGCTCGGTCGGCGGTCCGGCCGCCGGATGAATGCTCGAGCACGCGCACGGACCAGCGGCGCCCCTCATTGATGCGGCCACGCAGAGTCCAGAACAGATAGAGCATTGCGATAATCGAGAGTCCGCCGTCGTCGGACTCGGACAGGCTGAACTCCAGTGCCTTTCGAAGATTCGGGAGTTCTCGCTCCAGCCGGGCAACCCACTTCAGTTGACGCGGACCGATCAGCTCCGCGTCCGCCTCGTGCACCAATCGTTCACACCAGTCCCGGTGGCGCCGGAGCAGGCTCGGGTACCGGCCGGAGTCCTCGGCCTTCTCTCGGCCGAATTCCAGAACTGTTTCCAGCATCCGGAAGCGCACAGTCCCGTCGGTCTCCTGTCGGATGAGGATCGATTTCTCCACCAGGGCGGACAAGGTATCGAGCAACTGGGACTCGGCCATGTCATCGACACACAGCTGCCCGGCCGCGTCGAGTTCGAAACCGCCAGCGAACACCGACAAGTCGGCCCACAGCCGTTTTTCGTCGGGCGTGCACAGGTCATAGCTCCAGCCCATGCAATACCGCAGGGTCTGCTGCCGCTTCGGCGCGCCCCGCCCGGCCCGGGTCAGCAGGCTGTATCGGTCTCTCAGCCGGGTCTGGATCTGCTCGACCGACATCGTGCGCAGCCGCGCCGCCGCCAACTCGATTGCCAATGGCAAACCGTCCAGCCTGGTGCAGATCTGGGCAATGCTGCGTTCGTTCCCTTCGGTCACCTCGAACCCCGGCACCGCCGCAGTGGCGCGCTCGACGAACAGTGTCACCGCGTGGTTTTGTGCCAGCGTTCGCTGGCTGGTCGAATCGGGAATCCCGAGCGGCCGTAGTGGATACAGGGTTTCTCCGCCGATGCCTACAGCCTCGCGACTGGTGGCCAGAATTCGCAGGTTCGGACACGCTCGCAGCAGTGACTCGGACAGTTTGGCAACGGCGTCGATCAGGTGCTCACAGTTGTCCAGTACCAGCAGAAGATCGAGTGGGGCGAGGGACTCCACCAGTGTGTCGAGCATGGATCTGTTTCCCTGGCTTCGCATTCCGAAGGCGGCGGCGACAACGTCGGGGAGCAATGCCTCATCGCTCAGCTCCCCCAACTCGATCAGCCATGCCCCGTTCGCGAACTTTCGCCGGACCTTATGAGCGACTCGCAGCGCGAACCGTGACTTTCCGACCCCGCCGATCCCGGTCACGGTCACCAAATGTGCCCCCGCCAACAGGTTTCCGACTTCAGACAACTCGGTCCGGCGATCGACGAAGCTGGTCAGCTCGAGCGGCAAATTTCCGGTCCCCCCGTGCAACCCGGAGCTGGGGATACGCGGAACTCCGTGTGGCACTTCAGGCACCGAAGTCGCGGCGGATTCGGGTTCGGACCCCGATTCCGGGCGTAGCGCCATTGCGTCGACCGTGAAACCGTGATCGAGCTGTATTCGGCGCAGTTGCTCACCCAGCGCCGCCGCGGTGGGGCGGTCATGCGGGTCGCGAGACATTGCCGCCTCGATGGCCACGCACACATGCCCCGGGATACCGCTCTCGCGCAAGTCCGGAATCGGATGCGTGGTGATCCGCACGAACTGGGCCACGACCTGCTCGCCACTACCGCGTTCGAAGGCCGCGTGTCCGGTGAGCGCACAGAACAACGTCGCTCCCAGCCCATAGACGTCCGAGGCACGACTGGGTGCCTGTCCACCGAGCACCTCAGGCGCAGTGAAGGCAGGCGAGCCGGTGATGGTCCCCGACGCCGTTTCGAACCCGCCGGTGATGTGGGCGATCCCGAAGTCGGTCAACGCCGGCTCGTCGTAGTCGGTGAGCAGGATGTTCGCCGGTTTGATGTCGCGGTGGAGAACTCCGGCTCGATGGGCGGATTCCAATGCACCCGCCATCTTCACCCCGACGTGAAGCATCTCCGCGAGGGACAGCGGACCGCCGTGCCGGATACGTGCGTCGAGCGAGCCTCGAGGGTGGTACGCCATCACCAAGTAGGGGCGACCGCTCCCGGTTTCCCCGACCTCGAGTATCCCGGCGATGTTCGGGTGCCCGGTCAGCCGCCCCATCGCACGTTGCTCGCGAAAGAATCGCTCACGGTTGTCCTCCAGTTCACCGGTGAGGACCTTCACCGCAACGGTGCGGTCCGCGCCAATTTGGGTACACCGATAGACAGTGCCGAAGCCACCCCGCCCGATCTCGTCGGCGTCCTCGAACCCAGCCGCGCGTAGCTCCGTGACGACGTCGAGACCGGCATCACGCTGCGTTTTGAATGGATCGCTCTCAACCATCGGTTACTCGCAATTCGCCCGCGGCGGACACCAGACAGAGTATCTCTGCACGCGTGCTCGGACCATTCGACCAGCTCGGTTTGCATGCGTCCCAGGCCTCCATGACGGGCGTTGTCGAAGCAATCGCCTACGGTTCCGAACGATCAACCCTTCGACGATCGCGATTTTCCTTTGCGGAACTTAGAGCTCCTAACAGGTTCGGTGCGGTGGCGTTGGGTTCTATTGCAGTGCAGGATGTTTCGGTGTGGCAGCGCCTTGGATCGTGGATGACGAGTTGTGGGCGGTAATCGAACCGCTACTGCCGGTGAAACCGGCCGGAACACCGGGACCGCCGCAGATGGATAGCCGCCGGGTGCTGCAGGGGATCTTGTTCGTGGTGATCACCGGGATCGGGTGGGAAGATTTGCCCCAGGAACTGGGGTTCGGGTCCGGGATGACCTGTTGGCGCAGGTTGCGGGACTGGCAGGCCGTCGGGGCGTTCGAACAGATCCATCAAGTGGTGCTCGCCCGCTGCCACGCCGCCCGGTTGATCGACTTCGACCGGGTCATGGTCGACGCCTCGCATGTGCGGGCGAAAAAAGGGGGCGCCGCAACAGGTCCGAGCCCGGTCGACCGCCAAGACCGGTTCCAAGCACCACATCCTGACCTGCGGGAACGGATTCCCGCTCGCAGCAGCGCTGTCGGGCGCCAATGTCAACGACCATCTGCTGTTACCCACCCTGCTCGACCGGGTCCGACCCCTGCGCGGGCGCGCGGGCCGGCCCCGGCATCGGATCACCACCTTGATCGCGGACAAGGGATACGACTACCCCAGCGTGTATTCCGAACTGCGGCAACGCCGCATCACCGGCTACATCGCGCGCCGCGGCACCCGTGACAGGGTCACCGCCGGCCGCTGGATCGTCGAACAATCCTTTGCCCTGCTCCACCAGTACCGGCGACTGGCCATCCGATGGGAACGACGCACCGACATCCACCACGGATTTCTCGACCTCGCCGCAGCCCTGATCTGCTGGCGACGACTCAGCAACCGAATCCGGTAGGAGCTCCTAGCCGTTGCTGAATCTCGGTCAGTTCTCCAGTACCGTTGCCAAGGAAGCCGACGGAATACTGGGCCATTCGTCGCGCCAATGGCCTGCTTCGGCATCGAGTTCCAGCGCACGAATCAATGATTTGGTCCATTCGTCTGCGTCCCGTAGAGGACGGAGAAGGCCGAGGTCGACGTAGGTTGCCAGCGCGGGTACGAGTGTGTTCTTTCCCCCTCGATTTGACCACTGGCTGCCTGACAGGACGCGACCAGAAGTTGTGCCTCCAGGCCTGCTCGGGGGCGGCGCGTGGGGGCAATGCTCTTGCACAGCTTCGTTGCTCGATCGCATGCCGAGGCGATCTGAGCGGGAGTGCCCTCACGAAGTAGCAAGCGGATTGCGGTGGCCTCGTTGAGCTCTGCAGTAAGCGTTGCGATGCCATCAGTGCCTCGGATGGTTGTCTCGGTGTGCCCACGGGTCGTGATAGGGAGACCGAGTCGAACCTGTTCGTTGGTGATGCGAGCCGCCAATCGTGGGAGGGCGAGAATGCGCGCGGCGTGAGCGCCTTCCAAGCGTTTGGCTGCGCCGTCGAGATCACCACGTAGCGCCATGATCCGGGCACCGGTCGCATAGGTGGCCATCATGAACTCCACGGGACCGCCATCGGCGTCGAGCTCATGGACTTCGTTGAGGAGTCGTTCCGCTTCGCTGAGTTGGTCGCGTTCGTACAGCAGATCGCCGAGCATGGCGCTGGCCAGTCGCGTGGGGTAGGACAGTTTCCCGGATGCAGTTGTCGCGATGTCGAGCGCCATGCGGAAGTTGCGTTCGGCTTCGATGATGTCGAGCTGTTCGTGAGCTGCGATGCCGACCATGCAGTGGCTGGACGTCAGACCGAATGTCCCCCTGACCTGCCTATGGTATGGAGCGGCCCGTAGGTGCCACTCACGAGCCTCGTCGAAATCGAACCGATAGATCGCCAGGAATTCGGCAATATTCGAGGCAATCGACAACGTCCACGGAGTCAGCACGTCGGTTCGGGACATACAGTCGGTGACGACGTTGTCCAGGTCGTCGACGTGGTCGCTCATTGCACGTCCGGTGCCCTCGATGAGGGCCACCTCGGCAGCAAGAGCGGATCTGTCAGCTTCCGTCATGGAAGATTCCAGTGATGCGTTTGCGAGCCGCAACGCCGTCTGGAGTTCAGCCGTCTGGCGCATGAGTACATGAGCCCAACCGAGAGCGATCTGGAGGCGAGTCCGGTTTGCGATTCTCTCAGGTGGAAGCTTCGCGACCAGTCCGAGGAGCGTCGCGATCCGGGCATTCTGGATATGGTCCATGGCTCGGTTTTCCACGATGTCCACAGCGCGCTCGTCGTCTCCGCTTGCCAGCGCGTGATCGATTGCCTCGCTGAGGAGTCCGCGGTCGGCGAACCAGGAAGCGGCAGCGCGATGTAGCTCATCCAACTGCGTGGGGTGGTCGCGCTCTATTCGCTCACGGAGGAACTGTGCGAACAGAGGGTGGTAGCGGAACCATTCGCCGTTCTCGTCGACGCGGCGCAAGAACAGGTTCTGCCGTTCGATGTCTTCCAGCATCGCCTGCCCGTCTTGTCGGCCGGTCAGCGCGTTCGCCAGGTCCCCGCATACCCGTTCGGGTAGAGATGTCTCCAGGAGGACGTTGAGCACGTCGGAATTCACTGTGTCGAGTACGTTCTCGGCCAGATACTCGGCGATCATATGGTGTCGTCCGGAGATGTGGCTGATCAGTGCCGCGGGATCGCGGTGCCCGCGTAGCGAGAGCACGGCGAGTTGCAGCGCGGCGGCCCACCCGTCGGTTGCGTTGCTCAACTCGGTGATGTCTCCGTCGGTCAGTGACAGACCGCCGAGCTCGACCAGGAAGCAACTCGCTTCCGACGCGTCGAACCGCAATGCGGCCAAATCTACCTCGATGAGTTCGTTGCGAACTCGCATGGTGGCCAGCGGCAGGCCTTCGGTAGACCGGCTGGTGACAATGATCTGTAGGTGGTGACACCCCTTTTCCAACAAGAAACGCATCGCGGCTATGGCTGCGGGGTCCGTGACCTGGTGCCAATCGTCGATGACCAAGGCAAGACGTTCGCGGTGCTCGTGAATCTCGTTGATCAGAGTGGTCAGCACGAATCGAGCGGCACCCTCGCCCGACTCCTCGAGGGTCCGAGCCAGCTCGCCGGCGAGTGCCGGGCGGACCCGACGAATGGCCTCGATCAGATCTGTCAGCAGCCACACGACATTGTTGTCGTCACGATCGGCGTTCAACCATGCGACCGCAACCTGCTGCTCCTCCAGGAACCTCGCCCATTGGACCGCCAGTGTGCTTTTACCGAAACCGGCAGGGCCGTGGATGACGGTCAGACGCGGCCGCGAGCCAGCGCCCAACATCGCCATGAGACGGTCGCGCGGAACGAGTGGGCGCTCGGAGGTGGACGGGCGGAACTTGGTGGCCGGGGTTGGTGGTGTTCGCGAGCGTCGAGAAGAAGGGGTCGATCGGTGCGGGCTGGCGTCCGCGTACGTGTCCGCCGGATCGTGAGTGGGTGAGGGGACCGCCATGCCGTCAACGCTCATGTCGTTTGCGAATTGGATTCGGCGCAGCAGTTCACCGAAGTCCGCGGCCGAGTTCGGGCGGTCCCCCGGGTCGTGCGACATGCTGGATTCGATCGTGGAGCACACGTCGTCGGGGATGCCATCGGGTCGCAGGTCCGGTAGCGGTTCAGCGGCGATTCTGAGGAACTGAGCGACCACCTGCTCGCCGGAGCGGCGTTCGAAAGCAGCATGACCGGTGATCATGCAGAACAGCGTCGCGCCGAGCCCGTAGACGTCGGACGAGACCGACGGGCTACCCGATCGCAGTACTTCGGGAGCGGTGAAAGCTGGAGAACCGACCACTACTCCAGCAGTGGTCTCGAACCCGCCGTTGATGCGGGCGATTCCGAAGTCAGCGAGCTGTGGCTCTCCGTAGTCGGTGAGCAGAACATTGCCCGGCTTGATGTCTCGATGCAGGATCCCAGCGCGATGAGCGGTCTCGACGGCTCCGGCCAGTTTGATCGTGATCCGGATTGCGTCGTCGAGAGGAATACGACCTTCCCGGCGGATTCGGGCCTCCAGCGAACCGCGGGAGAAGTAGGGCATGACCAGGTACGGGCGGCCGCTACGGGTCGTGCCTACTTCCAGGACATGCACGATGTTCGGGTGACCGGAGAGTGCGCCCATTGCACGTTGCTCGCGGAAGAACCGTTCGAAACTCTCTGGTTCCAGGTCTGCTCTCGCTGTGAGAACCTTGACCGCGACGTTGCGGCCCAAAGCCTGTTGCCAGCAGCGATAGACGACACCGAAACCACCTCGGCCCACCACCTGAGGGTTGGAGAGGTCCGCGCCCTCCAGTTCGTCCGTGATATCTGGAGGCCGGTCACTTTGTGTTTCGAACGGATCCGAGCCGGCCATGGTCTTACTTCGCGTTCGGGCGGCGGCGAGCGTCGTGCCCCGCTGGGCCCTCAGTTTATGCCCGGCGAACCGCGTTCAACCATGGTGCTCGAACGAGCGCGCCGCAGGGCGGAGTGCCGACGCTCTCCCCGTGGTCAACGCAACCGGCGGATCAGTGGTGCGGGGCTCCTTCGATGTGTCGCTCGCAGTGGTGGACCGGCGCCCGCTTCACTGTCGGTGATACGGGCTACCGGCGAACTACACCGCCTTCCGCGCGCGGCTGGATCACGCCGACAGGCGCTACACCTCAGGTACCGCCGAATCAGACCGCGCGAAGGGTTGCCATACATCCAATGGGGGTCAAGCGGCCGGGGAGCAAGATCTACTCCTGTGATTGGGTGGGCGCCAGCTCGAAGGGGTTTTGGTGGCTGTCGACGATGACATTGCGACGAGCGAACAACCACCGTCCAGCTACTCTCTGTAGCTCATCCTCGTAGCGGCCGATGGCCGCCAGTCTTGTCTGGTTATCCCTGGTGTGGAAGACAACCCAGTAGGCGAAGCCGCGGGCCTGGTCGCCCGTGATGTCGGCTGCAACAGAAGTAAGTACGTGCCGAGGCTGCACGCCATCGAGCGACTCGAGATAGCTGCTCTGAAATTCCTCTAGGGCGGTTCGCCCCACCAGATCGCCACCCCAATTGAAAATACCTTGTTCGGTGAAGCAGTCGGCCCATGAGGAACCAGGACCTTCATCTGCTGCTAAGGCGTAGCGTGCGTTCAGTTCGCGGATCTCATCCTGTGGGCTCTGCAACGGCTTTTCTCTCAGTCTTCGATATCGGATCTGGACTATTCATCGGCTGAATCGATCACTCAATGATCATTATTGCTTTGCGTTGATGGCCGCACCCTCGGCGTGTTGGGATGCCGGCAAAGAAGCAGTCTTCACGACCTGTCGACGCCATCGCGCAATAGAGAGCACGATCAGGAGCAACCCTACGAGCGCCGAGCCGATCGGAAGCCACACACCGGAGACTGTGAGCAGGGTGCTGTTCTTCGACAGATCCTTGGCCAATGCCGAGACTTCGTTAGCTGACGTGTGCAGTTTGACTGTTGACAGCGGAAGTACGGGAACTGCGTTTCCACTAATCGGTACGGTTACGAACATCGCCTGAGTCTGGTCGACCTTCAAAGGGGTGCCGAACTGTTTATCGACTGCCATGTTGGCAACGTTGGAGCTGCCGAATCCCGTGTCAATAAGATCGGGTAGAGAGCTCAGGTGGTCTTGCACAGCAGCGCGCGATGCCTCAGGCACGATTCCTGCCTGGAGCAGGCTTGCCAAGACAGATCTGGAGAGCTGCGGCGGGAAGTTTTTGAACTGAGCCAAGACCGTAGGGCTCGTGATCGGTCCGGACGCTCTCACCTGGTAGTTGTACACGTCACGACCCTCGAGCGTGCCCTCGTCGAGGAACGTCGCGTCCTGGCCAGTTTGGGTCACGGGGTCGTAGATCCGGTTCCCATCCTTCGATGGATTCATCGGGAAACTGAACGCGATGCCTTCGTGTTTCTGGTAGGTGGACATGCGGTTCGTCGGCACGAGCGACTGCGCCTTCTCCTGCGTCAACGGTACCGGTGCGTAGTCGGTCCGGCTCACGGAATAACTATGCACGTCCTTCATCTGCGAACCGTTCGGCAATTCGATCGTGGTATCGCTCGTGATGATTGCGGTGTCCCCGTCGACGGCGTCAACCGTGAGAGATCGGTCCGCTTTAATCGGTGCCTCCGGTGTAATCAGGTGGGCAAGATCCTGATTCGAGAACGCCTCCGGGTTCAGCGCGCTAATTGTTCCTTCATACTTCTGACTCTTGCTCAAGTCGGCCGGTAGCTTCAACATCGATGGTAGCATTACAAATTTAACTATCATTGATGCCGTGATCAGCAGGATGCCGACGATCAGCAACGCGATCGATGACTTACGGATCGTCATACGGAGAACCTCACAGTTCGAGCGAAAAATGGGGCGGGCCATAAAATCTGCGCGATTTCCTTGGCGCGGCGATGCCGTAGTAGGAATCAGCTGCAGGATTTCGGCATTGTGTGATGAATCACATCGCAATTAGGGCAGGTCGACGCAATGCAAGCCTCCGCAACCGAGTACGTAGATCTCGCGCGCGGACTACTGAGAATCGAGTACCTCATTTGGGCTGTTGCTCAGTAGGTCCGCAACCGGGATCTCCGTAGCGCCTTACTGGTTCCCTGGGGTGACGCAGGCCACAGGCTGCATTGATGACTGCCCCGGCAAGCCCAGCTCGAAGAGTCGGGGTGCTCGACAACGCGATGCCGAGGAACAAGGCCGCGCAGGGCCGTCACGTCCATTGACCGTCACGTCCATTGAAAGGAACCGTCCGATGGGCATCGCGCGTAGCAAGTTATGGATAGGTGGGTGCTGGACTCCGCCGTCTACGAGTTCGGTCCTTCAAGTCACCAATCCGGCCAATCTGGAACTGGTCGGAACCTTCGCCAAGGCCGCAGAAGCGGATGTGGATGCGGCAGTGAATGCTGCCCGCCTGGCGTTCACCAGTTCCGAGTGGGCCACGTCGAGCCCGGCGTACCGGGCCGACGCCATGGAGCGCTTGGCCTCGGCACTCGAGTCCAGAGCTGAAGCCACCGCGTCGGCGGCCACTCGGCAGATTGGTATGCCCACCACCATCGCCGGTATCTCCGAGGCCGTCGTGCCCGCTCGACTGTTGCGCTATTACGCGCGACTCGCGCGCGAAATGCGGATCGAGGAAACACGGACGTCGTTCGGCGGCGGGGAGACGCTCGTGCGCAGCGAGCCGATGGGCGTAGTCGCGGCAGTGGTGCCCTGGAACTTCCCGCAGGCCCTGACCTTCTTCAAAGTCGCGCCACTGCTCGCCGCGGGTTGCACAGTTGTGATCAAGCCGGCTCCGGAGACCGTTCTCGACGCGTTCATCCTGGCTGACGCCATCGAGGAGGCGGCGCTACCCGCCGGAGTCATCAACATCGTCCCCGGCGGCCGCGAGATCGGTGCTTACCTTGTAGCTCACCCCGGAGTGGACAAGGTCTCTTTCACTGGATCGGTTACCGCCGGCCGCACCATCGGTGCGGCGTGTGGAGGTCTACTCCGGCCCGTCACATTGGAACTCGGCGGCAAATCCGCTGCGATAGTCCTTGATGACGTGGATCTCGGCGGTCACTTGGACGGTTTCTTTGCGGCCACGCTCATGAACAGCGGACAAACGTGCTACTTGGGTACCCGTGTGCTGGTACCGCGCTCGCGGTACGCGGAAATCGTAGACACGGTAACCGACTTTGCTGCCGCTCTTCCGATCGGCGACCCCACCGATCCGGCGACAGTCCTCGGACCGCTTGTCAACGCGCGGCAACGAGACCGGGTGGAGCACTACATCTCCAAGGGGATCGCTGAAGGGGCCCGGCTCACGACGGGTGGCAAGCGGCGCGAGGATCTCGGCCCCGGATACTTCGTCGCTCCGACAGTCTTCGCCGACGTTGACAACGCCTCGACGATCGCGAGCGAGGAAATCTTCGGCCCGGTGTTGTCTCTGATCCCTTACGGCGGTATCGACGAGGCCGTGCAGATCGCGAATGACAACCAGTACGGGCTCGGCGGCAGCGTGTGGACCGACGATGAGAGTCTCGGACTTGAGGTCGCGCGGCGAGTTCAGACGGGCAGTTTCGGAATCAATAACTACAACCTGGACTACGCCGCACCGTTCGGCGGGGTCAAGAACAGCGGTGTAGGGCGCGAACTCGGCCCCGAGGGAATTTCCATCTATCAGAAGAAGAAGTCGGTGTATCTCTCATGACGGAACAAGTTCAAATCAATGATCCGGTGGCGGCAGCGGTAAGATTTCTCGAATTCCTATCCGTTGGCGATGTCGACGGAGCTCTTGCAATGGCTGACAATGACGTGTTCATGTCAATTCCCTACCAGCCCCCCGGATATCCGACCCGCATCGAAGGAAGCGAGAAGCTCCGTTCCTTCCTGAGGCGAGTCCTCGGTCTATTTTCGCCCATTTCATTCCGCGTTACCGAAGCGCTCTCTATCGAGGGAGGAACGGGTGCAGTAGCTCGCTACGAGGGCAGGTCGACCATGCTCCGTACCGGCAATCCGTACAACAATTCCTATATATCGATCTTCCGATTCTCGAATGGAAAGCTCGTCGAATGGACCGAGTTTGCTAATCCGCTGGTGCTGCTCGAATCTTTCGGCGAGCCGAATGGGTAGACGCAGGACGTAAGGCTCACGAGTGACTGACCCGCCTCAATCAGCTTGCTGATCGTGGCGGGTTTCGGGCTAATAGGGCTCGGGAGATCCTGGACGTCGGATCAGCTGCGGCTTTTCGCCTGCGCCGGCGTATCCCGGCACATCGAGGGCGTTTGAAGGCTACCCGACCTCGAACTCCATACCCTCGAAGCTTGCGGTCGACTCGCGGTCTTCGCCGGTGCGAGCTCCTGTCGAGTACTGACCATCTCGAATTACTCTCCATAGATCCCCGCATGTCGTCCAGTTCATCATGACCGCGCGCCACGCAGGGAACCCGGCACTTCTCTGAAGTCTCTATTGAATCGTGCAGTGCTTGACGTCGATCGTCGCTGCATTGATCTAAACGGCGTCCAGCATCTCGAAGTTGATCAAAAGCCGGAGCCCGGCTGTCCCGCGACACTCCGTATCCTGAAGGTAGAACCTCAGTAGTGTGATACGGGTTACGTTCCCTCCGAATTTAGGGACTCTTGCCATAGGTCGGCGCATCGGGCTAATCGAGTCAAAGACAATGCGCAATCCGACCTGTGGAATCCAATGGAGGTCTACCAATGTCCCTGGATCATGCAGTCGTACTGGGTGGAAGCTTAGCCGGGTTGCTCGCCGCTGCTGGTCTCAGCGAGTCGTTCGATAAAGTAACCATCGTCGAACGTGATGAACTGGAGGACGCACCGTCGACACGACGCGGTGTGCCCCAGGGCAACCAGGCTCATATGCTGATGCCGCTCGGCCTGGATCGGTTCAACGATCTCGTCCCGGGCTTCGAGGAGTATCTGGTCGACAACGGATGTGACCTTTACGACTTCACCGGGGAACTGCCTTTCTACACGGCGGAGGGCTGGTGTCTTCGGGCCAATGCAGGCATTCGCACAGTCGGATTCCTCCGGCCCAAGATGGAGTGGCTGCTCCGCCGACGTGTTCTGGAACTTCCTAACGTTGAGATCATCAAAGGCACTGCTACAGCTCTCAGCGCCACATCCAACGGCGGCACGGTCAACGGAGCGCACGTTAAAGGTCTCGATGGCGGACAGCTGGAAGCGGACCTTGTGGTCGATGCCACGGGCCGAAACTCGAAGGCGGGCGCCTGGATTGAGGCCCTGGGCTACGTAGCTCCCGAGGAGGTGCACCTCCGCCCGTACATGGGTTACGTCACGTCGGTGGTCCGATTCCCGGACGGTGCGCTGCCGGAGGGCGTCCGTGGGATCGGCGCCCCAACCCACCCCGGCAATACCCGGGGCGGGAGTTTCCAGCCATGCGGCGACGGCAACCACATCCTGGTCGCTGCGGGCATGATGCGCGACTATCCAGAAGCCGACCACGAGGCCGTGCTCGATTTCCTCGAGCAGGGCGCAAGCCCGCTCGTCGGCAGGTTTGCTCGCAAGGCCGAGCTGGTCGAGCCGCCGGTCGCTTACCGGATGGTCGGTAACCAGCGGCGACTGTGGGAGAAACTGGAGCGGCGGCCTGAGGGCTTCGTTGTCCTCGGAGACGCTGTGACGTCTTTCAACCCGGTATACGGGCAGGGCATGACAATGGCGTCTCTTGGGGCCACCATCCTGCGTGATGCAGTGCGGGCAAGCACCGGACGGATTGCCGGCCTCGCCGAGAAGGTACAGCGGGAGTTGGCGCCGTGGACCGATGTCGCCTTCGCGACGGCCGCCAGCCAGGACGCCTTCTACGAGGGTGTCGAATTCGTCAACATGGACCAGCCACCGCAGGAGGCCAAAGCTGCCGGCGCGGCACTGGCGCAAGTGGCCACCGAGGATATGGACGTCATGATGGCGATGCGGAGAGCGGCTTACTACATGGACATGTCGGATCTGACCTCCGACAAGGTCCAGTCCAAGATCCAGGAATGGGTCAGCACAGGTAGGAAGGTCTCGGACGTCGCCGCAGATCCGGAGCGGATCCCTGACGCAGTGCCGTACCCCGGCTGACTTTTTCCCGGGGCAACCGCGTTTGCTGGGTTGAACCATCACCTATACGCCCCACCCGTCGAGAGAGCTGAACGGTGGTTTGCTGATGGTCCTGCCAATCTCGCTGCTAGGACCATCACGCGTCTGATGGGTGGGGTCTCTCGGCCCGCCTAACGGGCCCGCGACAGGAGACATGAGCGCACGCGATCACGGTGCCGGGCGCGACGATTGAAACCGTCCCGCGCCAGGTGGTTCGTGCCGTGGGCGGTGAATCTGCCAGATCAGCACTGCGTCACCGCGTCGGCAGTTCGAGGTGCCGACGCCGTGACGCAGTGCCTCGCCAGTGTGCGCCGCCGTCACGCAAATGATCTGGCGGGCCCGTCGGCCTATCTAGTGCCTCGTCCAGGGAGGTTGATTCGGTAATCGCCGGGGTGGCAGGTTGAACCGGAGCGGCCGACCGGTGATGTTGCCGGTGGCGGTGGTGCCTGTGGCTCGTAAGCCGGAGTGCTCGTCAGGGCGGTGACTCCGGAGGAAGGCCGCAAACTGGCCCAGATCGCCCGCCGCAGCACGCAGCCGGTATGGATGCGGCGCACGTTGGTGATGGCCTCGGTGCAGCATCAACCGGCGGGGTTCATTGCGAAGTTGATGCAGGTGCCGGAATCGTATGTGCGGCGAGTGATCCGCGACTTCAACGAGAAGGGTTTCGACGCGCTGGACCCCTAAATGGAGAGGGGCAGACCGGCGAAGACCGATCAGGCCACACGTGATCGGATCTGTCAGATCGCCCGGTGCTGCCCCGCGGCTTGGGCTGGCCGTTCTCCACGTGGAGTCTGTCGAAACTGCGGGATGTATTGCATGTCAACGCAATCGCTGACATCAGTCGTGAAACGCTACGGCTGATCGTGAAGGTCGGCACGCCCCCATCGACGACTAAGTCTGGTATATGCGCGGCCGCAGGCTACTCGGAGCCATCCACATTCGAGTGCCGTCAGGCTAGCCGCAGGGCGTTTCCACGGAGCCCTCGTTCCGACTACTCGCCGGTAGCCGTACGATGGCCGCAGTCCGCGTACGACCTTGCGGACCAGAATTCTTGGACGTGTGATCAGTGTTTAGTGTTCGCACACAATTAACGAGATGTAACGGTCGATCAAGACCGTGACGTGTCAGCTGACACTACACTCGCATTCACCCCTCCAGTTCGAGGGTTTCACCGTTCGAGCGTGTCAGCGCCGGCACGGTGTCGCGCTCCGTGCCGCGATGCACGGAATCACCAGACGTCCGGGATCGACGCTGTGAGCTGTCGGCATGCACCTGCCGGCGGCCGCGTCCGGTACCGACACGACCCGGGAGGACTCCGTGGGCCACCAGCACACCCCTGCCGCCATCTCGACCACACGCGCCATCGGCCCTGTGAGACAGCTCGATTCGCTCGATCTGCACCTGCTCGATACCGAAACTTCCACTACGCCACTGCATATCGGCGCGATTACGCTGCTCGACTCCGCATCAGCGCCGAACGGACCGCTCGATTCCCAAGCACTGCGACGGCTTTTCGCAGAGCGGCTGCCCCTCGTCGCGCCGCTACGCCGCCGGGTGCGCACGGTCCCGTTCGGATTGGACCTGCCCTACTGGGAGGACTGTGCGGAGATCGACCTGAAATACCACGTCCGCGATATCCGACTGCCCGACGGCGCGGATGATCGCGAACTCGCCGACTACGTCGCGCGCCGCCACGGTCAGCCGCTCGACAGGTCGCGTCCGCTGTGGGAATGCCACCTCGTGTCCGGACTCTCGGGCGGGCGGCAGGCCGTCTACACGAAAGTGCACCACGCGGTGATCGACGGCGTCTCCGCCGCCGAGATCATGGCCGCCATAATGGATATCTGCGAAACACCCTCCGCCACACCGCCGTCCACTCCGGACCTACGTCGCGGCCGGACACCGTCGACCGTCGAAATGCTCGCGCGCAGCCTCCCGAACGCGCTCACTCGACCGGCAACCCGATTCCGCGCCGCCCTGCGCGCCGTGCCGACACTGCTGCGTTCCGCCGATGATCTACACACCAAACACCCCGACGTACCGTTCAACGGCCCCCTCACCAGCGCCCGCAGCGTCGCATACACATCGCTACCCCTCGACGCGGTGAAAACCATCAAGAACAGCGTCGACGGGACGGTCAACGATGTCGTGATGGCCCTGTGCACCACCGCATTGCGGAGCTGGATGCACGACCGGGGCTTCGCCACCGACCGACCGCTGCTGGCCGCCATTCCCGTATCGGTGCGCACGCCCGAGCAGTTCGGCACCGCGGGAAACCAGTTCTCACTCATGCTCACCACATTGCCGATCTCCGAGACCGACCCTGGTCATCGAGTGAAACTCTTGCGCGACAACCTGCTCGTCGCCAAACAGCGATTCCACACCCAGTCATCGCATCTACTGCACGAAGTCACCACACTGGCAACACCACTGCTGCACGGCATGCCCACCCGAGCCGTGATGCGAGCGGCTGCATCCACTCTCCCGCTGGTCAACCTGCTCGTCTCCAACGTGCCCGGGCCACAGATACCGTTGTACCTCGCGGGAATTCGCGTGCTCTCGAGCCACCCCGTCTCAGTGCTCACCGAGCTGTCGGGCTGCCTGAACATCACCGTCATGTCCTACGACGGACACCTCGACTTCGGAATCCTCGCCTGCCCCGACACCGTTCCCGACGTCTGGGACATCGCTCGCAACCTCGAGGACGCACTGACCGAACTCCAGGCCTGACCGACCAAACGGAGCAGGAAATGACCGCCGAACCCATCGAATACGAACCGACAATACTATCCCGGCAGTCCGGCAAATTCGTCGTCCGTGCCAGACGTGCGCTGCGGCGACGGCGCACCTTGACAGCAGCGACCGAGGACTACGTTGCACGCGGATTACCGTGTCAACCTTTCCGGACGAGGCATTAGGTGGGTGGCTCAACTGTTCGAGCCCTCGACTCTGCGAGGGCTCGAACAGTCTTTGGAATGTGCGCCGAAATGATCAGCTATCGAAACGACTCATGCTGATCTGGACGTTGATCTAATAGACGAAGTCCTGCGCTGGAATCGAATTGTGCTCGTGGACGATCTTGAACTTGCCCTGGATTCGCCTCAGAATGAGTGTCTCGCGCATAGACACCGCGAGCTCCTTGGGGTTGCCTTTCATGCGAAAGCGGATGTTCCAAATGCCGCGGAAATAGGCCACGTCTCCGAGGATCGATATGTGAGTATCGGCCCACTCGGTCAAGACCGGCCCGTCGCTGGCCTCGAAGAACTGCAGGGCGCGGTCGCGGAAGACGTCGAGACCGGCGAGTTGCATCGGCGGCGTCCAGTCGAACAGCACGAACGGTTCCGAATCCGGCTCATGGTGGTAGATGTCGGTAGAGACCGCGGCGTCGATATCGCGGTTGTAGTACGCGTTCGCGAGATGATCGACCACTTTCTGGATCTCGGCGAGGTCATCGGAATTCATCGCGGCGTCGCTTGTGGGCTCCATGTCTTCCGGATCCCCTTCCGTATTCGTTGTTGAAACGTGGACTGTGGCCTTGCCAATCAGCCGAATCTTGGAGTTATCCCAGCTCAGGCCCTCCCCGAGCGGGCGAAGACGGAGAACGACCTGGTCGGCATACGCTCGTGCGACGGCGGGCGGCGCTTGTTCGAGCGGAAGCTGGTGCGCGGCATACTTGGTGTCGAAAAGTGCGACGATCGTGTCGATGGCGGCCTGGTCCTCAACCACCATGACGCTTACGTCGAGATGGATGGCAGCAAGATCCGTCCAGTTCTTGCCCCGTTCGATGAGCAGCGATGCTCTCGGATCGCGGCGAATTCTGGCTAGTTTCGCTGATCCTCGAGGTGTTTGTATGTAGAGGTCCCCATCGAGTTCGACGTACCAGATCGGCAGGCTTATCGGTCGCCCGTCGGCGCGCAAGGTGGTCAGCACCGCGGTGTGATTTTGTTGCAGGAATTGTTCGCGCTCGGCACCCTCGATGATCACGCCCATTTGATCACCGCCAACGCGATCGATGGCGTGCGCAGATCGCATGGGTCTGTGCGGGGCGTCGTGTGTAGCCGGGTTGAGTTGGTGAACGGAGCGGCATTCCGTTCTGTCAAAAATGTGGTCTGCTTCACACCTGCGATCTACCCACAGGGCAGAAGCAACTGCGCCCGTAGTCGGCTACGGAGATCGATCGAACGCTACTGCTGCTTTCTATCCGGCCGCGCGCTTCACGGTGCGCGCACCCTCTCGAGCATGCTGCGGCCGCGGTGGAGGACCAACCGCGGTGGCGTCATCACCGATAGAGCGCATTCGTCAGGGCAGACGCTGAGTAGTCATCTCGGATCGAATTCCGTAGATCAGTACGGGTGACCCGCATCACGGGTGCCGCCAACATAGGCGATGGGTGCCACCTTTCGAGTGCGTGGCATCCCCACTACTGATTGTTTGCGGAGGCTCCCGTTGTTCCTAGATCGCCCTGCCGCCCCTGGCGGATGCTTTGGCGAAATCGCCGCGGCCCCGAGGCGTGCACCAGCGCGCGTGAGCGGCTCAACGTCGTTGCGCCAGAGCTGTCTTGAGGTGGTCAGCGATGGATGTTAAGGGCAGTGTGGCCCTGGTAACGGGCGGTGCTTCGGGTTTGGGGCTGGCTACGACCCGGGCCCTTGTAGAGGCTGGCGCTCAGGTTGTGATCCTCGATCTTCCTAGTGCACCAGGAAAGGATGTCGCCGCCGAACTGGGTGCTGCTGTCCGATTCGTGCCGGGTGACGTGACGTCGGAAGACGAAGTGACGGCGGCTTTCGACGCCGCCACCGAAATGGGTGACTTGCGGATCGCAGTCAACTGTGCGGGGGTGGGCCCGGCAGCGAAGACCCTGGGGCGTAGCGGGCCTGCACCACTGGCCGCGTTTACCCGGACTGTCGGTGTCAATCTGATCGGTTCCTACAACGTGACGCGACTCGCTGCACAGCGGATCGCGGCAACCGAACCTCGGGCCGGCGAACGCGGGGTGATCATCTCTACTGCCTCGGTCGCGGCGTTCGAAGGGCAGATCGGCCAGGCTGCCTATGCCGCATCCAAGGGTGGCATCGTCGGTATGACATTGCCGATCGCCCGCGATTTGGCTTCGTATTTGATCAGGGTCGTCACGATCGCGCCGGGGCTTTTCCGGACACCCCCCATGGAAACCCTGCCTCAGCAGTCCCTTCAAGCTCTCGCCGAACAGGTGCCCCATCCTTCCCGGCTCGGCGAGCCGTCGGAGTACGGCGCCCTGGTCAGGCACATTATCGAGAACCCAATGATCAATGGCGAAACCATCCGATTGGACGGGGCGATCCGAATGGCGCCGCGATGACCGCGCACGAGGCGCGGAAAAGCCCACAGCATGTACAGAGAGGTAAGTGATGGATTTTCAGCTGTCACCGGAGCAGCTCGCACTACAAGATCGTGCACTGCAGGCCGGCCGCGCACTCCGCGACGAGGTTGCGGAATGGGATCGCTTGAACAAGGTGCCCTACGACCGCGTTGTGCAGCACATCACTGATCACAGGCTGCTCGGCCTCGCGATGCCCAAGCAGTACGGTGGCCAAGGGCTGACCGCGCTCGAATATTTCCTCGTGGTGGAGGCGCTGTTCCGAGGCTCTCAGTTCTGGGCCGTGGGCGAGCCGGTGTTCGCCACCACCGGGCCGGGGCCCTCGATGTTGCTGCTTGCCGAGGACGAGCGGACCCGCGAAAAGTTCCTTCCCGACATCGTCGAAGGGCGTCGCCAGTGTGCTATCGCGCTCACCGAGCCTGACTACGGTTCCGATTTGACGTCTCTCGCAACATCGGTCTCGAGGGACGGTGATGAGTTCGTCGTCAACGGATCGAAGAGCTTTGTCACCGGAGCGGTCGAGAACGACCTCTACGCAGTCTTCGCTCGCTTCGATGACATTCCCGGCCACAAGGGCATCGGCGCGGTAATCATCGAGGCCGGCACGCCGGGCTTCAAGATCGACGCCGGTCCGGAGTTCGTCGGATGCCGGGGTGTGCCGCACGGGGATCTGTTGATGGACAACGTGCGCATTCCGGCCGAGAACGTTGTTGTCGGCCCCGGCAGCTTCGGCAAGCTGATGACCGCATTCAATATGGAGCGCCTCCACAATTGTGCGTTCAACCTCGGTATGGCCGAGTCGGCCTTCGATGAAGCGGTGAGCTACGTCGAGAAGCGGCAGGCATTCGGGCACAAGATCGTCGAGTTCCAATCCGTCTACCACGCGCTGGTTGATATGTGGACCGATATCGAAGCACTGCGAGCGCTCGCCTACCGCGCCGCAGCGTCCGCAGTCGGCGGCAACTTCCCGAAGTCGCTCGAAACGACGACCGCCAAGCTCTTCGGCGCCCGCGTGGCCTCGCAGATCACCCTCAAAAGCCTGGAACTGCACGGCGGGTTCGGTGCGACAACCGACTCGGCGATTCAGCGCATCCATCGCGACGTTGTCGCGACCATCGTCGCTGGCGGGAGCCCGCTCGTGCTGCGGAACTCGATCGCTGCAGAACTGCTGCCGGACCACAACTTCTCCCAGCGCAGCCGATAGCAACAACACCGCGCTCGGCACGGAAAGGACTACTCACCCATGACTTCGGATACCGATTTGCGTTGGGCGCTCGTCGCCGGCGGCTCCGGTGGCATCGGCAGAGCAGTATGCGCTGCTCTTGCCGATGACGGTTGGAACGTCGCTCTGACGTATCACAGCAACAAGGATGCGGCGGAGGCCACCGCGGACCGGGTCCGTGAGGCAGGACGGGAGGCACTTATTGCCGGAGTGGATCTCTCCGACGCAGCCGCAGCAAGCCAGACAGTGGCTGACATCAGTAAGAACGTCCCGTTGTCGGCTGTGGTCTATGCGGCAGGACCGCACATCACGATGGACTTCGTCTCCAGAATTACATCTCAGCAGTTCTCGGACACGATCGACCAGGATCTCAAAGCTTGCTTCAACCTCCTGCAGCCAGCGCTACCGCATCTGCGGGCGCATCGAGGCAGGGTCCTCGCGATGGTGACCCCGGTGATTCTTCGCTACGCACGGACAGACCTTCTGTCTGTCGTCCCCAAGGCCGCAGTGCAGGCCCTGATACGCGGCATAGCGGCCGAGGAAGGTCGCTTCGGCGTTCGAGCTAACGCGATCGGGGTCGGCGTCATCGAAGGCGACGGAATGTGGAATGAGCTTATGGCCCGCGGAGACTTCACCGAGGAAGGGCTGAAGCAGGCTCTTTCCCAAACCGCGCTCGGCCGCTTCGGCAGTGTCGAGGACGTAGCGAAAGCGGCCCGATTCCTTCTCTCAGACGAAAGCGCCTGGATCACTGGTCAGACTCTCTATGTCGACGGTGGGTACAGCATTTAGCTGTCAAGCAAGTCTCCATCCCTCCAAGGAAAATAGCAGGGCATCGGCGATATCGGTGTTCCGCTGACCGCCGAAAATTTGGTAGCAGGGTTGAAATATCTCCCAACGATATTGTCTGCGCCCTGCTATTCAGCTCCACGAAGGACCGTACAAATGAATTTCAAGCGCGACGCGTTGTGGATTGATGGTCGCTGGGCCACTCCCAGCAGCGACTCCGTCATAACGGTAACCAACCCGGCGACCCTGCAGACCCTGGGCTTGGTGCCTGAAGCAGCCGAAAGCGACGTCGATGCGGCTGTGGCGGCTGCACGCCGGGCTTTCACTCAATCCGAATGGGCGAATTCGACGCCAGCGTTCCGCGCCGACGCAATGGAGCGGCTCGCTGCTGCGTTGGAATCCCGAGCCACCGAAACCGCGACAGCAGCCACCGCGCAGATCGGCATGCCGACTGCTATTGCCACGGTCTCCGAAGCGATAACGCCAGCGCTGCTACTGCGGTATTACGCACGCCTTGCGCGCGAAATGCAGATCGAGCAGGTACGGGACTCCTTCGGTGGAGGTCGCACATTGGTGCGCAACGAACCGATCGGCGTGGTCGCCGCGGTCGTGCCGTGGAACTTCCCTCAAACGCTGACCTTCTTCAAGGTCGCTCCGCTCCTCGCCGCAGGATGCACAGTTGTAATCAAACCTGCGCCTGAGACAGTCCTCGACGCATTCATTCTGGCAGATGCTGTCGAGGAAGCCGGCCTACCTTCCGGCGTCATCAATATCGTCCCAGGCGGTCGGGAGGTGGGCGCCTACCTGATCGGCCATCCCGGCATCGACAAGGTCTCCTTCACCGGTTCCGTCTCGGCCGGACGGGCAATCGGCGAGGTGTGCGGCCGTCTTCTCCGGCCGTCCACCCTCGAACTCGGTGGCAAATCCGCCGCGATCATCCTCGACGATGCCGACCTCGGAGTCCATTTGCAGGACTTCTTCGCGGCAACACTCATGAACAGCGGACAGACGTGCTATCTGGGGACGCGGGTCCTCGCGCCTCGCTCTCGTTACGCCGAAATCGTCGGTACCATCTCGGATTTCGTATCATCGCTCCCACTCGGCGATCCCACGGATCCCGCTACGGTTCTCGGCCCCGTCGTGAGCGAGCGGCAGCGAGATCGAGTTGAGAGCTACATCGCGAAAGGACTCAGCGAGGGCGCAAGGTTGACTACCGGCGGAGCCCGCCGCGAGGATCTGGGTCCTGGATACTTCATCGCGCCAACGGTATTCGCTGATGTCGACAACTCCTCGACCATCGCCAGCGAGGAGATCTTCGGCCCGGTGCTGTCTGTCATTCCGTACGTCGATGTCGATGACGCGGTGCAAATCGCGAACAACTCCGAATACGGTCTCGGCGGCAGTGTCTGGACGGAGGACGCGGAGTTGGGATTGGATATCGCCCGACGAGTGCAGACCGGCAGTATCGGCATCAACAACTACATGCTCGACTTCGCCTCGCCCTTCGGTGGCGTCAAGAGCAGCGGTATTGGTCGCGAGCTGGGCCCCGAAGGCATCGGAATCTTCCAGGCGACAAAATCGATCTACCTGTCCTGAATCGGCAGGTTGCGCGAAATACACTGATGGAGGTCTCTCGTGAATTCAGAATTGGAAGATCGTGAGAATATTCGCGAGCTTCATTCGCGCTACACCATCTCGGTCGACGAGCGGCACCATGAAGCATGGGCGAGATGTTTCACCGAGGACGGCACTTTCTCCAGCCCACTTCTAGGAACCCATACGGGATTCGAGAATCTCAAGAGATTCGCAACGTCTTACCATGAGAATCTGGCTGGTGTTCAGGTGCGCCACATCATCTCGAACATCAGTGTCGAGATTGATGGAACAAACGCCGTGGGTTGGTGTTATCTGTCCTACTATCATACGGAATCGGGTGAAACGCATCTTGCAGCCCTAGGCGGATACCGAGACACACTCCGGAAAGTAAACGGGCAGTGGCTTTTTTCTCGTCGTGACGTATTCCTCGATTGATCAGATGCATGGCCGCCGTCGGGCGACGGGCAGTATTGGAGACTTCCCTTGACAGAGATTCCAGTGGAGCATCGCGTGGCCTATTGGCCGTTAGATGACAGCGTCGAGCTACTCGAAGAGACTGCCGCGTCGCTCCTCATCACGCGAGCGAAGCAAAATCCAGACCGTGTCGCCTTGATCGGGCGAAGCCATTGTGGTGAGGAGCGGCGGCTCACCTACCGGCAACTAGGGCAAGCCGCTCGTGCGGTCGCGGATGGCCTCCTCGCGATTGCGGAGCCGGGCGAGAACGTCGCCATCCTCGCCCCGAATGTTGTTGAGTGGCCGGCCGTCGAGTACGGCGCCTCTCTTGCGGGGATGGTGCTGGTTGCGCTGAACCCATCCGCAGGGCAAGAGGAGCTCCGATACACGTTGGGCAACTCTGACGCTGCGGTGTTGATCCACGCGAATCGCAACGGAGCTCGAGATCTCGATGCGGTGGTTGCAGAGATCAGGTCTGACTGCCCCAATGTCCGAACGGTCGTTGGCCTGGAGGAAGTGAGATCGTGGGTGGAAGGCTCGCGGCCAGTCGAGCGACCATTGCCATTGGTCGATCCAGCTTCACCTGCGATGATCCAGTACACCTCGGGCACCACCGGCCGGCAGAAGGGGGTACTGCTCGCGCATCGGTCAATGGTCAACGCTGCCCGGTCACTGATGATCTCAGCCGGTATCGGGCCGGACGCTGTGATCATGTCGCCGTGCCCGATGTTTCACACTGCGGGATGCATAACGTCGACCCTCGGGCCGCTTTCCCTCGGAGCCACGTTGGTACTCATGGACAGATGGGACCCGGACGGCGCACTCGATCTCATCGACCGCGAAAGTGTCGACACTGTTGTATTCATCACGACAATGCTGCACGGGCTGATCAATGCCGCGAAAGCGCGTGAGGGGCAATACTCGCTTCCGACGATCACGGTCGGGGGCGCAAGTGTTCCTTCATCGATGGTCGAGGAAGCCCAGAAAACCTTCGGTGCAACAGTTCTCGTGGTCTACGGTCAGACCGAGTTGTCAGCACCGCTCACTGTCACTCGACGGGACGACACCGTCGATGACATCACGAGGACGATCGGCCGGCCGGTGCCACAGGTGGAGTGCCGCATAGCCGACATCGACACCGGCAAGACCGTCGGTGTTGGTGTTGCCGGCGAACTCTGCGCACGGGGGTACCAGCAGATGCTCGAGTACTATCGCAACCCCGAGGCAACTGCGGAAGCCATCGATGCCGAGGGCTGGCTGCACACGGGCGATCTGGCCACAATGGATGAGCGGGGTGTGATCACTCTTACTGGTCGGCTGAAAGAGCTGATCATTCGCGGTGGTGAGAATATTGCACCGGCCGAGATTGTAGATTGTCTAATTCGTCACGAGAACGTGGATCAGGCGGCGGTAATCGGACTACCCGATGAACGTCTCGGCGAGATTGTCGCAGCTGTAGTTGTGACGAAGTCTGCCAAACCAGGCCTGGTGCAGGAGCTACGGCAGTACTGCGCGGAGCGAATAGCACCCTATAAAGTTCCGCAGCGGTGGTACTTCGCCGACGCACTGCCAACGACTGCGTCGGGGAAGATCCAAGGCTTCGTTTTGCGTGACAGGATCATGGACAACGTAATGCCCGAGGCGGGTCTGAGTATCTGACCTATGCCCATTGCCCGTTAGCGTAGTAATGGGCGAGTCATATCCAGTGCTTTCGCCCACGGGTGGCTATGTCCCGGGACTCGATAATCGAATGGTGGTTTCCGATGCATCGGCACCTGTTTGACGATGATCATGAGCAATATCGAACAACCGTGCGATCATTCGTGGAGAGTGAGGTTGTTCCCAACTATCCGCGGTGGGAAGCGGAGCGCCTGATCGATAGATCGGTGATGCGAGCCGCAGCCAACTATGGCATCTACGGATTGGAGATCCCTGAGGAGTTCGGTGGGGCGGGTGTCGACGACTATCGCTTCCGAGTCATCGTGAACGAGGAGGTGACTCGAGTGGGTGCGACCGCGATGAATATGACCCTCTCCTTGCAGGACGACCTCGTGCTCCCGTATCTCCTCGACCTCGCGAACCGCGATCAGAAACAGCGTTGGCTTCCTGGGATCGCCGCCGGTGAGCTGATCGGTGCGTTGGCGATGACCGAGCCTGATGCCGGGAGCGACTTGCGCGGAATGAAGTCGACAGCAGTTCGCGATGGAGACGATTGGATCCTCAATGGCCAGAAGACCTTCATCAGTAGCGGCACGTCTGCTGATCTGGTAATCGTCGCGGCGCATACCGGAAGCGTCGCCGATGGCCGGATCAGTCTGTTGGTTGTCGAAGACGGGATGGCAGGGTTCATCCGAGGCCGGAAAATGGAGAAGATCGGGCTTCACGCGCAGGACACGGCGGAGCTGTTCTTCGAAGACGTTCGTATTCCCGGGCAGAATCTTCTGGGCCCCGAGGGTCTTGGTCTCCGTGCGCTGTTCAAGCACCTCCCTCGTGAGAGGATGGCGACGACAGCCATGGCTGTTGCGGTCGCACGCACTGTGTTCGAAGATACGCGGCGCTACGTGCTCGAGCGTCGCGCATTCGGCAGTCGGATTGCCGACTTTCAACACAGTCGATTTCTGCTAGCAGAATTGGCGACCGAGATCGACATTGCCGAGCAGTACTTCGATGCTCAAGTTCGGGCGTTTCGTGCGGGCGACCTTACAGCTGTCGACGCTGCCAAAGGAAAATGGTGGAGTACGGAATTGCAGAAACGGGTCGTCGACCAGTGCCTGCAGCTCCATGGCGGCTACGGATATATGGTTGAGTATCCCGTTGCGAGGGCGTATCTCGACACTCGTGTGCAAACGATTTACGGAGGCACGACGGAGATCATGAAAGAGATCATAGCGCGAGAGATAGTCCCCCGTGAGTGACCGTGATGGTGTGCCATACGGTGAGACTCCGTCACCTGCTGAACGCGACGATATCGGTTCCGATTCTCATGTTCTATACGACGTGTCCGAGGGGATCGCGACGATCACCTTCAATAGACCCGAGTCGCTCAACTCGTTGACACCGGCTATGTTTCGTCGATATACCGCCTTGCTGCATCGGGCCGATCGGGATAGTCGGGTGCGAGTAGTCGTGCTTACCGGAGCTGGCAGGGGATTCTGTTCGGGTGCGGACCTGGCTGCGATGGAATCCGTGTCGGAAGATGGTCTCGACTCATTGGTGCCACCTCCCGGCGATGGTCCAGACCTAGTGTCCGCCTTGAGGATTCCCGTTCTAGCGGCGGTGAACGGGCCGGCCGCGGGGATCGGTCTCGCAATCGCGCTGTCCGCAGACCTGAGATATGTCGCTGGGGATGCAAAACTTGCGCTTCCGTTCGCACGCTTGGGATTGGTGGCCGAATACGGGGTGGCCTGGACTCTTCCTCGACTGGTCGGATTTGGAACTGCATGTGACCTACTCCTGACCGGTAGGGTGTTCAGCGGGGAGGAGGCAGTGCGAATGGGTCTGGCTAGCAAAGCATTCCGCTCGAGCGAAGTCCTGCCCGAGGTTCGTGCTGTCGCAGCGTCCATAGCGCGAATGTGCTCACCTGTTGCCGTCACCCAGATCCGACAGCTGCTGTACGCCGGCCAGGAAAAGGGCCTCGCAGAAGCATATGCTCAATCCATTCCGCTTATCCGTGCCACCGCCGGTTCAGCCGATCTCGGTGAGGGGGTCGCGGCGATTTTGGCAAAGCGGTCACCCAATTTTGCGCCGCGCGACGCGGCGATGTAACTGCGGCGGTCGGCGCTCCGGAGACCGGAGTCATGGCCCTTCAACGCCTAGCGAGGCGTTGAAGGTCGGGCCTGCATCCGCCACCGTCTCGTGGGATCTTTGAATCGCCCCGGGTTTCATGCCCACTCTCTTTCTTGAGAAGATGGACAGGAGATGCCAGCGAAGTACGACGAAGCGACCAAGGCGAAGGCTGTCCGGCTGGTCGTCGATCACCGTGACGATTACGACAGCGAATGGGCCGCGATCAAGGCGGTGTCGGCTCGGCTGGGCATGACGGCGGAAACGCTGCGGAAATGGATCCGCCAAGCTGCGGTCGATCGGGGCGAGGCCGAGGGGACCTCGACAGAGTCGGCCAGGATCATCCGGGAGCAGAAGCGGAAGATCGCCGAGTTGGAGCAGACGATCGAAATCCTTTCTGCGGCAACGTCTTTTTTCGCGCGGGACAAGCACCCGCGACACCATTAGTGTGTGAGTTCATCGCCGAGCACAAGGCGCGGTTCCCGATCGCGGCGATGTGCCGGGTGTTGACCGTGCGCGGGGTGAAGATCTCGGCGAGGACGTTCCATGCCTGGGTGAAACGTGCGCCGTCGAAACGGGCGTTGTGGGATATCGCCCTCACCGAGGTCCTCGCCGGCTATTACGAGCCCGACGAGAACGGCAAACGTCGGCCGGAATGCCTGTACGGGGCGGAAAAGATGTGGGCGCACCTGCGGCGTGAAGGCATCCAGGCGGCCCGGTGCACGGTGGAACGGTTGATGCGGGCCAACCGGTGGCGAGGTGTGGTGCGACGCAAGAAGATTCGCACGACCGAGGCCGATCCGGCTGCGGTGCGGGCGGCGGATCTGGTGGATCGGCAGTTCCGGGTGCCGGCACCGAATCTGCTGGTCGTGGCCGACTTCACCTATGTGCGGCTGGCGACGGGCACGTTCGTGTACACGGCGTTCGTCATCGATGCGTACGCGGGCCGGATTCTGGGCTGGGAATGCTCGACCAGCAAGCTGACCGCGTTCGTGGAATCGGCGATCCGGCAAGCCGCCGCGCTGCGGAACCGTGAAGGGCATCCGCTGACTGATGCGATCCATCATTCGGATGCGGGTAGCCAGTATACATCGGTGAAATTCGGTGAGACACTGATGCTTTCAGGGCTCAAACCGTCGATAGGGTCGGTTGGCGATGCCTTCGACAACGCGCTGGCCGAGACCACGATCGGGCTCTACAAGACCGAAGCGGTCCGTGATGATTCCCCGTTCCGGCGAGGCCCGTTGCACCGGCTCGCTGATGTCGAGCAACTAACCCATGAGTGGGTCAGCTGGTTCAACGAGTCCCGGCTGATGCACCGGCTCGGCCGCAAACCACCGGTCGAGTACGAGGCCGACTACTATGCCGCTCTGACCGAACAACCGGTCGGAGACAGATAACCGGGTGCGCATGAAACCCGGGGGGATTCACTTCGAGCCAAGAGTGGGTCTGTGCGCCGCTGGACATTGGGCGGTTGGATCCCGCAGTTTCGTTGTGGCGCTGACCCTAACCGAGCTGTGTGAGTGCATCGCAGGCTTTTCCTCAGCGAGGATCCGGTGGCGGCATAGCTGTGCGTTACCGCTGATGTCGCCCCTGAGAGGAGGACCTCCAAATGAGGAATCCCGATGTCGTCCGAGGGGCGACACTCGCTGGCGGCAGCATTGTTGCGGCGCGCTGCCGAGCTGTGCTTGCCTGGATGGCCGCCGCCGGTTTGCTTGCCGGGCCTATTGTTTCGGACATTGCCTGGTGGGAACGGGCTATCTACGGGATTCTCTGTGCGCCACTGCTGGCTGTCATGGGCTTCTCGTTCTGGAGTGATGCGGACGGGCAGCGGGCGGACTTCGCGCGTTTGGGACGATCCGGTCGGCCGGCGGTCGCGGAGGTCATCGACGTGGTGGGGACACCACCGAGGGCGAAAGCGATTGGGCGGTAATGACCTTGCGGATCAGCGGCCGGGCGTGCCCTCGTTCGAAGGGCAGTTCAGGTGTGAGCCTGAGCCGGTTACGCGGGTCGGCGCGCGTCTAGAGGCCGTCGTGGATACCTCCGAGAACCTGTTCACTCTCAGGCCCGCGTGAGAACCGGCTCCTACCTCCTCGCTCATACGCACGTCGCCCAGAGCTGATCCGAGACGCTCGCTGCGGGCACCGCAACCGATGCTCAAATTAGCGATCAACTGATGCCCGTTTTCACGACTGAACCACCCACCGATCTCGATCCCACTGACAGGCGTTCCAGTCCGCCAACGTGCACTCGCCTACGTTGTGGTGGTCCGGTGGGGAATACCAGAAAGTCCGCCCCAGTAGAGGTCGGCGGTGGTGTCGATGGCGTCGGTTTTGGTGATGGGGCGGTTGGCGTTGATCCAGGCGGTCACGGTGAAGTGGATCATGCCCACGAGTGCGGAGGAGATAGTGCGGAGGCGGTGGTCGTCGATGGATGGTTCCGGAGAGATCACGTGTGATACTGCGTCGATGCACCGGCCGGTGGCTTTGCTCAAACGCAGCTGCGCTGAGGGTTCGGCGGGGATGGACGAGCCGAAGACGAGCTGGTAGCCGAGGGTGTCGATATCGGCGAAGTCGAAGTAGCTCTGAATGATGGCGCGCAGGCGGGTGCGTCGGTCGCCCGGTGTACCCGCGGCCCTGCGTACGGCTGGCACAAAGGCATCGAGGCGGGATTGCAGGACTGCGAGGTACAGGTCGAGTTTGTTGGTGAAGTGTTTGTAGAGGATGGGTTTGCTCATGCCGGCGCGCTGCGCGATGTCGGTCATTGCGACGGCGTGGTAGTCGTGTTCGGAGAAGAGCGTGAGGGCGGCGGTGAGGGCTTGCTCGCGCCGCAGGAGGCGAGCCGCGCGGTAGTCGGCCGGTGATGGGCTGCGTGCCGGTTCGAGGAGGGCGGGTTTCATGTCTACCTTCTTCGGCATTCCAATCGGCCGCGTCGCCGAACTAACAAGTACCTGATGCGCCGGCTTCGTCGTGGTCCTTGTCCTCATCGCGATGAGGACAAGGACTGTGCAGGCCCGGCGTTGCCTACGTCAGGACGATCAGGGTCTCGGCCACACACGCTGGCTTTGCAGCGCCGTCGACCACCAAGACATATCGAGTCGTCAGTGTGGTCCCAGCGGAGCCTTCCTTCAGATCCACGAAGGTTGCCCTCGCGCGAAGCAACGATCCGACCGGTACCGGCGCCGGAAACCGGACCTTGTTGAGCCCGTAGTTGACTCTCGCGCTTCCGAATCCCAACCGGAACAACTGCTGGCCGAAGTAGGGGAGCAGGGACAGGGTGAGGTAACCATGGGCGATAGTGGTGCCGAACGGGCCACTCGCGGCGCGCTCAGGGGACACATGGAGCCACTGCTGGTCGCCTGTCGTCTCGGCAAACGCTGTGATGCGATCCTGGTCGATCACCAACGGCTCGCTTGGACCCAGCTCTTCGCCCAGCGCGGCCACAACTTCATCCAGGGACTCGAATGTTCGGGTCATCCGACTACCCTTTCGAAAATCGCTGCCAGCCCCTGTCCGCCTCCGATGCACATCGTTTCCAGGCCGTATCGCACTCCGCGACGCTCCATTTCTCGGGACATTGTCACCAGGATGCGAGTGCCGGTGGCGCCGACCGGGTGTCCCAGTGAGATGCCCGAACCGTGCACGTTGACCCGTTCGAAGTCGCGGGCACCGAAGCCCCATTCACTGGTACAGGCCAGTACCTGCGCCGCGAAGGCTTCGTTGAGCTCGATGAGGTCGATATCGGAGAGTTTCAGGTCTGCTTTTGCCAGTGCTGCCGCCGTAGCAGGCACAGGGCCAATGCCCATGACCTTCGGTGACACGCCGGCCAAACCCCATGAGACCAGCCGGACCAGCGGTCGCAGCCCCAGCTGGGCGGCGCGGTCAGGGTGCGTGACGATGCAGACCGCAGCAGCGTCGTTCTGGCCGCTGGAGTTGCCCGCTGTCACCGTAGCCCCGGGGTCCTGCTTGCACAGTACCGGTCGTAGCGAGGCGAGAGACTCGAGCGACGTATCTGCCCTCGGGTGCTCGTCGGATTCGACTACGACGCGTCCCTTCTTTGTTTCAACCGGAACCGGGATGATCTCCTCTGCGAAGATTCCAGACGCCTGCGCAGCGAGCGCGCGCTGATGCGAGGTGAGTGCCAGTTGGTCCTGTTCCTCGCGGCTGATGGCGTAGTCGCGCCGAAGGTTCTCTGCTGTTTCGAGCATGCCGCCGGGGATCGGAAAGTGCCGACCGCCCGGCGTCGCACGGCCACGCGCGAGGGAATCGTGCAATGTCACGCCCTTACCTTTGACACCCCAGCGCATGTCGGTGGCGTAGAAGATCGTGTTGCTCATGCTCTCGACACCGCCGGCTACAACGATGTCGCTGATGCCGGCCTGAACCTGCATTGCGGCCTGCAGGACGGCCTGGAGGCCGGATCCGCACCGTCGATCCACCTGCATACCTGGCACGGTGGTGGGCAGTCCGGCGTCCAGCGCGACCACGCGCCCGATTGCAGGCGCCTCGGCGCTGGGATAGCAATGGCCGAGCACAACGTCGTCGATCACTGCGGGATCTATAAGGGTGCGTTCGAGCAGGCCCTTGAGCACAATCGTCCCCAGCTCGGCGGCGCTCAGCGTTTGCATCGAACCGCCGAAACGACCGATCGGGGTTCGAACCGGTTCGCAGATCACCGCATCACGCATCGGAAGTGCCTTTCTGGAATTCGAGTGTCAAGGTGGTGTGGGCTCCCGCAGTGTCGCCGCCGGGCCCGATGAGGTCGAGGGCGAAACCATCTGGGTCGGATCGGCCGCACAGCCGCGCAGACTGACCGCAGAACAGTGGCGCCAAGTTGCGGTGACGCAGCCGGCTGACGCGGCGGGGATCGTGGTGCAGCCGGAGCACTTCGGCGAGGGCGAGTGTTATGAGTGGTCCATGCACCACCAGACCTGGATATCCCTCCACACGGGTCGTGTAGGGCCAGTCGTAGTGGATCCGGTGGGCATTGGCGCTGGCCGCGGAGAAGCGCATGAGCAGGGTCGGATCGGTCGCGAAGTCCCAGTTCCACATGTCGGCCCGTCGGAACGGGCTGCCGACCGGCTCGAGAGTTGCGGCGTCCACGGGCGCCGCAGCTGTGTCAGACGGCGCTGCGGCTTCTCGGTAAATCAGATCCTGTCGTTCCTCGATCGCCAGACGACCGTCGAGTCGGTACAACCGGGTCATCACGACGACCACGACAAGTCGGCCTGAGCGGCCGACCTTCTCTGTTACGGACTGCACGGTTGACTCCCGGCGAACATCGTCGCCAACCTGCAGGTCTGTGTGGAATCGGACCTCCCCGCCCGCGAACATCCGGCGTGGCAGCTCTATTGGTGGGAGGAACTGGCCGCGTGCCGGATGTCCGTCTGAGCCCAGCTCCGAAGAAACCGGCCAGCGAGCCAGCGCGATCCAGTGCCATAGGGGCGGTAGACAGTCCCCGGGGCCCGGCGCAGGGAGACCATTGTCGAAAATGCCCGCAAGCGCGGCGACGGGCCCGGGCTGCAACTCCTCGAGGGTAGTGACGGTATGCGGTTCCCATTGCTCCATCGCGACTACATGAACCTTCCGCCGGTGACTTCCAGCACGGTGCCGGTCATGTACGACGACAGGTCCGACGCGAGAAACAAAGCGACTGAGGCGATCTCGGCGACCTCGCCTGCACGGCGCATCGGGATTTCGGACATCTTCTGGTCCCACGCCGGCTGGGGCATAGCCTCGGTCATTGCCGTGCGGATAAGGCCAGGCTGGATCGCGTTGACGCGCACGCCATGGTGGGCCAGTTCCTTTGCGGCAGCTTTGGACAGCCCGACGATTCCGGCCTTGGCCGCCGAATAGTTCGTCTGACCGACCATGCCGACCTTGCCGGACAGCGACGACAGGTTCACGATTGCGCCGCGTTTGCGTTCCCGCATGATGGCGGCAGCCTGGCGCGTTCCGTTCCACGTGCCCTTCAGATGCACGTTGATCACCTGGTCGAATTGTTCCTCGGTCATGTTGCGCATCGTTGCGTCGCGTGTGATGCCCGCATTGTTGACCATGACGTCCACCGAGGAGAACGTCTGCAGCGTTGACGCCAGCAGTGCCTCTACGTCGGACCCGCGCGTCACATCGCAACGGATCCCCCTGGCCACTTCGGGCCCACCCAGCCGTTCGGCGGCAAGGTCGAGGTCGTCGCTGTTGAGGTCGGCGAGCACGACACGCGCGCCCTCTGCGACGAAGAGTTCTGCGATGGCGAACCCGATACCTTGCGCACCGCCGGTGATCACAGCGGTTCGGCCAGCCAGCAATGGCTGAGGCATTTCAACTCCGTTCTGGCAGTCGGCTGCTGAGCCGGGCCGTAAATCAGTGCTTTTCGATCTTGTTTCGAGCGATGAGCTGCGCCGCGATCACGTTGCGCTGGATCTCGTTGGTGCCCTCGCCGAGGATCATCAGGGGGGCGTCGCGGAAGTACCGTTCGACGTCGAACTCCTTGGAGAACCCGTAGCCTCCGTGCACGCGCATCGCGTCGAGAGCTACCTGCATCGCAGTCTCCGAGGCAAAGAGCTTTGCCATTCCTGCCTCCATGTCGGCTCGGCCACCGCCGTCCAACCGTTGGGCGGCATTCAGAGTCAGCAGGCGGGCCGCACGCATCTTGGTGGCCATGTCGGCCAGCATGTTTCCCACAGACTGGTGCTTCCAGATCTGCTGGCCGAACGACTCCCTCTCCTGCGCGTACTTCACGGCTGCGTCGAGGGCTGCCTGTCCTACACCGAGCGCTCGAGAGGCGACCTGGATACGGCCTACTTCCAGTCCGCGCATCATTTGTGTCCAGCCCTGGTGTGGCACCCCACCGAGCACGGCGTCCTTAGGCACGAGCATCGCGTCGAACAGCAGCTCGCACGCTTCGACTCCGCGGTAACCGAGTTTGGGTAGCTTCTTCGAAATGGTGAGGCCCTCGCCCGGCTCGACGAGCAGCACGCTCATGCCGCGATGCGTCGGGCTGGCGGTCTGATCGGTGATGCAGAGCAGGCCGATCAAGTCAGAGTTCGCAGCGTTGGAGATCCACGTCTTCGACCCGGAAATCGACCACGTCTCACCATCGGCCACGGCATGGGTGCGCATGGCCTGCAGATCGCTGCCACCACCCGGTTCGGTGAGAGCCATTGTGGCACGGATCGAGCCATCAGCCATCCGGGGCAGGTATCGGACGCGCTGTTCGGGTGTGCCGAAAGTCTTGATCAGGTAGGTGATTACGGAGTGGCCGCCGATTACGCCCGCCAGGCTCATCCAGCCGCGCGCGAGTTCCTCTGTGACCCGTGCGAAGCAGGCCGTACTGATCTCTACACCGCCGTATTCAGCGGGCACGAGCAGCCCGAAGAACCCGAGTTTCTTCATCTCATCGATGAATTCGGCTGGGTAGATGTCGTTCTCCTCGAACTCCCGTACCCGCGGGCGAACTCGCTCGTTCACGAACTCCGAGACCAGAGCGATCATCTCCAGCTCGTCGCTGCTGAACGTCATTTCGTCGTCGGTCAGTGCCATCGGAGGCTCCCTTCTTCTGCCTGCTGGAGGATCCGGTATGCGCGGTCCAGCACTGGCTTGTCGATCATTTGCCCGTTCACCGCGGTGACACCGTCTGATGAGGTCGCGTCCGCAATGGTCTGCGCCCAACGGATCTGTTCGGCGGTGGGGCGTAGAGCCGCGGAGACCGTGGCGACTTGCCTCGGATGCACGCACAGCTTTCCGGTGAATCCCAGGCGACGCGCGTAATGCACGTCATCGGTCAGGAGGTCGTTGTTGCGGAGGTCGCCGGTGACACCGTCGATTGGACCGCCGAGGCCCATGGCTGCCGATGCGAGTACCAGCGCTGCCCTGGCGGATGCGAGAGCTTCACGGTCTGCTGGATCGACGCCCAATTGCGCGGCAAGATCGAAGCTGCCGAAAGCCAGTCGGCGGACAGTCGGCACCGTTGCGATCTCCCGCGCATCCATGACGCCACGAGCAGTCTCGATCAAGGCAATCAGGCACGAATACTTGCCGAGCTGTTCCGAGACCTTCTGCACAGTCTCTGTAGCCTCCGCCTTGGGCAGCATTACGGCGCAGTGGTGTCGAGCGACCATTTCCACGTCCTCGACATGCCATGCCGTGCCCGGTGCATTGATCCGTACCGCACATTCGCGCCCATCGGCCAGCCATTCGGCCACATGGCCGCGCGCGACGCCCTTGTGGTCGGGCGCGACCGCGTCCTCCAGGTCCAGCACAACGAGATCGGCACCCGATGCGGCGGCTTTGGCAAATCGCTCCGGGCGATCGCCGGGAACGAACAGCAGCGTCGTGGCGTCTCGCACACGTCCTGCGGGCGCGCTCATGCGGCTCCCTCTGTCCGTGCCGCGGCAGGGATCGCACCCATTTCGGCCAACTTCTCGAGGTCCTGCGTGGACAGCTTGAGCTCGGCGCGCAAGACATCGGCTGTGTGTTGACCAACAGATGGCGCAGCAACCGGTGGCGCCTGTGTTCCGCCCATGACCACCGGCGAGCCGGGAGCCAAGTACGTGCCTACGCCGGGCTGCAGGACAGGGGCCATCAGTGGGCTATCCCGCAGTAGGAGCGCATCGTCCGCAGCCAGGTCGGCGAAACTGCGGTAACGCGACCACAACACGTGCGTGCGGTTCAGCGCCGTCTCGACGTCCGCGAAGGAGTTCGATTCGAACCATTCAGCAAGTACGGCGCTGAGCACTCGGCGATGGCGGTAGCGATCGGCTTCGGACTCGAAGTCGGCGTGCAGCGAGCCGGCGAGTGCGGTCATCACTTCGCCGCACCCAGTCACTCGAACAAGTTCGTGCCAGTGCCGCGGAGTGAGCGCGACCACCATGACGCGGTGACCGTCTGCGGTGGTGAAGTCCCGGCCGTAGGTGCCGTAGACGTAATTGCCGGATGGTCGGCGTTCGCCGCCCAACTGGGCCTCGGCCAGGTAGCCGAGGCTGCCTGCGGTGGCCAGCGCGACGTCTTCCAGCGCGACTCGCACCTGCTGGCCCTCACCCTCGAGTCGGCGGGTCCGTTCCGCGGCGAGCAGCCCGACCGCCAGGTACAAACCAGCCGCAACATCCCAGGCGGGCAGCACGTGATTGACCGGGTCGGGGCTGTCCTCGGGGCCGGTCACGGATGGGAAACCGGTTGCTGCATTGACGGTGTAATCCACGGCGGCAGTTCCGTCGCGACGCCCGGTCAGCAGCACATGGATGATGTCGGCCCGTTTTGCGCGCAAATCTTCGAAGGTCAGTTGACGGTCGGAGTTGGCGAGTACGACACCACATTCGGCCGCAAGATCGACAACGACCTGGCGACCGGCGGCTGTGGACAAGTCCACTTCGATTGCTCGTTTGCCTTTGTTCAGGCCCGCCCAGTAGAGGCTGGTCCCGCTGGGAGCCAGTGGCCAACGCGTGCGGTCGGGTGCCCCACCGATCGGCTCGACGCGGATAACCTCTGCCCCCAGCTGGGCGAGGGTCATGCCGCACAGTGGGGTGGCGACGTAGCTCGAGACCTCGACGACACGCAGCCCGGACAGCGGCCCGTTCATGCCCGTGTCTTTTTCTCGGCGCGAGCGAAGAATTCTCCACGACGGTCGGCGAAGTATTCGGTGCCGAGAAGTTTGGATTGTGTCTCCAGTTCGGCTGCCAGGATCGAGGCGAGGTCCTGATCCGGCTGGCTGAAGATCTGCTTGGTACCCGCCACCATCTGGGGCGAAAGCGCGGCGAGTCGGCGCGCGCGTTCGTGAGCCTGCGCGAGTACCGCATCCGACTGGACCGTTTCATCAACCAGCCCGATTCGGAGTGCCTCGGCCGCACCGACTACTTCGGCGAAGAGGATGATTTTCTTCGCCATCGCAGGCCCTGTTCGCTGGGGCAGGCTCCAGAACAGTCCGGTGTCTGCGGTCAGTCCGACGCGTCCGAAGGATGCAGCAAAGCGCGAATCCTCGGCTGCGACAACGTAATCGCAGCCCGCGGCCAAGGCGAGTCCAAGACCGAAGGCGCCACCATTGACGGCTGCGACAAGCGGCTTCGTATTCAGAATCAGGGCGCGGGCAAGGTCATTTACCCGGTGCATGCGGCTGCGCGCCACCTCTGGGTCGACCGTCATGGACTGAAGATCGGCACCGGCGCAGAAGACGGCGCCGGCTCCTGCCAAGACGATGGCTCGGCAGCCAGGGTCGATCTCCGCCCACCGCAGTGCGTCGAGAAGCTCGCGGCGGTCGTCGATGTCGAGCGCGTTTCGTCGATGCGGCTGATTCAATGTCAGGGTCCAAACCGGGCTGTCCCGGTTGATCAGTACTGCGGGACCGTTCACCGCACTACCCCTTTCAACACGTGCTTTGCGATGATCACCTTCTGGACTTCACTCGTTCCCTCGTAAAGCCGGAACAGCCGGGCATCGCGATAGAACCGCTCTACCGGGACCGAGCGCATATAGCCCAGCCCGCCGTGAATCTGGACAGCGCGGTCGGCAACTCTTCCCACCATTTCCGAGCAGAAGAGCTTTGCGCATGACGGCGCCAGTCGGCGATCACTGCCGTCAGCGAAGGCTCGCGCGGCTTCTCGCACCATCGCGCGCCCGGCATAGAGCTCAGTCTGCGAGTCCGCCAGCATCGCCTGTACCAGCTGGAATTCACCGATCGGCCGGCCACCTTGCTTGGCGCTGGCAGCGTGGCTGGCGCTTTCCTCGACCAGACGCTGTGCCAATCCGACACAGATTGCGGCGATGTGCAGTCGGCCTTTGCTCAGCGAGCGCATAGCGGCTACGAATCCGGCGCCCTCGACACCACCGATCAGTGCGGAGTCGGGAACAAATACCCGATCGAAAAACACTTCTGCGGTCTGTGCTCCGCGTTGCCCCATCTTGGCGTCCTTCGGCCCAACCGTCAGCCCTTCCAGGTCCGCGTCGACCGCGAAGACTGATATTCCGTCGGCCGGTGGCGCGTCCGGATCGGTGCGCGCGAAAACCATGAACACATCGGCAAGATGCGCGTTGGTGATGAACCGTTTCTGGCCGGTGATCAAGTAGCCGCCCTCGGTCCGTTCCGCGCGGGTCCGCAGCCCGCTGGGATCCGAGCCCGCGTCAGGTTCGGTCAGAGCGAACGAAGCAAGCTTTGCGCCGCTCACCAGACCCGGCAGATACTTGCGTTTCTGATCTTCGGTGCCGAAGTTGACGAGTACCTGCCCGGCGATGCCGTTGTTGGTCCCGAACAACGATCGGAACGCTGGTGAGGTGTAGCCGAGCTCCATCGCGAGTTCGACTTCCTCGATCATCGTGCAGCCGAGTCCGCCGTACTCCTCAGGCAGCGCGTAGCCGAACAAGCCCATCTCCGCGGCCTTCGAACGGATAGGTTCGGGAATTGCATCGGCTTCCTCGATGAGCTCCTCAGCCGGTACGACCTCTTTGCGGACGAACGTCCGCACGGTGTCGAGGACAACTCGGAAGGCTTCCTCATCCACTAGTTTGCTCCGTTCTGTGAGAATGGGTGGCTCATCGCACGACCCCTTCAGCCAGCAGGTGGTCGATATCAGCCTGCGATTGACCCAGACCGGTAAGGACCGCCCGAGTGTCCTGCCCAGGCACGGGTGAAGCCGCCGGCAGAGCGCACGGGGTCAATTCGAACCGGGGCGCGGGCGCCGGGTGCAGCGCACCATCCGAGTCCGTAAAGAAGCTCTGCCGGTGGGCGTTGTGCGGGTGGTTGGACACTTCGGCCATGGTCAGCACAGGGGTGACACAGGCATCGACGCCATCGAATCGCTGAAGCCACTCGTCACGGGTGCGGCTCTTGAATGCCTCGGTCAACTGCTTACGCAGGGATGACCAAGTGCTGCGGTCCCGTTGCCGGCCGGTGTCGACCGTGTTGGAAAGACCCAGAACGTCGACGAGATTGACGAAGAACGGCATTTCGAGTGCTCCAACGGCAACGTATTCGCCATCGCCGCATTCGTAGACGTCGTAGAAGGGCGCAGCACCGTCGAAGAGGTTTTCTCCGCGCTCCATCGTCCATGAGCCGCGCGCCAGCATTCCGTACATCATCGACATCAGCAGCCCTGAGCCTTCGACCATGGATGCGTCCACCACCTGCCCGGATCCAGAGGACCGAGCATGAATCACGGCGGCGAGCACACCGAGGGCCAGCAGCATCCCACCGCCACCGAAGTCGCCCACCAGGTTGAGCGGGGGAGTCGGTGGCTGTCCAGGGCGTCCGATCGACGCGAGTGCACCAGACAGAGCGATGTAGTTGATGTCGTGTCCGGCCCGATCCGCGAGTGGACCGTCCTGGCCGAAACCCGTCATCCGGCCGACCACAAGACGGGGATTTCGCTCGATCAGGGCCGCGGGAGCGAACCCGAGCCGCTCTGCCACACCAGGTCGGAAGCCTTCGAGCAAAACGTCAGCCGTGTCGATCAATTGGCGGACGATCTCGACACCACGCGGATCCTTGAGGTCCACGGCCAGCGACTGTCGGCCACGGTCGAGGACCGGGTTGGCGGCGGCCGACTCGAATGTGCGGTGGATCCGGACAACGTGGGCGCCGAGGTCGGCGAGAACCATCGCGGCAAAGGGGCCGGGGCCGATCCCGCCCAGTTCGATCACGCGGATTCCGGAGAGAGGCCCGGATTGCGACCCGGTGTCGTTCATCGTCCCTGCCAGTTCGGGCGACGCTTCTCGGCGAACGCGCGCGGACCCTCTTGAGCATCCTCGGACGCGAACACCGGGTTGATGATCTCCCGCTGTCGTGTCCACCGTTCCTGCTCGGGCCACTGCTCATGCTCGACGATGACTCGCTTACTGGCGACTACCGCCAACGGTCCGTTATCGGCGATTCTGGTGGCGAACTCGAGCGCCATCGGCAATGCATTGCCCTGGTCCGCCAGGTGGTTCACCAATCCGGCCTGGTACGCCCGCTCTGCGCTGAGCATGTCACCCGTCAAGGCAAGTTCCATCGCGAGCTGCCGTGGGACGCGGTGCGGAAGGCGCAGCAATCCGCCGGCGGCGGCGACCAGGCCTCGTTTTACCTCGGGAATGCCGAACCGGGCGGTGGTCGAGGCGATAATCAGATCGCAGGCAAGCACCACCTCGCATCCACCGGCCAGTGCATACCCCTCGACGGCTGCGATCAGCGGTTTGGCGGGCGGCGCCTCGGTCAATCCCGCGAATCCGCGCCCTTCGATGGTCGGACGCTCTCCACGCAAGAATCCTTTGAGATCCATGCCTGCACAGAATGTGCCTCCCGCACCGGCGATGACACCGACCGACAACTCGTCGTTGCCGTCGAGCTCATCCAGGGCGGCGGCGACACCTGTTGCCATGGCTCGGGTTACGGCATTCTTCGCTGATGGTCGGTTGAGGGTGATCACCAGGATGCGTCCCTCGCGTCGGACGAGTACCTCGTCGGTCGCGATCGTCGACTCCACTGCTGCACAACTCCTTCGTCGTTCCTAGCCTGGGCTTGCAACCAGTGCACCATCGGGCCTCACCGTCTGACCAAGACCTAGTGGCGTACGAATCGAACGTCAGCGCCTATGACACCTGGTAGATAAAGGGATGGACTAGGCTCCGAAATCGTGAACCTTCGTTTGGTCGAATACTTTGTCGCTGTGGTGGACCACGGAGGTATCACGAAGGCAGCACATGCGCTCTACCTGGCTCAGCCGTCGTTGTCGCAAGCCATCCGAACTCTGGAGCGTCAGTTAGGTGTGCAGCTGTTCGATCGGTCGGGCGGGAAACTGGTCCTGACAGCCGATGGGCGAGCGTTCCTCGAACCGGCGCGGACGATCCTCAAAGACATTGACATCGCTCGGCAGAAAGTCCATTCGGTACGCGATGGAATAACGGGGCGATTGGTCGTGACGGCTCAATCGACACTTGCCGTTGATCCGTTGCCCGAGCTGATCAAAGGCCTGCGCGAGAATCATCCCGCGATCAGGGTCACCGTGCTCGATCCGACCAGCCCCACCGGCCTGGTCGACCACCTCCGTAGGGGTATAGCGGAGATCGGACTTGCCGATCTTCCCCTGTCAAGTGAGGGGTTGGAGGTTCGCCAGATGTGGGAGCAGGAGCTTTGTCTCGTGCTCCCGCCTGCCATCGCCGTCGAGCTACCGGACCCCGTGCCCATCGAGGCGGTCTCAGAGATACCGCTCGTGATCGAGTCAGGAAGCGATGGGCCGAACGCGGCAATTGAGGCGATACTCGGCAAGGGGGTCGCGTTCGTTGCTGTCGAATGCGTTCATCGAGATGCAATCTGGGAGCTCGTTGGGCAAGGCGCCGGCGCTACGTTCTTGCCCCGGCCGATCGCCGAAACGGAGTTGCATGACGTCGTGGTGCGGTCCACCACGCCGAAAGTCCATCGACCGGTCGGAATCGCATTTCGTCGCGGTCCCCTTTCCCCGGCTGCCGATGCATTCATGCAAGTCGCCCAGGGCCTTTCGAGCGATCGTGGTCCCGAATAGACCCGGCTCAGTCGATGTCGAGGAGTCGCAAGAATGCACGGCCGGCCGGAGAGAGGGCCTTATCATGGAATATCAAACCGAACGGGCGACTGATCTTCGGCTGCACCGCCCGAACGGTTGCACCGCGGGCGCTGGCTGCTTCGGCCATCGACCTGGGGAGGAAAGTAGCCCCCGCTCCTGCCATGACAAGTGGCAGTCTGGCTTCGCGGTGGTCGATCACGACCGACGGGATGATGCTGCGCCCAGCCGCAGCAATCGCATCCTCGATCTCGCCGACGGCTTGGGAACTGCTCTTGGGCACGATCACGTGCGGCACGTCCGGCAATGCGGACAGCGGCAACGGATCGGCGGGTGGCAGGTCGGAGCCAGGCGGCAGTACAAGCCAGAATTCCTGCTCGCCTAGCTCACGCACCACCAAACCATCGCTATCGGGAATGGGAAGAAGCGACACCACGATCTCGCTGTGCCCGTCGCGGATGAGTGCTGAACTCTCAGCCTCATGACGCAAGTTGGTGATTCGCACCGCGACCGCTGGATACTCACGTCGGAAAGCCCCTACCAGCCGCGCGACCGGGTCGACCGCAAGCGCCGGCATCGTGGCGATGTCCAGCCGCCCGCGTTGCCGCCCGGCCGCATCGACGAGAGATCCCTCCGCAGTCACCACATCCCGGAGGATGCGGCGAGCTGGCCCCACCAGGCTATGGCCGGCTGATGTGAGGACCATCCCACGGCCGATCCGGTGGAACAGCAGCACATCCAAGTCGCGTTCGAGCGCTCGAATAGATCCCGAGATCGTCGGCTGGGGCAGGTCGAGTGCGCTCGCGGCCGCGTTGACGCCGTTGTGATCGACGACTGCGAGGAAGTACTCAATCTGGTGGAGGTCCACAGCGTGACTCTAATTGACCGAAATGCGCTGCCCGGGCGGGTTTGTCAACTGGCTGGTATGGTAACCCGGCCGACGGTGAGGTCAGCGCGGCGCCATCCGCAGCGCCCCATCGAGGCGGATTGTTTCACCGTTGAGGTATCCATTCTCGAGGATCTGGCACGCCAACTGTGCGAATTCGTCGGTCCGACCAAGTCGGGCCGGATTCGGAACGCTCTTCTCGAGCGCCGCCCGCACATCGTCGCCAAGCCGAGCGAGGAGCGGGGTGTCGATGATGCCCGGAGCGATAGCGCACACCCGAACACCCCGGCTTGCGAGGTCGCGCGCGGCGGGCAAGACCATTCCGACGACCCCAGCCTTCGAAGCGGAGTAATTGATCTGGCCAATCTGTCCCTCGAATGCTGCAACAGAGGCCGTCAGCACAATCGCGCCTCTTTCCCCGTCGATCTCGTCCTGGCGAGCCATCCGGGCCGCACCGAGGCGAAGAGCATTGAACGAACCGAGCAGGTTCAGCCTGATCACCCATTCAAAATCTTCAAGCGAGCCTGGATTGCCGCTCGAGTCGACTACTCGCATCCGGCGCCCGGCACCCGCGCAATGCACCAATCCGCGTAGGCCGCCGCGGTCGTCAGCAGCGTCCAGCGCAGCGTCGAATTGTTCGGGGTCGGTGACGTCCGCCGGGACGAATCGGGCCGCTTCCCCGAGCTCAGCGGCGACCTCGGCACCCTTCGAGGTCGGTAGGTCGACGATCGTGACTTTGGCGCCACCCTTCACGAGCCTGCGCGCAGTCGCAAGACCCAGGCCGGAAGCGGCTCCCGTGATTGCAATGGATAGGTCTTCCAAACGCATGTGCTGATCCTCTCCTCGAACTCTCAGAGATCGAGTGATTTGGCAATGATTGTCTTCAGCACCTCGGTGGTGCCGCCGTAAATTCGGGTCACTCGCGCATCCGCGTACAGGCGGGCGATCGGGTACTCCCGCATATAGCCGTACCCCCCGTGCAGTTGGAGGCATCGGTCGACGACCCGGGCCTGCAACTCGGTGCAAAAGACCTTTACCTTCGCGGCCTCGGCACCCGACAACTCGCCGGTTTCGTGAGCGGCAAGCGCCCGGTCGACCAGCGCCCGACCGCCCTCGATGTCTACCGCGCAGGCTGCAAGCTCGAACTTCGTGTTCTGGAAGGTGGACAAGGTAGATCCGAACACACGCCGGCCCTTGACGTATTCGAGCGTGGTTGTCAACGCGGCCTCGGCGGAGGCTTGTGCACCGACCGCGATACCGAGTCGTTCCTGCGCCAGATTGCTGGTCAGGTAACTGAACGCCTTACCTTCTTCTCCAAGGACATTGGTAGCCGGGACCAAGACGTCCTCGAAGAACAACTCTGCCGTGTCCTGCGTCTTCAACCCGATCTTGTCGAGGTTTCTGCCCTGGGTGAATCCGGGCATCGTGCGATCGACGACCAGTAGGGTCAAACCGTCTCGGCGGTTGTCACTTCTGGAGGTCCTCGCGACCACGACGAAAAGGTCTGCGTTCACGCCGCCTGTGATGAATGTCTTCGCGCCGTTGAGCAGGTAATGGTCGCCGTCCCGTGTTGCGGTGGTTGCCATTCCAGCCAGATCGGAGCCCGTGCCGGGCTCGGTCATAGCGATCGCGGTCATCAGCTGGCCTGTCGCGAGGCCGGGGAACCATCTCTGCTGCTGCTCCGCAGTGCAGTATTTGAGAAAGTACGGGAGAACAACGTTCAGATGCACGCTGAGGCCGCCCAGATTCACGTAGGCGCGCACCGTCTCTTCTGCCCATATTGCGGAGTAGAGGAAGCCTGTTTCCCCGGCACCACCGAACTCCTCCGGAATCGACATGCCGAGGACCCCGAGCTCGCCAATTCTGGTGAACACTTCGCGAGGCACCAGGCCTGCGGACTCCCAGTCCGCATAATGGGGCACGACCTCTTTCGCCAGGAAGTCGCGTGCCATCTGGCGGAAGTCGTCGTGCTCTGCTTCGAATACCGTGCGCCGCATCGTCACAACAGCTCCAGAATCGTCGCGTTGGCGAGACCGTCTGCCTCGCATACGCTTTGCAGGCCGTACTGGATGCCCTCGTCGACCATCCGGTGCAGAAGCCGGGTCATGAGCACCGCACCGGATCCGCCGAGCGGATGTCCCACTGCGATGGCTCCACCCAGTGGATTGAGGCGATCGTCGCCGACGCCGGTTTCCGCCTGCCATGCCAGCGGAACGGGTGCGAAGGCCTCGTTGATCTCGAACGTTCCGATGTCGTCGATGGACAAACCCGCCTTCTTGACCGCCTTGGCGGTTGCGTCGATCGGGGCAGTCAGCATGATCACCGGATCGCTTCCGGCCAGTGCGACGGTGTGTACTCGCGCCAGGGGCTTCAGCCCACGGTCGCGGGCGAGGTCGCTGGAGGTGATCAGTAGCGCGCCGGCGCCGTCGGAAATCTGCGACGAGTTGCCCGCGGTGATCATCCCACCGTCGCGGAAGGCCGGTTTCAAGGCTGCCAACGTGTCAACCGACGAAGCCCGGCGGATTCCCTCGTCATACCGCAAGGCATCGAGCTGGACCAGCTGGCCGTCGAAAGCGCCGGAGTCGGTGGCCGCGGCCGCTCTCGCATGAGAGCGCGCGGAATACTCGTCGAGTTGAGTGCGGCTGAATCCCCAACGTTCGGCCACCATCTCGGCGCCGAGACCTTGATTGAACTCAGTGACGCGATAGCGATCCAGAACGCTCTGGGGGTACATCTCGCCGCCCTGTACCGCGGCACCGATCGCCACCCTGCTCATCGACTCCACACCACCTGCGACGACGAAGTCGTAGTGTCCGGCGATGACGCCTGCTGCGGCGAAATGAACAGATTGCTGACTCGAACCGCATCTCCGGTCGACGGTGGTGCCAGGTACCGAATCGGGCCAACCGGCCGCGAGGACTGCGACCCGTCCCATGTTGCCGGACTGGTCGCCTACCTGGCCGACACATCCCCAGACGACGTCGTCGATCTCGTGGGGTTCGATCGAGTTGCGCTCGATCAGTGCGGTGAGCACGTGTGCCGACAGATCTCCTGGATGGATTCCGGACAACGCGCCGTTTCGCTTGCCGACGGGTGTTCGAACAGCGTCGACAATGACGGCATCCCTCATGTTGCTCTCCTCGATTTGTGCGCGGCGCGGGTCCTGCATAGGGCCCATATCGAATCAATCACGCGCCCTTTTGCTTCCACAAAGACCGGAACCCGAACGGACTCATCGCTCGGTCCTATACCGCTTTGCCAGAGCTGTTTTCGGTAAGGGACCGATAGCGTTTTCAGGTCTACAGTGCTTCCACGATGGTTGCGTTGGCGGTGCCGCCCCCCTCGCACATTGTTTGCAGCCCGTACTTCAGGCCGTTGTCACGGAGGTGGTGAACCAGCGTCGTCATGAGCCGCGCGCCGGAGCCGCCCAAGGGATGGCCAAGCGCGATGGCGCCACCGAGCGGGTTCAGCTTGGCCTCATCGGCACCGGTCTCCGCCAGCCAGGCAAGAGAGACACTGGCGAATGCCTCATTGACCTCGAACGCATCGATGTCGTCGATTCTCAGCCCTGCCTTGGTCAATGCCTTATGTGTCGCCGGGATCGGGCCCGTGAGCATTGTGAGCGGGTCGACACCTGCCAGCGCGAATGCGTGCAGCCGAGCCAGAGGACGCCAGCCCATTTGACGAGCCTTCTCCGAAGTGGTGATGAGGAGCGCTGCGGAGCCGTCCGAGATCTGTGACGAGTTGCCTGCCGTGATGACTCCGTTCTCGTCGAACGCCGGCTTCAACTTGCCCATCTTCTCGACAGTTCCACCGCGGCGAACGCCTTCGTCGACTTCGACGAGATGGGAGCCGCCACCGTCAGCAGGTACCTCGACAGGAACGATCTGTCCCTTGAATCGACCCTCATCGATTGCTCGGGCGGCATTCTCGTGTGATCGCAGCGCGTGCTCATCCAGTTGAGTTCGGCTCAGACTCCACCTGCTTGCGATGAGTTCCGCACTGACGCCCTGATTGAAGGCGACTCCGTTGTATCGGGCAACCGCACGCTCGCCGTAGGCCTTGCCCGGGCCGTTGAGCCTCGCCACACCCATCGGAACGCGGGTCATGGACTCCACGCCGCCAGCAACGGCAACGTCGTATTGACCGGATATCACACCAGCGGCTGCAAAATGGACCGCCTGTTGCGACGAGCCGCACTGTCGATCGACGGTCACGGCCGGCACTTCCTCCGGCCAGCCCGCACCCAGTACCGCGAACCGACCGATGTTTCCGGCCTGCTCACCAACTTGAGATACGCAACCCCAGATGACATCGTCAACAACTGCAGGATCCAGCGAGTTACGTTCCGCAAGAGTTTTGAGGAGCTGCGCCGACAAATCGGCCGGGTGCACACCGGAGAGTACGCCTTGGCGTTTTCCGAGGGGGGTACGTACCGCGTCAACGATTACTGCATCTCGCAAGATGTCTCCTTTGCTAGTAGTAGATGCGGCCTCGCAAGTAGGCTCGAGCTGAGGGACTTATCCAGCGCGCCAGACGAGTTGTCCAGGACTTTCACTTCAGGACGGCTCGACATCCGTCACTTCGAATGACTTGAGGACCACGAGAGGGTTCGCAAATTCTGTCCATTCGGTAAGTAGACCGTCGGCGAACCGGAAAATTGCCAAGTAGGTGTTTTCGTATGGCTTACCGGTGCGCGCTACCGTCGCGTCACTGTAGTAGTGAGCTACCACGCTCTCATCCGTGTCGGAAAGGAATGTCTCGGTCAGATGGAGCTCGAACGGCGAGAAGAGGTCGAGAACGCGAGCGAGGAACGCCCGAAGTTCCGATTTGCCTTCGATTCGGGTTACGTATCCCGGGGGTTGAAATGGGATCGACATGACCACATTGTCGTCAGCCAATGCGAGGGCTTGCTCGAGAGCGCCCTTTGAAAGATGCTCGAGTAGTTGCCCGACCGTATCCGAAATACTGTGACGGGGTGTCGATTCATTCATGACATCAATGGGAGCTGTCATGCGAACCGGGCACCGCAGAAATTGCCGTCGACAACTAGGTCGAGGTATTCGGTGAGACCGGGTCCTCGGGTGTCATCCAACGAATACACGGTCGCGCCCTCGATGATTCGGGTCGTTTCTCCGTCGCGAACGTGGCGCAGCGGCAGCGGGAGCCTGACCTCGGCGTCGAGCCGGTGTTTGACACCATCCTCAGTCGTCAGGACCCAGAATGCCTCGGTTGGGTACCAATCCTCGTCATAGTTGGTTTGCACGGTGGCGTCGACGATTTCCAGCAGTGGCTTATCTGGTCCGCGATGGAGATAGCCCTGGGTGGCGTAGTTGCCGTCAAGCTCGCCGATGATCGTGCACGCGAATCCTAGATTCGGGGTGAGGCTTGCGGTCAGCCAGCGGTACCAGTGCACCTGCTGCCACTTGCGCGGTCCCCAGGAATGATCCCGCACGCTGAGCCCGTCGACGAGTGGGAACTCCTCGTCTCCGATACGCACAGTTCCGGTGACCGTCATATGCTGCTCGAAGTGGTTGCCGGCGAAGCCATCGAACGCCTTCGAGTTGTGGCTTCCTTCCGGGCCGCCCCAGACGGGCGACGCCGCGGTGAACTGCAGGTCGATTTCGCAGTCCGCGCGAGGCGATTGCGCGAAGGCTTCCTTAGGATTCTCCAGGACATGGAAGTCGTCGAACAATGCGACGGGACCGGCGTATGTAACCCGGTGCGAGCGGAACGGTTCCAGAACCTCGAACCGCAGACCGCCCGCATTGTGTACGCCCGGGTCGGCAATCTCTGCCCGCTTCCACCAGAAGGCAATACGCTGGTCAGGGGTATAAAGACAGACAGTGACCTCGGCGAATCCGTCATTGATGCGGTTGCCGATGCGTACCCATCCGGTAATGCCGCCGACGACGCCGAAATTGTAGTAGGCGCTCTCATTGTGGTCGGGGTGGTCGGTGATCGGATGCAGGTAGTCGTGCTGTGGATCGATCGGGCTGCTCATTTGTGCTCTAGCTCCTGTTCGATTGGTGGTTTGACAGCGGCCCGCCGTCTCGCTCGGTGGCCGTTTCAAGCAGTTCATCGGCCTCGGCGAGGAGGAATCCGATTGTGCTGTCGAGTACGTTCAAGTCGACGGAACCGTGCTCGCCCATAACGCCTTCTCTGCGTCGGGTCAGTACGCCCTGCAGCAGCGTCGCCGCCTTCCAGTGCGTGAACGCGCGGTAGTAGTCCATCCCCGACACGTCGAATCCGGTCAGTCGGGCGTACTCCTGGATCAATGCTTCGCGGTCGGCGAATCCTCCGGCCTGCGTCGGGCTGGGGATGGCGATGCTGGGCTCGTCGGCGGCGCGCCAGTCGTCGAGCAACCACGCCAGGTCGGCCAGTGGGTCGCCAAGAGTGCACAGCTCCCAGTCAAGAACTGCTGTTACCGTGCCTTCGTCGATCAACACGTTGGCAAGGCGCAGGTCACCGTGGGTCAGTACGGTTCTTGCCTGAGTCGGGATCCCGGTCTGCAGGCGGGCCAGGACCGCCTCCCACGAGTGGTCGTGGTCGGACGTGCGGCCCCAGTAGTCCCAGTTGCGCTGACCTCGCTTGAGCTGCCGCGATATGAAGTCGCCGCGACGGCCGAGATCCTGCAGTCCGGCGGCCTCGACATCGACCAGGTGGATCGCTGCGAGCACGCGAATCATCTGCGTACTGAGTTCGCCGCGTTCTGACACCGTCAAGGTCGCTGCGTCGCCCACCGTCTCGAGCACACGTCCCGGCATGGCTGTCATGACGTAGAACGGGAAGCTCCCGCCCTCGACGTTCGTGGCCTCCGCGGACCCGAGCACCTTCGGCACCGGCACCTCGGTGGCGTCGAGGGCTCGGAGCACCCGCGCCTCGCGAAGTACGTCGTGTGCTGCGGAGTCGTGCCGATTTGCCGGGGGCCTCCGGAGCACGCATCGCCGGCCCAAGGCATCGGTGACCAAGTAAGTGATGTTCGACTGCCCCGCACCGATTCGGACCATCGACACCGGAGGGGTAAGGCCCGGAAGATGCTCGGTAATCCACTGCTCGAACCACGGCTTATCGTTCATCGTCATAGATCGAGCTTCAACAGGGTGCTGTTCGACCGGCTTACGCAGATCATCATCGTGTCGTTGGATTCTTTCTCGTCATCGGTCAGATATGTGTCGCGATGATCCGGTTCGCCGGCCAGCACCGTCGTCTCGCATGAGCCGCAATATCCCTCCCCACAGGAGAACGGCACGTTGGTGAGAACCGGTCGGATAGCGTCGAGAATTGTCTCGCTCGGCCCGACGGGGACGGCTGCGCCGGTACGAGCCAGCTGGACCTCGAACGCGGCGCCTTCCTTTGCGACGACCGCGTCCGGATCGGCAGCGAACCGCTCGACATGGAGCACGGTGCTTCGCCCACTTGTCACATGCAGGTCTGTGACGGCATTTATCATTCCGGTCGGACCACAGCAGTACACATGCCCGCGCGGATGCAACCCCTCGAGCTCCTCGCCGAGCGCAGGAAAACCCTTCTCATCTTGAGGGACCACGTCAACGCGACCGGCATCGTAGAGGGAAAGACGGTCCAGAAAGGCCATGCTGGTACGGGAGCGCCCGCCGTACACAAGGCGCCAATTCGCGCCCGCCGCGTTTGCCTCGGCGATCATCGGAAGGATTGGCGTAATTCCAATTCCCCCTGCCAAGAACAGGTAATGGTCGGCCGACACTTGCTGGAAGTTGTTCCGCGGCTCACGCACGCCGAGCACCTCGCCGACCTGGGCCAGACGGTGCAGTTCCACCGAGCCGCCTCGGCCTTCATCCTCGCGAAGGACGGCAATCTCATAAACCGAGCGGTCGTTCGGATCACCGCAAAGCGAGTACTGCCGCGCCTTCCCCGAGGGGAGGATGATCTCGATATGGGCGCCCGGGCTCCATTGGGGCAGCGGTTGTCCATCCGGACTCTCGAACAAGATCGAAGCGACAGCGTCGGTTTCGTGAATGACCTTGTTGATGCGGAGCTGTAGTAGGGATGTCATTTGGGGAACCACTCATTCCACGTCGAACGGCACGATGTCCGGGATATGGTTCGGGTCGGTAGCGGCCGCGCTGGGGGTGCGGCCGGAATTGGACCACTCTTTGATCTTGCTCTGGACAGACTCGGTTTGGAGGACCGTCGGATCCATGTAATAGGCGGCACGGCGGAGGGCGAGCATCACCTCGGTATCTGCGGTGGCCACTTGCAAGATCAATGATTGAGCCTGACGGGTGTCCTCACACGGCGGCTCGAAGTTGACGAATTCAGTGCCGGCGTAGAAAGAGTCCTGGCCGGCCGCCATACCGAATGCAATATCCGACCAGGGCGCGAGGTCGCGCGAAACCTTCTCGGCAATCCCGGCGATCTCGCCCCCCGACTCGGCCACAACATCCTTCAGGATCGTCGCAGCCAGGGCGGCCATCGTCATGCCCTGGCCATACAGCGGGTTGAAGGATGTCACCGCGTCACCGACTACGACAAAGCCCTCGGGTCGGCGATCGAGCTGCTCCCACAATCGTCGCTGGCTGCCGATCATCTGGTACGTAGTGGGGGGCGTCACCACTTCGGCCTTGCGGGCGAAAGCTCCGAGAAGTGGGCTGGGGGCCTGGTCGAGGAAGTCGAGCAGGGCATCCAATTCGCCGGGCGGGTAGTCTCGCGCCATCCCGCACGCGGCGACGACGTGGTTGCCATCGCCGCAGGGCTGGAAGCTACCGCCCTTCGTATTTCCCGGGTGCGGAGGGGCGCCGAGTCCACGCATGCCGTCGGGCAGGACGCCGTCGGGGAAACGCACAACCATCGTCGCGTAGCCCATGAACGGGCGGATATGTTGCTCCTCCGGCCGGTCGTAGCCGAGGTCTTCGAGCCAATTTCCGGACTTGGAACCGCGACCTGTCGCGTCGACGACCAGATCGGCAGAGATCTCATCGATCTCGGCGCCTCTGACTTTGACGCCAGTCACTCGTGTCCTGTCGTCGGTCGAAATCAGTGAAGTGGCAACGCCTTTGACCACCCGCACATTGCTCAGCGCGAAAACGCGCCTGCGCAGAAGCCATTCGAAAGTCGGCCTGAGAAACCCGATGACGCCGATCCCGCCTACCGCCCGGGCCCCCCAGCCCTCCGGCGTCCAGAACGGCAGCATGCTCGCGGCGTCGTACTGTTCGCAACCGTTGTCGAGCAGATCCTGAGCGAAGTCCGGAAGCAGCTGCTCGATGCGGTCAAGCCCGAGTGACATCAGCTGGTGGACCTGGGTGCCCTGTGGTACCCCACGTCGGAGGGCAGGGGTGTCCTCCAGCTCATCGCGCTCAACGATCGTGATCACAGCGAACGAATCGCTCAGAGCTGCAGCAGCGAGCAGACCGGCGATGCTTCCACCGAGAACTACAGCGTGGTCGAGGGGCAAGATAGCCTCCGTAAAGAAGAGTTGAGCTTTTCTGGAATGCCGCAAAGAAAGCTTTCACGGCATGACTAATTGAAGTATCGGGTTCGAGACACTACGGAGTCATCCGTACCGCGCTACGGAGATCGGCGTTATGGACTACCGGATGAGCCGGTGACCACGCGCCGGACGTGAGGTTGTCGCAACGCAGAAGACGCTGGTGTTGTGCCAGCGGATTAGCGCTGGCACAACACCGCGGCGCAACGTCATCCGAGCGATGAACATTGCGGGGGGATGGCTCGACCCGCACCGCCAAGAGCGGCCAAGTCTGTGTTCGGGTTCTCGTTACGAGGGTGCGAGGAAGACGTCGTAAACGTGCTTGGTGTCGCAGTATTCGATGAGCTCCGATATCTTCCCATCACGGAAGCGGAAGATCAGGTGGTATCGGTTCCGATACTCCTGCCCGCGGGTCGTATCGAGCGAGGAATAGCATTCGACGGCGACGGCGTCGCCTTCGGCAATCATTCCCGTGGCGACCCATTCAACCGGGCTTGCAAATTGTTCCTTCATCTGTTCGAGCAGCATGACCATTTCATCCTTCGGATGCGGACCCGATATCGGGAGCTGCCCGGGAACTGTCCAAGTGCCATCGTCGGTCATCAGCGATGTCATCGTGGAGTAGTCGGTATCGGCGAAGGCTTTCATGAATTCGACGATCAGTTTCTTGTGTGCTTCGATGCTCATGGTGATTTCTCCTGCCAGTCGGATGCGTTCGGCGGTACCGGGGTCTCAGCCGAGCGAGATCACGCCGGTGGAGAGCGCTCCCATCAGGCCGCCATCGACGTCGAGAGCATGACCGTTGATCCAGCTAGCCTCGTTCGAAGCGAGAAACACGACTGGCGCGGCGATATCTTCAGCCGTGGCGTGCCGGCCGATGAGGTGCCTCACCCCGTCCAAGTTGTCTTTGCCCATATGCTCTTCGAAGTCTTTGAGAATTGGCGTCTCTACCGGGCCGGGCGTGATCGCATTGATACGAAGGCCCATCTTTGCGAAACGAAGCCCATTGCTGAGGACGTATACGGTCGCCGCTTCCTTGGAGAAAAGATAGGCATTGCCATCCTGCGGATTCTCTGCGAACCACTTGGCCCCCTCGTCGAACGTTTTTGTCGCGAGTAGTTCGTTGATCACAGGCAGGCGTGCAGGCCACCCCGCCCCGGCTGTAGATGAAACAACTACTACGCTGCCACCTGGTTTGATCGCGTCGGCAAGCGCCTCGGTGAGATGACGCACAGCAAGGAAATTGACCTTGAGAACGAGGTCCGCCGGAGCAGTTCCAGGGATTCCGGCGACGCTGATCACAGCGTCCCATTCGCCGTCGAGTTGTGCGACGGCGGAATCGATCGAGTCCGGATCAGCGAGATCCACGGCGATGTGCTTTTCTACCGGAACGCTGGGCTCGTTCCGATCCAGACTAAATACAGTTGCCCCGCCTTCACCGAGCAATCGGGCCACGGCCTGGCCGATACCAGAAGCGGTTCCTGTTACCAGGATTCGCTTGCCTTTGACGTCGGACACGTTCTATCTCCTTACCGAAGTTGCTCAACCAAAGCGCAACCCACCGGTGAATTACAGGTTCCTGTGGCCGCTTGTGTTCTTGGCGAACACCGCTGGAACAGGCACCGCCGATGGGGTTGGACCAGCATGGAGGCTCGTAACCCGAGCAGGACAGCCCTCGGTAGTGGTCTCACGGGAATTGCGTAGTGCCGTACGGGCGACTGGGGTTGGCTCGAGGACGAACCTTTTCAATACGAGAGGTGCCTTCGCGTCCGACGGTCCACTGCGTGGCGCCCGTGACGGCGCGACGATATCGAGAGGATCTGATGTACCCAGGAACGTACGCGGCGACCACACCGGACAAGATCGCGGCGATGGTTGCCGAAACCGGTGAGTCGATCACCTATCGCGAGCTCGAAGAGCGATCGATCCGCCTTGCTCACGTCTTGTACGACGCCGGCCTCCGTCGCGGCGATGTCGTCGCATTGCTCAGCGAGAACAGCCTTCGAGTGTTCGAGGTCTACTGGGCCGCGCACCGGTCGGGACTGTATCTCACCTCGATCAACCACAACTTGTCCGCGGAGGAAGCGGCGTACATCGTCCGAGACTCCGGTGCATCAGCACTGATCGTGTCGGCCGGAAAGGGAGAGATCGCGACCGAAATTGTGGTGGGAGCTGATGATCTCAAGCTCCGGCTCTCCTACAACGGCGCGGTAGTTGGGTTCGATCCTTACGAAGTTGCTATCGCATCGGCCTCGGCGACTCCGTTTGAGGACCAACCTCGCGGCGCTGCGATGCTCTACTCATCGGGGACCACCGGGCGGCCGAAAGGAGTGCGGCCTCCGTTGCCGTCAGGGCAAGTCGGTGAGGTAGGGGATGCAGTGGTTCAGCTGACTGGTGCGTACTTCGGGGTGGACCAGGATACAGTCTATTTGACTCCCGCACCGCTCTACCATGCCGCTCCTCTGCGATGGAGTGCGGCAATGCAGGCACACGGTGGAACCGTTGTGGTGATGAAACGGTTCGACGCTGAATCGGCACTGCACGCGATCGAAAACCACAAGGTAACCCATGCGCAATTCGTGCCGACGATGTTCGTGCGTATGCTGAAACTCGGCGACGATGTGCGCACGCGGTACGATGTGTCGAGCTTGAAGGTTGCCATTCACGCCGCTGCGCCTTGCCCGGTAGAAGTGAAACAGAAAATGCTCGCTTGGTGGGGTCCCATCCTGGTTGAGTACTACTCTTCAACCGAGGGCAATACGTTCACCATCGTCGACAGCCCTACCTGGCTCACCAAACCCGGGACGGTCGGTAGGTCAGTACTGGGCGTACTTCATATCTGCGAAGAGGACGGTCGAGAGCTGCCGCCGGGGGAGACCGGCACTGTCTACGTGGAACGCGAAGATGTTCCGTTCATTTATCACAATGACCCGGTCAAGACGAAGGCTTCCCAACACCCTAACCACGAGAACTGGACGACGCTTGGCGATATCGGATACATCGACGAGGACGGCTACCTGTTCCTGACCGATCGCGCGGCGTTCGTCATCATCTCCGGCGGAGTAAATATCTATCCGCAAGAGATCGAAAATGTTCTCGCATTGCATCCCGCGGTTCATGATGTCGCTGTGATCGGAGTGCCGGATCCGGAGATGGGGGAGTCGGTCAAGGCGTTCGTGCAAACGGTCAGCGGAATTGAACCCGGCCCCGAGCTCGAACGCGAGATCATCACATTCGTCAAATCGAAGATCGCTCACTTCAAGGCCCCGCGTGGCGTGCATTTCGTTGATTCTCTGCCGCGTACGGACACCGGAAAGCTTATGAAGGGGAGACTTCGTGAGCAGTATGTCACTGGTGCAAATGCGGCCGATCAGAGCATGGTAGACACTGTTCAAGCCTGAAAATTGTCGACCGTGACGGTGCCAATATGGACCGTTGCCGTCAACCCGCCGGTTATCCCGCGGTGCGCAGCAACGGCCGCCAGCACTCCCCATAGGGTGGGCCGATCCATCCGATCCGATTTTCGGATTTGTGTCCCCTGGCCAGGGCATGATTAGGTCATCCACGGCAGTGTGGTCTGGGACACACTGGATCGTGAGCCTGAGGTAGGGTCTTGGTATGCCTTGTTGTTCATCCGGGGCGGATAGTGGTGGGCGGAGGCGCTCACCACTTGCCAAGGGCCCGTTCTCGCGCCACAGCGGGTGGCAGCGGGTACCCGCAGGCGGACATGATGCAGTGCGCAATCCTCACCCGGACACCACTAAGTCGATCGCAGAGCGGCCTGTGGGGTTCTCGGCATCGGGTGCGCCGTCGACCGGCCTAAGGGCAGCCGGGCCACGGCCATCGGCCGGCCTGGTGCCGACGAGGTTCCCGAACAGGCGGAACCGCTCAGTTCGCTCACAACGTGGTGAAGCAGGTGTGCACAATGAAGCAGACATGGCCGCTGATCGGCCGTTCGAAAGAGCTGATCAACTTTCGGGAACTGCTCGACGCTAGAACGTCGGGCGGCATGATCCTGGCGGGCGCGCCCGGCGTGGGAAAGACACGAATTGCTCGAGAGTGCCTACAGATCGCGGAGAAGAAGGGATTTGCGGTCGCTGTCGCGACTGCGACTCGTAGCGCCTCACAACTGCCGTTCGGTGCGATGGCACCTCTTCTAGTCGGACGTGACGGTGCCGAATCAGGGCTCGCCCCGACCTCCGATCGCGCTGCGATGCTGCGCCGTGCGGCCGCGACACTGCTGCGCAACGCCGGCGGACGCCCACTGCTGCTGTTCGTCGACGACGCGCATCTCCTAGATGACGGATCCGCGACACTGGTACATCAAATAGCGGCATCGCGGGCTGCGGTCGTATTGCTCACCGTCGTTTCAGGAGCGGATACCCCCGACTCGGTCATGACGCTCTGGAAAGACGGCCTCGCCACCCGGATCGATGTGCCGAGTTTGTCCCCTGAATCGGTGGAGGAACTCGTACGTGCGGTTCTCGAAGGTCCCGTCGACGGAGCGACCGCTGTGCGGCTGGCCGAGGCTTCGCAGGGTAACGCGCTCTATCTGCGAGAACTACTCATCTGCGCAGAGGCAACGGGTGCGTTGACGAAGGAAGGTGAGCTGTGGTGTTTGACCGGTCCGCTCGCCCCGTCCGAACGGCTGACCGAACTGATCGAAATGCGTCTACATTCGTTGAGTCGCAGCCAGCGAAAAGTTCTGGAGGTCGTCTCATTTGCGCAGTACCTTACTCCGGAGATCTTGGCTCAGGTCTGTGACCTGCTGATCGCTGCCGAACTCGAGCGCGACCATCTCCTGGTCAGCACTCAAGACGCTGCCGAGCTCACGGTCCGTCTCGCGCATCCGCTATATGCGGAGGTCGTGCGTTCCCGGACGCCGGCGCTGCGGACTCTCGAAATCGCCCGGCAGCTCGCTGACAGTGTCGAAAACAGCGGATCATGTTCCGACGACGACGTGCTCAGGGTGGCTGTTTGGCGGCTCACCGCTGGCGGTGCCGGTCCCGAGTTATTGCTTACGGCGGCTCGAATCGCGAGGTGGCGCTACGACTTTCCGCTTGCCGAACGACTTGCCACAGCCGCTGCTCAGGCCGGTGCAGGGTACGACGCACATCTGCTCATTGCGCAACTAGCTATTGTGCAAGGCCACACTGAACGTGCCAACACCTTGCTCACTCGACTCGCTTCGAGCGACCTCGACGATGACCGATACGCCGAGGTGGCGCTGCTCCGGATCGAGACCACCGCATTCCACCTCGGGAAGATGCGTGAAGCAGAGGAAATCGCCACTGCGGCTCTCGCGCGGCTGCACAACGAGACTCATCGGCAGGACGTCGAGTCCAGGCTCGCCACCATCGCGTTCGCCACGTCTGGACCGCGTGCAGCGCTTGACCGTGCGCTGCCGCAACTCGAACACGCCACGGGAGAGGCTCTGATCTGGGCGAGCATGACGGCGGCTCACGGTCTTACCTGCATCGGTGAGTTGTCCTCCGCGATTGTGGCCTCGGAAAAGGGCGAAGCAGCGCAGGCCGGCTTGCAGCACCGATCCGAGTGGTATCCCTGCTTCCATCTTCTTCATCGCTGTGATGCGCTCAATCAGCTCGGTAAATTCGATGTCGCAGAGCGTATTGCGACAGAGCACTACAGGGCCGCATTGACCGACCGATGCCTCGAGGACCAGGCCACCTTCGCCTTCGTACTGTCGAAGGCCGTCGGTGACCGCGGCGGGATGGCTACGGCGGCGCATTATGCGCGGGAAGCGGTCGCTATCTACCATCGCCTGGCTCGGCCCCAGTTCGAACTGTGGGCTCGGCAATACTTGGCGACAGCGCTTGCTCTGCAAGGACATGCCACGGAGGCCGCCGAGGTTCTTGACGACCTGGATGCCCTCGGTGTTCCGTTCTACCAGGTGATGGCGCCGGACTTGGTTCAAGCCAGGGCATGGAGTCGAATCGCCGCGGGCGATCTTGATGGTGGCCGGCGGCTTCTGCGTGAAGCCGCGGCGACGGGCAACCGTAGCGGTGACTACGTCGGCGAAGCTAGTGCCCTGCACGCGCTGGCCAGACTCGAAGAAGCACCCGCTGTGGCGCCGCGGCTATCCGAACTTACGTTGGTGATCGAAGGAGAACTCATTCAAGCCCGCTCAGCCCATGCGTCTGCGCTGGCGACTGGTGACGCCACTGCATTGGATGCGGTCTCTGTCGTGTTCGATCGTCTTGGGGCAACGCTCCTGGCCGCCGAAGCGGCCGCTGATGCGGCTGTGGCCTGGCGGCATGCCGGGCAACCGCGCCGCGCCGGTACCAGCGAGATTCGTGCTGACCTCTTGGCCGAACGTGCGGGTTTCCCTGTCACACCCGCATTGAGTAGGCCCGAATGCCGCGCGAAGCTCACTCCCTCAGAACGAAAGATCGCTCTGCTGGTTGCGAGCGGGAGGACGAATAAGGCGGTGGCAGCAGAGCTACAACTATCTATACGAACCGTCGAAAGCCATCTCCAGCGCGCATACAGCAAGCTCAACATCTCACGCCGATCCGACTTGAGCGAAGCGCTTGGTATTTGGTCGGGAGTCTCCTGAGCAGCCCACTTCGGATATGATCGGCGCGCGGCTTACCGGTTCTTTCAACCGGTAAGCCGCCGATTCGACATACGTCGTGGAGGTGTGGACGGGTTCGGAGATCGGTGTGCGTAGTGCTGTTGCATCGAGTTCAGTACCCCACCACTCAGGCTTCCTGGAACCTGCAGTGCGTTAATACGTATGTGACGCAACACACAGAAGCCGATGACTTGCGTAATTCGCTCCAGCCGGCGAGCGACGATCGTCAGGATGCCACTGAAAATACTCGCGCAGTACCTGCCCTCTGGTGGGCCATGGCGGGAGGTCTGCTCCTGTTATTCCAGATCTGCGTGTGGGCCCGGTGGCTACTGTCCGGGAACGCAACTCCGACGCCGGTCGGACCTAGTGTGCAACCTACGTGGATGTCGGTTGTGCAGATCATATTCCAGATTGTTTTTCCAATTCTTGCAATTGGCTCCTTCTTCGTGTACGTTCTGCTGCCTTGGAAGAAGGCTGGAAGAATTTCGAAGGATGGTTTGTGGTGGTTCGCCTGGTTGCTGCTGGTCTTCTGGGATCCGATGCTGAACTTCTTCCAAAATATTGCTGTTTACAACCCGAACATGGTCAATCTTGGTTCATGGACGATGGGCAGTTTTCCTGGCTGGGGGGCGCCGAGGACCAATTATATGGCCGAGCCGCTTCTTGTGATTCCGCCCGTATACGTCTTGCTCCTGCCAGCGGTGATGGCAGGATGTGCCCTGATCAAGTGGCTGCGTAACAAGGGTCTTTCTGCGCCGCTCTGCATTGTAGTGAGTGCAATCATCTTGATGATCGTTTCGATCGTTCTTGAAGGACTGCTGTTCTTCCCCTTGGGCATCAATGCTATTCCAGGCGCTGCTCCGAGTTTGACGATCTTCTCCGGCTCATACCATCAGTATCCGGTGTATCATGCATTGTTCTTCGGAGCGTGGCTTGCTGGGGCCGCTGCGCTCAAATTCTTCACCGATGCCAGAGGCGACTCCGTTGCTGAGCGTGGCTTGGATAGAATCGATAGGTCGGATCGTACGAAGACTTTCATCCGCTTCCTGGCAATTTTCGCTGCCAATGTAGTGATCTTGGCCTTCACCTATTGGATTCCCATGCAGTTCTTCGCCCTCAAGTCTGGCCCATGGCCGACGTCGATAACGGAGAAGTCGTATTTCACTGGGAACATGTGTGGCGGGAATACGGGGTATGCGTGCCCCGGTCCTGCTATCCCGATTCCGCGGCAGGGTTCTGCGCATGTGGCACCCGACGGCTCCCTCGTCGTTCCCCAGGGCACCGAACTGCCGCCGAGGACTGGATCTGGCACCGAGAAGTAGCGATAGGGAGGAGAGGCGTGGCCTAGCAATCAGGCCACGCCCCTGGCTACATCAGTATCTGTCTGAGTGTGGGAGTCTCGGCTGGCTCAGATGTCGGCGGTCGTATGGCTTCGGGGCGCCGGCGCTGAGGTTCGCGCAGGACATCTCAATGCAGGCCGGATCGCCGGCTTCTCTTGGCGGTCGCGCGACCACATCCGGGCCCGGACGGTGAATATCGGCCCGCCCGTGATCGGCAGCGTCGGTGCCGGACCTGAACAGTGGCACCGGCGACTGATAGTTCACAGCGTTCTCGAACGTGGCATCGCTGATACGGCCCCCAACACGGCCAACCGAAGCCCCAGCAGTTCGTCGCAGTGACAGCCGACCCAACCGGCGCGAAGCCGCCGCCGATTGCTGTCGGTGTCGGTCTGGTGGCATTGAAACAACGCCGGCGGCTGCTTGGGGAGCCCAAGTCGTATGCAGGCCTGCTCACATCACGCTAAACCCGAACTGGCTCCGCGTCTTGCCCGGAGAGGAGCCATCAACATCGCCGGCCGGACACAGAACGTGTCCGGCCGGCGATGTCGATGCTAGGGTTTGGAGTCCTCGGTGTGTCTTGCGATCAATTCGGCGTTGCCGCGGATCAAGGCTTAGTATCCACTTGCTTCCAGGGGCACTGAGCAGTGCTCGTGAACGATCTTGAACCTGCCATCGATCCGCCGGAGGACGAGCGTCTCCCGCATCGTCAGTACCGTCGGCTCTGCTTGGTCCTTCAACTTGAAGGTAGTCTTCCAGGTGCCGTGGAAGTAGGCGATATCACCGACAACATTGATGTAGGTGTCCGTCCACTCCGACAGTTGTGGACCTTCGGTCACATTGAAGAAATCAGTGGCCCGCTTACGGAAGATCTCAAGTCCGACCAGTCGCATCGGTGGCGCGAGGTCGAAGAGAACGAAGTCTTCGTCTGCGTCTCCCGTGAAGTAGACGTCCGAAGATACCTGCGCGTCCAGATCTCGGTTGTAATAGGCTTTGTGGAGGTGTTCGAGTACCGCTTCGACCTCACGCACAGCGCTGTCACTATTTTCCATTGTGTATTGCCCTTTCGCTCCGCAAGCCGCAAGCCCGAATAGTCTGCGGTCGGCCCAGAAGAAGTTACGTCGTGTATAGCGTAGGCTGTGGATTCGCGAAGTCGATGGCTACCGACTACTGAAATTGCCGAATTTCGCTACGGAGGTGCCTCTGGTGAGCGAAATGATCGCAGCCTTGCCGGCGATCGGTGCGCCGGACAAGATCGTGACGTGCGCATTCGGTCAGAGCTCTGCGGACGACCGGTCTGGCGTGGGTGCCCATGCCGGTTCTGAAGCCCAGATCATAGTCCGCCGATCGCGAGCGACTCTATCGCGTTCGGTGCTATGCTTTTCTATTTCTTCAGGATGCGAATCGACTGCTATCGACGAACCTACTCTTGGCCAGATTCCTGCTGTGTTAGTTCGGTGCAAGCAAATAGATACGATCTGCAAAAAGGCTTGATCCTCGGCGGGCTTGTAACTGAGCTCAGGGATAGTGGAGAGCCGTTAACAAAGATTGCGTAACCGCCGGCCGCATCGTGCCTATGGTCGTCGCGCAGGGGTCGTGACAATGCGTGTCGGAACCTCAGTGCCCAAGCCGCCGTGCCGGTGCGAAGCGCCAGGCCGCGCTGGCTTTGCGCTGTGTGCGTACAGCGCGCGGCGCTCCATGATGACTGGCCTGATCGACACAGCTTCGCCGACTGTGCGGGGAGTTCATGTGACGACCCGACTCGCTCGTGCAGAACGACGTTCGGGCACGCTTCCCGTGTCAATAGCACTGCGACCGTTGACGGATTACCCAACCGGTGCCCCTGGCCTCTTCGCACGAAGAGGCCAGGGGCACCGTTTCCAGCTACCGTCTCGTCCAGATGGGTCGGCGAAGTAACCGAGTGTCGGTTTGGCTGTGGGTCCTGCCGGTGCTGACGCCGTGGTCGTTGGTCCACTACGACCGCAGCGTGCTCAAGAAGGTGCGGACACCGTGAACCGCGCTGCCGGATAGTAATCAGCAGTAGCGTTCGATCGATCTCCGTAGCCAACTACGGGCGCAGTTGCATCTTTCCTGTGCATAGATCGAAGTATGAAGCAGGCCACGTTCTTCGACGGAACGGAGTACCGCTCCGTCGATGAAATCAGCACCGAGGCAAACGAGTATCCGCACAAACCCATGCGATGTGCGCACGCCACCAGGTCTCCCGTTGGTGGTGATCGAGTGGGCGTGATCATCGAGAGTGCCGCACGCGAACAATTCCTGCGACAAAGTCACGCCGATGTGCTAATCACGTGCGTGCCGACTGCCGACCGATAAGCCTTCCGATTTGGTACGTCGAACTCGACGGGGACCTCTACATCCAAACACCCTAGAGGATCAGTGAAGCTGGCTGGTGCCTCGTCCGGAAAGCAGGACACGGTTATGCCTCAGGAATGCGATCGGCCATGACCGCCGAACGATGGTTCCCACCCGAAGACGACGTCCACGTGCGAATTTGGCTGGCTGGCGTGGTCTTCGACTGCACGGCCGCCGCGGCGGCGGTATACAACTTGATCCACGATTGGCGGCGACAGCGTTGGTGCACAATCGAAGTGATATGTGGTGCCATCGACGACTGTCGGCTGCTGCCGCGCCTGCCATGCGAACGACTGTTCCTCGGACCGTGATCGAAAGCCTCCGGGGTCCGCCCGGGGTGAGGAAGACCTTGGGGTCGTGGCCGGTGCTGGGTTCGAATCGGAGCTGTCGTGTGTGACCATACGGTCGGCGAAATGTGCGGAGAGACGGATTTGCGTGCCTACCGCTCAGTCGTTGTGTCGATCCTCTGTGGGGAGACGTCGGCGGCCGCGTTGGCGTCGAGTGCGGGTATCCCGGCGGCAGATTCGTCCGTGTGGTTGCCGCGCAGGGCGCGCTCGGCGGCCGCTTGTGCTGGCGTGAGCTGGGCGCGCCGATGTTGTTCGGCGTGTAGTTCCGTCAGTTCGTCGAGGAGCCATTGGTTGTCGGTAGTGGCGGTGGGATCGGTGGCATCGGAAGTATTCGGGGCTGGTCCGTAGAGGATGGCTTCGTTGTCGGTGAGCGTGATACGTCGCTCGACGTGGGCAAGGCGTTGGATGATCTGCTCGTCGGTGAGGGCTTTCAGCGGATCCGGAGTGCCGAGGTTTGCCGCGGTCGATGAGGAGTCGATACCGGATGGGCGCGTGCGGGTTTGGAGGTTGGGGTCTTGCTCGACCCATGCTTCGATTGCGTCGCGGGCGTGTTGTGTACGGGCGTTGCTCCAATCTCGGCGCAGCATTGTCAACGCTGCGGAAGCGGGATAGGCGTCGGTGATGTGAGCGCAGCGCGCGCGGAGGTGGTCGACGGGGTTGTGGTCGGGGATGCCGTCGATGTTGTTGTCGCGGCAGTCTTGGCAGAGCCCGTCGTCGCTTTGGCGTCGGCCGGTGGGGATGGTGTCGGTGACGGCGCGTTCGATGCTGCAGTTCACACAGCAGAAGCCGCGGCTGTCGGGGACAGCGGCGAGGTCGTAGTCGAGTGCGTAGCCGACAGGTTTCGAACTCTGAGTGATACCTCGGAAATAGGGGTGCGGGATTCCTTCCGGCACGGGCATGTGGTGGGGTGCGTCGTCGACATCGGCGCGGACATCGAGGTATTCCTGTGCTGCACGGGCCGCGTCGCTTCCGGCCAGGTTCGATGAGGGACGTCGCAGTTGAGGGTCAAGGCGCGTCTTGTCGTCGCGGGCAGCATGGTGCCGCAGTTCGTCACGGTTGGTGGGTATGGTGGCGGCATCGGGTCGGTAGGTGTGCGGATCGGCGGCGGGTGTGGCTGCTTCGATGAGAGCGCGCAGCTGCGGGAATCTCTCGGCAGCCCAACGCAATCGAGCCTTGGCGACAGGGAAGCTGTTGCGGTACAGGGTGGTCGCGATGAGGTCCAGGGTTTGGATTTGTTCGTCGGTTGCCTCCCGAGTCAGCGCGCCGAGTGCGGTTGTTGCGTCCTGGATGCGTCCGGTGCGGAACATCTCGGCCACCGCGCGTAGCCCCTCCGGCACCCCGTCACCGGCGCCGCTGTTGGTCCTCGGTTCGATGCCGACGCGAGATAGCTCGGCAGGATCGGTTGTTGTCGGTGCCGGATTGTCAGGAGATTCAGACATGGAGGTGTCCGGAGTGGTTATGGGGTGGGACTTTTCGGCTTCCGTGTGGGTGGGCTGGTGTCGGCTTTCGGGAATATCGGGATGCAGGAGGGCCTCGATGCGCCAGGCAAGTGCGGTAGCGAATTGGTCGGGCCGAGTTCCGCTGGTGTCCTCGGTGTGTGCTCCGATGAGGAGTTCGTGTGCGGCGGTAAGTAGATCTTCGGCTGTCCAGCCGCGCACGATGCCGTGGTCGACGGCGGCCACGATGCGTGTCCAGGCCGGATCGATTAGCACGTGTTCGGCGGTGTGGTCGCCGAGCAATTGGTGCAGGTGAGTTGTCCACTCGGGCTGGAGGTTTCGGGCGCCGGTTGGGGGAGTCAGTGCTGAGGGGTCGAGTCCGAGGCGGAACCATAGGGCTGCGGCGGGCATGTCGTCGGGTAGCGGTCGTTGGGCTGCGGCGCGGGTGAGGCGTGTGTCGATGCCGAGGCCTGCGAGGGCTGCGGTGTGGAGTTTGTCGGCCAGTTGTGGCCACCAGGGGTCATCGAGAATGCGGGCGTCGAGCTGTTTGATCAGGGGTGACCAGGTGTTGAGGGTGGTGTGGGGGTCGCCGAGGGTGTCGGTGGTGCGAGCGTCGAGCAGTAGTTGATGTTCGCGTTCACCGACGGTGAGTCCCGGTGGGCCGGTGGGGCGTATGTCGGTGTCGGGTGTGTGGTTGCCGGCGCGCCAGATAGCCAGGTCGGCCAGCAGTCGGCGACCGCCGAGAAGCGGTCGAGCCCATGCCGGAGCTGTTGATGGCGTCCACGACTGGATGTCGGCCCGGATCTGGTCGGCGAGCGCGGTGACCAGGCGGGCTCGGGCGCGCAGGTGTTCGGTGACGAGAGTGTCAGGAAGTCGGCGAGGTAGTCCTCGCAGCCAGGGCAGCGGGCCGGGCTCGGTGGAACTGGCATGCGAGGTGCCCAGACGCCAAACCAGGACAGCGGCGGGGTCGTCGGCGGTGTCGAGTTCGCGCGCGGCGATCGCGGCGGCGAGCGCTTGGTGTGGGTCGTCGCCGGAGAGCGCGATGAGGGCAAGATATTGGCGCAGAACGGGATACGCGGGAGCGTCGAGAAGGCCGGGCCGTAGCTGTTCGGCGAGTGTGTCGAGGGTGGTGAGTCCGTTGGTGCCGAGGGTGTGTTCGGCGGCGACGCCGAGTGCGTCGAGGTAGGTATCGATGGCGCGGCCGAGGCGGTTGTGGGGGTTGAGTGCGTCTCGCAGGTCGGTGTGGGCAGATTTCTGGGTGGCGTCGCGGGCGAGAATCCGTTGCAGCACTTCGGTTGCGGTGCGTGGGAACATGGCGGGTTCGGTCCAGAACGATGCTTCGCTGCCGTCGATCGTGGTGGGCACATACACGTGGTTGGCTCGGGCGCCGCGGGTCAGGGCGACGTAGAGCTGGTTGCGTGATTCGAATCCGGCGAGCACGACATGGCAGGTGTCGGCGGTGATGCCTTGTGCGGAATCGATCGTCATCGCATAACCGAGCCGCACATGATGGCGAACGTAGGAGGCGGGCAGCACGGTGCTGTCTCCGCTGTGGCGGCCAGGGCGAAGGTGGGTGACGGTCAGAGCGCCGTCGGGATGGACATCGGTGACGGTCCAGCGATAGCCGTTGCGCACCCAGTCACGCTCACCCAGGCGCAGTCGTGGATCGTTGTGGCGGGTGCAGATGATGTCACCGACTGATGCGAAAAGCTCGTCAGCCAATCTCGTTTCCCACCCGGGTGGGGCTTTGGTGCGGGCGAGTCGGTCGGCGCGGGCTTGAGCGTTGAGTTGGCTGACGGCCTCGTGGGTCGCGGCGAGCATGATGGTGTCGCGACCTGCCAGGTGGTCGGCGATCCATCCGGCGTAGCCCTGCTCTCGAACTGCGGTCGGCGACCCGGAATGCACCCGCTGGTGATCGAGGTAGAAGCCCAATGCGCACGAATCTCCCTCGCGTATGAGCAGACTCGTGGAGGCTTCGGCGGGCAGAACGAACCGTACAACGTGGGTCAGTGTTGATGCGCGCGCGGCGTCGGCGGTGTCGGCTGCGCCGCCGCCGGCTTCGATCGGGGGGAGTTGGTGGTCGTCGCCGACGCACCGGACCGCCGCGCCACGAGAGAGCAGGAATTCGAACAGCTGTAGGCGCTTGTCGTCACCGAGGCGCATGTGCTCGTCGACGATCACCAATGTGCGGGTGTCGATCTGCAGTACCCATTGCGGCAGTGTGGCCGGGAACGGTCGATCGCCGTCAGTGAAGGTCGCTGTAGTGGGCGAGTGGTCGCGCAGTGTCGTCAGCAGTTTGTCGACGGTTTCGACGCGGGCGCCGGTCGCTTCGCCGAGGACAGCGGCCGCAGCGGCGGTCGGAGCCAGTCCCAGGACGGTGCCGCCATCGGTGCGCCAGGCGTCGGCGAGCACGCGCATTGCTGTTGTCTTGCCCGTGCCGGCGGGCGCGTTGGTGGTGGCGATATGCCATGGAGATTGTGCGAATTCGGTGACGACCGATGTCTGTCCGGCGTTGAGTTGCCGGCCACGATTGGCGGGGTTGCTGTTGTAATCGCGGATCGTGGCGGCGACAACATGTTCGGGGATTGTGCGAGCACCGAATTTCAGGGACAACTCGATCAGACGCTCGGTCACATCCAAACGGAGCACGGACGTGTACTGGCGTAGGTCGACTCTGGTGTACATACTGGCACCGTCGACCCGCTGATAAATCGTCGGCGTCTCACGCAAGACCGGCTCCGCAGTCAGATCAGGGTCACCACGGGCGACAGTATAAGATCGTGACAGCGCTTCGGAGATCACCGCGTCCACCGTGGCGGCCCAGTGGTCGCGGGGGAGCCTGCCCCGCAGTCGGCGTTCTGCTTCCGCGCGGACATGGTGCCATTGCCAGGTTGGTCGCTGGGCTGACACTGTGGCGAGGACTTGCTGCGCGATGCGTGCGATGCCTTCGGCTCCGATTCGACCGCGCGGCGGCGGTGAGCGTTGAGAAATGATCGCGGAAGTGGTGTCCGCCATGGCTTTTCGTCCACCGAGGACCGATTCGGCTTGTGCGCGCCAGTCCGCGCGCTGCTGTGCCCGGGTCCGGGATCGGTGCTTGGCGGGCCGTGTTTCCAGCGTCGCGCGTTCCATCAGCGCGAACAGTTCCTTGGGCATCGGTTCGCGTCGGAGGCTGTGTTGGAACGCGGCCGTCAACTCCCCGAGCTGCGCGGTGATCGCGGAATCGCGCCGCGACCAGAACTCGACCAACGATGAAGGCATACCGGTGATTTCGCGGATCGGACGTTTCGTGGGGTCGGTGCCGGCGCGTTCGCTGAACGACAGACCGAGGTCGGCTTCCAGATGCTGTTCCAGGCGAGAGTTGTAGATCTCGCTGACCGTGACCACCAGGCGGTAGATGACGGTCGCGTCGAGGGTGCGCCAGCGCCCGTCGAGGGTGCGCACCCGGTTCGCGATCAGCATATGGGTGTGCAGATCCGGGTCCCCACAGCGGGATTCGCGATGGGTGAAGCGGGCCGCGACGAGCCCCTCAACATCCACCTGCCGGACCCCGTTGCGACCCAGCCGCGTGAACACCCCGTGTTTCTCGAGCCAGGAGATCGCGTCGTCGACCGTCGCTTCGTGTGCGGCGGCGACCTTCTCGGACACCGCTTTAGGCGCTATCGCCCAGAGCGCGGACACGCTCTTGACCGGGCTGAAGGTGATGTCGAAACCGGCTACGGCCGCTGACTGGGGGCGTGAGTTCCGTGCCACCCACCCCGAGAGTTCCCGAGCGTCCAACGGTGCGCGCCCGATAGCGTCGGTGAACATGCTGGTTGCAACCCGGGTACGGATCCGTGCACGAATGTCGTCGGGAATCGCTGAGGTTCGGTGAACGCCGTGCGCGGCATTGTGTTCGGCGAACGCATCGGCGCAGTTGTTCCGGAATTCGTTGTCGTTGTCGTAGACCCGGTACGGGTTACCGAGCCGGGTCGCGTGGTCGGCGGCACGCTGTGCGTCCTTGGGCTTAGCTCCTCTGGCGATCTCGGTGGTGATGATGCGTTCGTCGATGAGGTCGGCATCCGGGTGCCTCCCTTCGCCGAACAGGGCTTTCATCTGCTGTTCGGTGACCTGTTGTCCTTCGGTGAGGCCCAGCGCGGCCAGCCCGGCACCGTGCCAGCGGCCTGGTGATTCACCTCGCGCCGAGTAGTAGTCCGCGAGCGACCCCGGCCCGCGGTCGGTGGCGTCATCGGCGGCTACGTGCCGCAGGTAATACAGATAACCGTTGCCGGCCAGGACTTTGTGCAGCGTCGCCGTCACACCTCCATCGAAGACTTGATCTGTTGGAATGGCGAGAGCCGAAGATGGTAAGGGATTGACCAATTCGGCCGTTTCGCCTGGTTGTTACGGAATTGTGGCCCTCTATGCAAGAGGTCTGCTTGCCGCTGATGGGGAAAAGAGTGGGATGGGGGCTTGGGGGAGCAGGTAGATCGTGAGGTGGATTGTCGAGGTGAGGGGGTGTGGGTATTGGGGCGGATGTGTGCGATTGAGGCGGGGAGAGTTGGGGGAGTTCGGTAGGTAGGTACAGAGATTCGCTTACCTACCGAGTCGCTACCTTCGGGGTCGTCGGAGCTGCTATGCCCGGCGGTCGACGGGAGTCCTTGCCGGACAGGTGACGTCGATCGACGGGGTCAGATCGATGGGGAGGACATGGTGCAGGAGGTACGCGGCCAAGCAGAACGCGACGAATACCACTATGTAAGTGAGGGTGTAGCGCAAGACAGTCGATGCGTGCGACAAGGTGATTGACGTAGTGCGGTGCGGGGTGGTGGCCGGTCCGCCGCAGGGGTGATTCACCGCGGCGGACCGGAGAACGGAAGTGCTGAGGATCAGGCGGCGGCGTACTTGCGCGTGGCGGGGACTTCCATGCCGATCCAGACCAGGCATTGCGTGCAGAGGCTGTCGTTGTTGACGGCGGTGACGCGGGTGCACGCATCGCAGCGGCCGGTGCGCTGACCCGCTCCCAGGACTGGGCCGCGGCGGCGCGGCTGTCGCTGTGCCGGAGCCGACGGCGGCTGCGGGTCGGGCTCGGTCGGTGCCTCGCTGGGAAGTGCTGCGGTGTCGAGGAATTCGTCGATGAGTCGGATCAGCCATTGCGGTGCACGCCCGCGTACCTCGGCGAGCAGGCCACGCGCGGACTCGGGGTAGGTGTCGGCGTAGAACCGGAAGTAGGCGCGGGCGAGATCGCGGGCGGTGAAGCCGTCGGGGAGCAGTGCGAGGCCGGGGCGGTTGTCGGCGCGGCAGATGTCGCAGAGTCCGTCGTCGCTGCGGGGTTCTCCGGTGTGGGTGTGGGTCAGGTGTTGGTCGGTGTCGCTGCGTTCGATGAAGCAGGACACGCACCGCCATCCCCGGGTGGGGGTCATGGCCTCGTGGTCGTAGTCGAGGCCGTTGCCCTGGAACGGGATCGCGGTGCGGCGATCGGTATAGCCGCGCAACGCGGTTCGAGTCGCGGCGTGGGCGAGGGCGTTGTCGTCGCTGACGGAGGGTTTTCCGGCGAGGGCGAGTGCCTGCTGGTGCTGGTCGGCGACATAGTTGACGTAGGTGTGGTTCCACAGTGCGCGGGCCTCATCGGAGTCGAGGGGCGGCTTGCCCCCTGGGAAGCGTGGCGTCCACGAACTCGAGGTGGGTCGGGCGAGCAGTCCGCGTTCGCGGGCTCGATTCTCTGCGGCGCGGGCGTCGGTGAGTTCGGCATCGACGGTGTCGGTGTAGAGATTCTCCGTCACATACTTGGTGACGATCTCGGGCTCGGCTTCGACGGGGCGGCGCTGGCCCCGCCGCAGGGCACGGTATTTGATTTGTTCGGGAGCCCGCCGCGACTTCTCGGTGTCACGGTTGGGGGCCAGGTAGGTGCGTGCGGGTGGATTGCGCCACTGCCGCATCGGCGTACGCGGAAGCTCAGCAGTGGGCAAGGTCGCGTGTGTGGCGGAGTATTCGTCCTCGACGGTGGTGCCGTTGCGTACCGCGCGTGCCTGGATTTCGGCCAGCCGGTCGGCGCGGTCGCGGATGTAGAGTCCAGGGTCGGAGTCCGGCACCAAGGCGACCAGCCGGTGCTGGTTGTCGGGCTCGCTTGCGTACTGGGCGGCAAGGCGTTTCATGGCCGACTCGAACGGATAGAGGGTGAACGTCTCCACGAGCAGGTCCAGGAACTCGCAATCCTGCGGGGTCGCGAGGGTGAGTGCGGCGGGGAAGGCACGGCGTGCGGCGCGGCGGTCGGCGGTGAAGGTGATGTCGAGTGCGGCGATGGCGTCGAGGAATGCGCTGTGTTCGGTCACGAGAGTTCCTAATCTGGACGGTGAATCGGCGAGCAACCCGGCGCGTGAGCAACCTCGGCAGCCGGGATGACCGGCTGGTCTGGGCGACCAGCCGAGGGCGCACGACCGGGGCCGGGCGCGAGGCGCCGGCGGAGGACGCGCCGGGCGTGCGGAAGCGAATTCCTGTGCGCTCAGGAACGCGACGGTGGTGACGGATCAGACGGCGCGCACGGGAATTCGTTTGCGCCGGGCGCGGGCTCAGTGGCGCGGCGTGTGCGGGGCCGGTAGCCCTCGAGATGGCTGGTCGCCCAGACCAGCAGGACATCCCCACCCCACCCCCTGTACTGGGCCGGACCGGCCAAGTACAGGAAGGTTGATGGAGCAGGCTTCAGAAGTCCGGATCGTCGGTGAAGCCGTTGGACCCGACCACCGCGAGAGCCGGTGCACGCCACGGACCCTGGTCATTGGACTGCTGATCCGAACCGTCTGCGGGCTGACCGAACCCGTTCCCGGCCGCTGTCCGCCGTCCTGTCCCTGTGCCGTTGCCGGTCCGGTTCCTCGTCACCTTCGCGGTGGCGTAACGCAGCGAGGGACCGACCTCGTCCACGTCGAGCTCGACGACGGTGCGCTTCTCGCCTTCGCGGGTTTCGTAGCTGCGCTGCTTCAATCGCCCCGAGACGATCACACGCGCTCCGCGAGTCAAGGTTTCGGCCACGTTCTCGGCGGCCTGTCGCCAGATGCCGCAGCGCATGAACAGTGCCTCCCCGTCGCGCCACTCGCCGGAATTCCGGTCGAAATAGCGCGGTGTGGACGCGACGGTGAAATTGGTGACCGCTTCACCGGCGGGTGTGAAGCGAAGCTCGGGGTCACCGGTCAAATTCCCGATGACCGTAAGAGTCGTGTCCTGAGCCATGGTTCAGCTCCCCTTCCGAAAATACTTGATACGACGCCGCTTCCGGGGCGGAAGTCGGTGGTGGACCGCAATGTGACCGTCGCCGGGATGCGCGGCGGAATCCCCGGCCGGTCAGGCAGCGGCGTCGAGGTCGACGGTGTTGTCGACGTCGATGTCGATGTCGTGGAAGTCGATGAGCCCGGCGGCGGCTTGTTCGACGTCGACGAGTTCGAAGTCGAGTGGCTCGCCCACGGTGGCGAGGAACCGCAGATACCGTTGCAAGCCTTGGTCGTTGTAGCGCCAGGAGTCCTTCCCGGCGCGGGATTCGAATGCACCGAGCACCATGGCAAGCACGATCACCCACGCCCGGCTCGCGGTCGCGGACTGGATCGAGGCGACCAACTCGGTGGTGAACCCAGAAACACCGAGCAGGTCCAGAGTGGTCTTCGGTGCATGAAACGAACCCAGCAGATCCGGTTCCCAGGCCAGGGATTCGGCGACGAACTGCCCGGCCTGCGGGGGCGGGGTGCGCCGGGCCAGCAACCGGTGCAGGAATTCCACGCGGCGCTGCTTGGCAGCGAGTCCGCGCTTGTTCAACTCCCGTACCCGCCGCCGTTCCTGCCGCGCGGCTTCCCGTTCGGCCGCGGCCTTCTCCGCGGTCGCACGCAGCTGCTCGGCCTGCTCGCCGCCGGGTGTTTCGCCGCTCGGGGTGAGAGGCCGCATCCGCAAGTCGGACTCGGCCAGTTGGTCGGTGGGAAGGAAGTACCGCGGAATCCAGCGGTCGCGATGTTCCACCGAGTCGGCGTGACGTAAGCCCTCGGCAGGATAGGACTTGGTGTTGCCTTTGGTATCCCAATCGACGCGGTCGGGATCGACGAGTTCGCCGGTGAGGGTGTCGACGAGTAGACCGTTCTCCTCGACATCGACATACACGAGCCACCGGTCGGCGGCCGCGGTAACCAGGTCTTCGGTGACCGGCGCGGCGTCGACGGTTTCCAGCATCTCGGCTGGAAGGAATTGTGGCTCGGGTGAACTGGTGTCGGGCTCCACGGTGAGCACTCCGAAGCCGGCGGCCGCGTAGGTCAAGGCGGCTTCGAGGCGGGCGCGGGCTTCGCGTCGGTCCGCGGCGATCTGATTGGCCACGTAGGTGAACCGTGACCGGCGCTCTTGCAGCAGGCGCTCGACTGCTTCGGTGTCGCCGAGGGTTTCGTATTCGGCGATGACTGCGAGCTGGTCGAGACTGTAGGTAGCGGAGTCGACGAGTCCGCGGGCGGTCGCCGATGCCGCGATCGTTGCCGCGTGTTTGATCTCGGATCGTTTGCGCTGCAAGCCCGTCGCAACGCGGGTCACCGATGCCCCCAGGTCCAGCATCAACGCCACACCGCCGGCGCGGTCCGCGGCGGTCATCGCCACGCGTCGGTCGTTGACGTTCATTTGCTTCAGTGTCGTGCGGATCAGACGCTCGTTCTCGGGAACACTCGGGTCGGCGTCGGTCACCCAGACCGGAACTTTCGCGGTGCCGACCTCGACGGCGATGAGCGTGCGCAGCTGACCCTCGGTGACATGGAGGCTGCCGTCGGACTGGCGTTCGACGATGATCGGGACCTCGACGCCGAACTCCTTGACAGAGTCGATGAGTTCGGGATGCTCGGCGATGTCGAAGGTCTTGCGCACGTTCTGAGCGATCACCAATTCCGACGGCCCTACATACAGTGCCTCGACACTCGGCAGCGCTTCCACATGGTCGTCGGGTTCTGGCGTCGTGAATGGTTCGACGTACCCGGCATCGACGACATCTGCTGTGCTGGGGACGGTGTCCCCGTCGATGATGGCCGCGGTGGTCGGGGAGGGAACGGATTGCATGAGGCAGACCTCCTGAGAGACAAGAACGCGGGGCCACCATGTGCCCGGAGTGGCAGCTGTGTGGTGGCCCCGCGGAGCGAGACAGCGGGCGAGCGGGATCGGTCAGGCAGCGATCGGGCGGCGCTCGGCGCGGGAGACATTGAGCGGACGCAACCGCAGCACGCCGTGGTCGTCGGTAACGAAGGTCCAGTGGCGGCCACGCCAGTCGGGGTGATCGGCTCGCCAGCGATCGAGCACGGTGGTGGCCTCGATCGCCGATACCGTTCCAGCGCGGCCGCGATGAACCAACTGCTCGTACTCGACGCGCGAAATGCGAGTGACAGCAACGGATGTGACGGACATGAGTAACCTCCGGTGATGAGCGGTGGGTGATCGGCGTTGTGGAAGCCGAAGAGCGTGAGCGTGTTTGTCTGATCGCGCGGGGTGAGTTCGGCGGCATCGACCGTGGCCCGTTGGAAAGGCTCGGCAAGAGCCGCGAATCAGGGACGTGTCGGTGCACGAGTACGTCGAGGGACGTCGTGTGCGTCGATGACCAGCTTCGCGTGGCCTGTTCGGATGAAGGCGTGGCAGCCTTGGGCGGCCGCGGAGTCGATAGGGCCAGACAGGGCGGTGACGGGCCGGTTCAGTTCGTTGCCCCGGCAGACGGTGTTGGCGGTGCCGCTTGTAGACCCGCTTCGCACACTACGATCTCGGCGGATCCGGCTGCTCGCCGAACGCACGACCGAGGTGGGATGACGGGTCGAGGGCTATGAGCCCACCCGACATCACGCATTGCGAGGATTCCCTGCGCGGCATGGCGATCCGCGCTGCGATGAGCGCCGGGGACCCCGCCCTGCTCCCGAGCTGACCGGCCGCACCACCCACCGACTCGACACCGACGACTGATCAGCAGCGACCACCCGATCCACGATCCAGGCGGTGTTCGGCGGCTCCGTCGTAACCCTGATTCAGGCGAGCTGGTTCAGCAAGGTGAGGAACTCGTGGGTGGGGTGCAGTTCGAGAGATTCATCGGTCGGTTGGACGTAGGTGACCAGCTCGATATGGCCGCCGTGCCATCGGTACAGGTGCGGACTGGTCGGCCATGGATCGTTCGCGAAGTGATGCACAGCCAGTGAGGCCAGGATCTCCCCAGCCTCGAGCACGTCGATACCGTCGATCGGGGCGGCATAGATGCTGAGTTCGGCGGGAACGGTGAATAATGCACCAGCGCGACCGATGACGTCGGGATAGTCGCCGAGCCACAGCGCATGCGCGCTGGTGTAGTCGTTGCCTTTGAGCAGAAACCAGGGCGGGGCGCCCTCGGGAAAGTCGGCCCGCTCGACATCCAGCGGCCCATCGGTGCGCGTGTTCTGCTCACCGAGCGCGAACAAATCACCTTCATCGACACCCCATCTCGCCAGCAGCTGGTAGGTGACCGGCGAGATGGTGTGTACACCGTCGAGCACCACGCGCTGGGTCAGTCCAGGGGCCAGCGATCGGCAGACGCACGCAACTTGATCACGGGCGCTGTCGGGGTACAGCCGAGTGCGCACCAGTGCCTGCACCGCGGCGAACTCCATCGCCTCGAGCGGTTCGGTTGCGCTGACCTCGTCGTGGCTCAGCCCGGTAGTGAGATGGTCGGAGACCAGCGCGGCCCAGTCCTGCGGTGGCGCCGCAGCGATTTCGCGGACCAAATTCTCCAGGTAGTAGACCGCGGTGCCGGCCGGGCCGGTCACCGTCACCTCGCCGTCCGCGGTCACCCGCGCGGTGTAACCGTGCAACTCGGCGGCAGTGCAGAACAATTCCGTGATCTGCCCGCGAATGTCGCTCAATCGCCCGTCCCTCCCAATTATCAACGCAAGTTTGAGTTGTCGAACTGGTCTGCCGGACCGAGCGTAGAGGCCGACCCAGACACAATCGCGGTCGAACAGCCGGGCGGCAGGACCAAAGGACCCATCGTCGCTATGAAAGTTGTTGAGCGGCAATATGTTTGACTGATTTCGCCCAGGACAGCCAGCGACGCCTCCAGTTTCGTGACCGGCGTGGAGTTGTTCGTCGACGGCGGCATGGCGCAGGTGTGACGCCTCGCCGGCCGACTGGCCTGACCGGCGGCGTGGCACCGGATCCCGGACCGGACTGGGTGGGATGCCGTATCGGAGTGCGATAGCGTCGATGGTGTCGAGGCCGGCGAGCGCGCTCGGCCGGCCGGGTTCGTCACGGGTGAGTAATCGGCCGTCGAAGCGGTGTGCGCGTTCGAGATCGTGTGCGGCCATGGCACGGGTGTGCTGGCCGCAGCGCCAGTTTCGTGCCTGCGCCACGAGACGCTCGGCGGCTTCGAGCGGATCGTGAGTCGCGAGCGAGCCGTGCAGCACACCGACCGCGTCTTCGCGACACGAGGTAGTGTCTTTCACCAAGCTAAAGCATACCTCAAACATCCCTGATGGCCTGTACCACAACTCATCTCACATCCACATGAGCGAGCACTGCCGCCGGCCATACGACGCTCTGCCCGTCGATCTTCCGATGCCCCGCGCTGGCCGGTTCGGTCAGCGCGGGAAGCGGCACAAGCGTGCGAATCTATTGGGTACCATCCCTTGCTCGTCGGAGGTTGGCATGTCCGTCGTGCCTTCGGTTATCAGTGCAGTGGCAGCATCGCTAGCAGCTGCCTTTGCAGGTATGACTCTCTACATATCGGGCCGTCGCGAGAACCGAAAGTGGTTGCGAGAGGCTCTTATCGATGCCTACGTGGAATACCTTGACGCCAGTTTCGCCAGCCGCGGCGCGTATGCGCGCATTGCCCGAGTCGAAGGCTACGACGCCAGCGTATGCACGGAGATGCAAGCGCGAACCGATGAGGCATACTGCGCCCAAGCCGTCGTGCTCACTCGCCTTCGTCTCATCGCACCAAGGAAAGTCGTGTCGGCTGCCGACGCAATCCATCTCGCCGATGGCGCCGTTATGCGCACCACATTCGAGCGGGAGCGGCCACCGATCGACGATGACGAATGGGCCGCGGCTAGAGACAAGCAACACCTCGCCCAGGAGCATTTCATCCGCGTGACGAGGCAGTCGTTGCGGCTCGGTCAGAGTAGTTCCGTCATGAGAGGGTTTGAGTTTCCGGGCCCGTAAGGCCAGAACAGTAGCGCACGCGCTTCGGCAATAGCGCGCACTGCCGGCGGTCGTACGGCGTTCTGCCCGTTGATCTTCCGATGCTCCGCGCTGGCCGGTTCGGTCAGCTCGGTAAGCGGCAGAAGAGGGCGCTAACCCCAGAACCCGATGAGGTCCTTGTCGACTTCCTTCGATCGGTGCAGCCACTCAACGATGCGTGGACCGAAAGGTGCACAGTAGTCGGGATCCTCGGCAACCGCACGTTCCCAATGATCCAGTTCCTCGGCGCAGTCCTCCTTGCTCATGTGGCCCCACCCGTTGCCTTCGGCGATCTCGATGCTCTCGGCCAAGTCCGGAGTGTCAGGGAATGGGTCTTCTTCCATCATGCCGCTGGCCAACTCTTCAATGATCGAAGGCAGATCTCCGGAGCCGAACCGGAACCTTGCGCCGGAGAAGGGCGGACCTCCCAACTCTTCACAGATCAGTTCCAGTGCTTCGACGTAATGCTCGGCATCGTCATCGTCAAAAGGTCCGCCTGCGAAGATCTTTCGAAGGGCATCCTTGTTCCGCTCGACATGATCGTCCCGGTCGTCAGCGTCGAAGCCGAGTAGGAGAGCGTCCGGCTCCCACGCCAGCATCCGACCCAGTCGCTCGTCGTCTTTGGATCCCACGACGGCCACAAGTTCAGCCAGGTCGACAAGGTATATGTTCAAAGTGCTTGACACCGTCGAGATTCTAGCCAGCCACACCGACACCATGCCTCGCCGCGTGCGAGGACTTCCTTGGCAGTGCCCGCACATCGGCAATAGCGGACGTTCTGCGGCGCACAGGGTTCCAGCCGCCGACACCTCGCGCTGGCGGGTTCGGTCAGCGCGGTATGCGGCAATGCAGGATGTTGCCACTTGTGGCCCGGAGCCTCTGCTGCGTGCGCAACACGCTGATCGAGCGTGTCCCGTGCCTGTACCGCGATGAGTTCCACCCGACTCCGGAATGCGCCGAAGGGCACGACGAGCGCTGCGCGCGGGGACGCCACCGCTATCGATGTGGTGCAGCTGTTGTGGGCTCTGTCCCTGCTCGGCGAGCCGGCCGGCCGGGCAGCGGTCACTGCGGTTCATGCTCAACGGAATGCGCGTTGACTGCTGCCGCGCCTGATACGGCATGGGTCCGCTCAGACGCCGGGAGTCAATTGCTTGCGGGCACGTTCGACGCGGCGTTCGACACCGTCCAGGTGTTTCTGTGCACGCTGCAGGGCCTCGCGAGCCGAACGCTCGGTGGCGGCCGTGAATCGGTGGCGGTGTTCGGCTTCGGTCAGCCCGGCACGCAAGGCTTCGATGCGGTCGTCGAGATCAGCGAGATCGGCGGCCGCGGTGTCATGGTCGGATCGGGCGGAAGTCACAGCGGCGCGGGCGGATTCGACTTCGGCGAGCATCTGCTCGAGCTCGCGCCGCACCTCGGCCTGCGGATCGGGGGCGGGCCCGTCGGCAGCCGTGGGATCAGCGCGCCGACCAGTCCGCGCGGCCGATTCCTCAGCGCGATCCTCGGTGGGATCGGCTGTCGTCGAGCGCGTTTCGAAGCTGCGGTGCCCATCGCCGGGAACCGCGGTCAGCGCGGCGGGGCCGAATCCCTCGTAAGTGGCTGCGGCGGTGAGGGTTCCGGCGCGTAACCCCTCGGCGACCGACTGATCCGCCAGTGCCGCCTGCAGGCTCGCGCCGATATCGCGCAGGGCGGGTTCGGTCAGGCGCTGGCCCCGGCCCGCGGCCAGCTCGGCGGCCTTGCGGGTGACGGCGTTGACCACTTTTTGCCGCTGTATGGTGAGGGCACGCAGCTGTTCGGCTGACAGGCGGCGCTGGGCATCGCGCAGGGCGTCGCCCACCCCCAGCAGTGCGCGGACATCATCGCTCGCCTCACGAGACAGCAGATTCAGCGCCCACGCCGTGACCGTCGGCCGCCGCAGCTTGCCGATGGCGGCGGCCAGGGCCTTGTCCCCGGCGTCGCGGGCCTGCCGCACCCGCTCGGTGCGGGCGGCCACGAACTCGGCGGGCGGGAGCCCGTAGAGTTCGGCCACGACCTGGTCGAGCGTCATACCGCCCTAGCCTACGGGCACACCAGCCCCGGGGGATGCCATGGTCAGCGATTGGCCGGCCCGAAAGCGGGCCGCAACGATCCAGCCGCCGGCACCGCTCAGATCGACCGAGAACCAACTGCCCTACAGCAGTGCACAGCGCGCGGGTCGCGGCATGATGGTGCGGTCGGCCGACCGCGGCCTGGCCGGTTCCGAACAGCCTTGTACGCGGCGGGAGCAGACGTGCATGCTCCTGTTCCCAACTCCACCAGAGAAATTGATTCGCATCCGCCCGGGCATGTGATGGCGTGCTCAGATGCTCAGCGACCGTGCGACACCCCGAGAACTATGGAATCGAATGTCGGCCGAGGCCCAAACCCAGTTCGACGAACTGCTCACCTCCGGCGCTTCGATCAAGGCCATCGCTCTGGTCCGCGACCATCTCGGCGAACCCCGACCGCACCTGCACGACTGCATGGACCTGCTCGTTGTACGTGCCGACGACCTCGGCCACCATCCCGCAGACCGCCACGGTGAGGCCTGAAGACTGTGCGTTACGTAATCCACCTTTCTCACGTTCCCTACAGCCTTCCCTGCCGGGTAATCGGCAAACTGCAGCCGCGAACGTGGCGTGTGATCGTGGGCGTCGGGGTCGGGCAGCTCGATGGTGGTGTCCATCAGGACTGGCTCGACGAGGATATGCCGCACGAAATTCGGAGACCGAATGCGTTCTTCTACGTGACCGACGCCGACTGAGCGCACCGTTGGCACCAGTATGAGTGAGCACTCGGACGGCCCGAGTTCAACTCCGGCCGTTGACCTTCGAGCTTCGGGCATCGAACAGATCGTTCAGACGGTGGCCGATTCCTTTCATCGTCTTCGTCACCTCAACCCGATTACACGCTGCAGGGAACCAACGCCATTACCGCTATGCCGGGACGACGACAGACCGAGGCACCGACCGAACCGCTTGACGCAAAACGCCTTACGCTGATTACAGCGCACTTGAGTTGGCTGAAGCTGGGAGTGTTTTGGCTACCCCACGTTGGCTGGCATCTGAGCGCGTTACCCGTCGGTGAGGTGGCCCTGACCACGTAGTCGGGTCAGGTTGCTGCGGATGAACAGGGTGCTGGGGTGATCAGGGCCGAAGGCGCGCTCGGTGTCTGCCAGGGCGCGTTCATAAAGTTGGCTGGCGTCGGACAGGCGATTCGCGCGCTCGTAGCCTTCGGCGAGGACGCAGCGGGCGACGAAGGTGTCGGGGTGGTCGGTGCCCAGCAACTGTTCGCACTCGGTCATGGCCATTTCCAGGAGGGAAAGGGCTTTGGTGCACTGGCCTGAGGACTGGTAGGCGGTGGCGAGGTTGTTTCGGGCGATGAGGGTGTGGGGGTGGTCGATGCCCTGAATTCGTTCGCGGGCTTCCAAGGTGAGCTGGAACAGTTGGATGGCTTCGGTGAGCCGCCCCGAGGACTGGTAAGCCGCAGCGAGGTTGTTGCGGGAGGTGAGGGTATCGGGATGGTCGATGCCCAGAATGCGTTCGCGGGCTTCGAGAGTGAGCTCGAACAGTTGGATAGCTTCAGCGAGCCGGCCTGAGGACTGGTAAGCCGCGGCGAGGTTGTTTCGGGAGGTGAGGGTGGTCGGGTGGTCGGTGCCCAGAATCCGCTCGCTGTCGTCGATGGTGATCTCGAACAGTTCGATGGCTTCGGCGAGACGTCCGGTCGACTCGTAGGCCGCGGCGAGGTTGTTGCGCGAGGCGACGATGCTGGCATGCTCGGTACCCAAGGCCTCGGCGCTGTCGGCAAGGGCCCGCTCGTAGAGAGGAATGGCTTCGGCGAACCGTCCTGTGGAGCGGTAGGCATCGGCGAGGTTGTTGCGCGAGGTGAGCGTGTCGAGATGGTCGATGCCCAGGACGCGCTCACGGTCGGCGAGCGCGCGTTCATACAGGGGGATCGCTTCGGCGAATCGGCCGACGGAGCGGTAGGCGAGGGCGAGGTTGTTTCGGGTGGTGAGGGTGCGGGGGTGATCGGTGCCCACTGCTCGCTCGCTGTCGATAAGCGCCCGTTGGATGTATTCGATGGCTCGTTCGTGTGAGCCCTGGTCGTCGAGAAACTGCCCGGTCAGGTTCAGGATGTCTGTGGTGGTTGTCAGAAGGTTCGCGTTGTGGTCGTGATCGTGGTGAGCGACGAGTGTGTCAACGTGCGGTAGCAAGGTTCGCCAGGTAGCCCATGTGCTCGGGTGCGGATGTTCGGGCAGCGCGCGCAGCAAGGCTGCGGCCGCGTCGGCATGCGCGCGTTCGAGCGCAGTTTCCGAGTCGTGCGGATTATCGATGTCAAGGGTGCGGGCGACCGCTTGCACGAGCCGGTGGACCGACACGCTGGCTGAGCCCGGATGGGCAGAGATCATGTTGTAGGCAGTGAGCGCGCCGATCGCGGAGTGGAGCGCCGGTGGGGCGGCCAGGCCGTCGAACAAGGTGACGGGAATGTCGTCGGGGGCGAACCAGGCCAGCCTTTGAAGGATGTCGATGGCGGCAGGGTGAGCGGTTGTCACTCTGTCGAGGGTCACCTGCCAGATGCGGGCGATCGTGCGTTCAGGATCGAGCACTTCGGCGCTGTCCTGGAACATCTCGGCTGGATACCGTGCCAGCATGGTGAGGTAGTCGTGGGGTGTGAGCAGCGGGTTTTGCGCAAGGTAGGCGCCCGCCTGATCGATGGCCAACGGCAGATGCCCCAAGGCCGCGCACAGCTCGGAGGCGCCATCGGACTCGCGAGGCCCCTCAGCGTTCATCGTGTCGACGAGCAAGGCGACTGATTCGGCCGGATCCAGCACATCGATCCTGACGATCGTGGCCGCGGTCTGCCAACCAGTCGCACGGCGACTGGTGATGACGATTCTGCCGCCGTGGGCGCGGGCCAGAATGTCGGCGATATCGCTGTGGTTTTCGACGTTGTCTAGGACCAACAGCCAGCCGTGGTGGGTGGACAGCCATTGCAGTGCCCGCTCGGCAAGCTGTGCCACCGTCAAGACTTGCGCCAGCATGGGCTGCAGCGCTGTCGCAAGCTCTGCCAGTCCGCGCTCGACGCTGGCGGCGGTGTCGGCAGTGATCCATCGCAGGGGTGCGTGGCCGTGGTCGCGCGTGGCTGCCCACTGGGCCACCAGCGTTGTCTTACCGATCCCGCCCAAGCCGTGCACGGCCTGCACCAGCACTGGACCCGACACCGACAGGGCAGCGTCCAGACGCGCGAGTTCACGCTCACGTCCGACGAAATGTATCGGCTGCACCGGCAGATTGTCGATCCCCGGTGGAGCGTCGATCTCGGCGATCGGTCGCAGGGCTTCGAGCGGCAGATTGACCACGCTAGCACCGTCACCGGTTTGTACAGGCCCGACCGTGGATCCTGCGCCGATCGCGACCGACCGGGCACCAGAAGCGTGTGCGCCCTCCTCGTGATCGAGCACGGGAGGTTGTGGTGACTGATTGTTTGGGCGTTTCCCGGTAAACCACGACACGTCAGATTCGCTAGCTGTAGTGGTCACCCGTCGATATGTCGCCACCTGTGTCGCCCTCGACGACGACGGAACGCGTGCCCGCCGCGGTCACTGAGCCGGGCGCTGGCGAATTCCCATTCGGCCCTGGGCTGTTCGGCGCCCCTGTCACCGGCGGAGTGCCGGTATTGCCTGTGCTGATGGAACCGGTCGTGTTCCCACGTACGGCTACACTGCGCTCGCCCGTCGCGGCAATGGCCGGCACGACCGAACTGTCGGCTTGTCGTCGAGCAAGCCACAACGACGCGGCGAACCCGATCACGGTCAGGCCGACGACGACCAGCCACCACCACCATTTCGCCCCGCCATCTGTGGCCATGTTCACCGCGACCGCTGTGCCGGTGCCGACCGCTGCCACTGCCGCTGTCGGCAGTGCGATGCGCATGAGTACGAATCCCGTCGAAGCCACCGGATGTCTCCTGTTCGCGCCGACCATTCCTGTTGCTACAAGGCTAATCTCACCCGGTTCAATACGATTCGAAACAACAGACACTCTCCTGCACTACGGCGGGCGCCGCGGCCGTCCTGAATCGAGCGATCAGCGGCAGATTAGTACGGTGCGCGCACCGCGGTGGATCCACGGGGGTATCGAGTTCTGTGCCGTCTCCGCAGCGACGTGTGACGCTACGGGGCTGGCCAGTTGTGAAGGTGCTGACGATAGTCCCTGGTAAGCCCCATCTCCTGAGATCAACGGTCCACGAAATTTGTCGCGGTGGTGTGAGCCCATTCGGCGCACCCTGAGGCGAGGTCGTACGAGCACGAACACCTCCATGAAAGCTACAGACAGCAGAACGGCATTCGTCGCGGCCGCCTGCAGTTCGATGCTCGGCTTGCCGATGCCAGCGAGTCGGGTCTCGATATCTCTGGCCTCGCGCGCGGCCCGAAGCGCCGCCCACAGATGCACTGCCGGTGGCAGTTCTAGACACCCCATAAATCGACTGGCCTCGGTATGGTGCAGTGGTCAACCAACCTGGTGCGATCAGGGCGGGCGATTACCTCCGAACGAGCCCCGAACCGACGCACGCGGATCCGGGGCTCGATTGGTCGAAGGGCGGCCATGGCACGGGTGTGCGGGCCGAAGCGTGAATTCCGTTCCTGCGCCACGAGACGCTCGGCGCTTGGAGCGGGCCGTGAGCCGCGAGCAAGCCACACACGGCGGCCGGGGCGGCCAGCGCGGCCCGTGACAGCACCGGCCCCACGCCACCGAGCGTTCGTCAGGATCGGTCATGATCGAACTCCTCTGTCTGTGAATCAGGTTCTGCGACACCGATATCGACGCGCAGTTCGACTGCTGCCTGGGCGCCGGCCCGGCACAGTCGCTGCAGTCGCTGCGGTGGCAGAAGGTTCGACAATGCGGTGCCGAGCAGATGCGCCATGCGGTGTTCGGGGTCCGAGGACAACGCGGCGTCGACAGCGATTCCCGCGAGCACCCCGTCTCCGCGCCGATAGGCGCTGAACGCGAACAGCACCGCGGCCTCGGCGCGGTCCGGATCGGGCAGCGCTCGTGTCAGGATCGACCACAGGTGTTCGGCCCGCACGGCGTGCTCACCGGCCGCGGTACCGAACAGGACATCGCGCACCGCGGTATCGCGCAGGGCGACAGCGACGTCCGCTAATTCGCGGGGTTCGGGCATCTCGAGTGTCGGGGCGTGTTTGATGACATGCATGACCTGCCACAACGCCTGTCGGGTGTAGCCGTCCGGATTACCGACGTGTGCGGTTCGGTCCATTCGTCGATGCGCGTCAGCGGCGGCCTGCGGCAAGGCCGCGGCGACGCGATCGCGCAACGCCACATCGACCTCGACCAGTTCGGTGAGTTCGGCGCGGCTCTGATGGATCTGCCGACCGGTACCGATGATTTCGGCGGCGACCCGTGAGGCGGTCGGGTCGGGGAGGTGTCCGTGTTGCTCGGGTGCGAGCTCGTCCCACCATTGCGCGTTCACGGTGATGGCTCGCGTACTCCAGGCCCCAGCCAGTGTCAGACCCTTCGATTCCAAGGTTTGCCGCAGAGCGTCGAGTACCGAGCGCCAACGCTCATCGATCGGGGACGTTTCGGTGGGGCGAGACAACCGGTCGTCGACCAGGACCGCCAGCACGGCGAAGCCTTCCGCGTGCAGGCACCCGCGTATCGCGAATTGCCCGATCTCTGTGTCCGACAGTCGGATGTGCTCGAGCGGCGATGCCGTGCGAAGGACGGCGTGCACCGATCCCGCTCCAGCGCATGGGGTGTCGTGCTTCAAGAAGATGAGGACCAGTGACCGGGTGGGTGTGAAGCCGAGCAGGGCAGGCACGGCGGCGATGAGGTCGCCGGGTTCACCGACGGACAAAGGCAACGGCATGGCAGAAACTCCTCCTGGCGGGTCGAAAGCGAATCGGGCGGCGGACAATGGGCAAGGCAACTCAGAGGCGTGCCGGCGCACTGCAGGGCGCACGCGAATTGGGCAGGGAAGGATGGATTCAGCGCTGCTGTTGTCGAAGCCTGCGTAACGGAATGACAGCAGCCTCGGTGTCGCGGCGTCTGATCGGTATCGTGGCGTGCGCGAGGGACTGATCAGGTTGTCACATGCCTGTCAGGAGTGGTTCGTCATGACCGAAGCCCCCCGCCAGCGCCGCACTCGTTCTCAGGCTCGTTCACCGGAACTTGTTGCCCGACTGCAACGCTCACGCCAACGCAGCCTTCAGCGTCGCGCCGACGCTGCTGCACGAGAGAAAGCCATCACCCGCGCAGTGGGTGACTACCTCGCCGCCTGGAATGCGATCTCCCACGCCGAGCAGTCCCGCGACCGGGAAGTAGCGGCATTACGCGCGCAAATCGACACCGTGATCACCCGCGCGGCGAGCGAGATCACGACCCACGAAGACGTGCAGGCAACGGCTGCCGCCGCGGTGCGCGCACACGTACAGACCGACGAGGAACTGGCCGATCTGCTCGAGATCACCGTCAAACGCGCACGCCAGCTCCTGGCCGGCTCCCGAGCGACCGGCCCGGAGCAATCCAGCCGCAAGACACCGTCGAAAAAGACAGACCCCACGAACCTGCCGACAAGAACTGACCCTGGATCCCGAAACCTGCTCGCAGACCGAGCCTCCACCACGTCCACCGATCCGGTGCCGTCGCACGTGACCGAGTAAGGAGGTGGCTGCACCTGTGAATTCTGATGTCAGCTATCGGTGAATTTTGGCTCCGATCAGCGAAGCCGAGCTCTGCTGGAATCGGCGAAGTCTGACGTCATCGGCGAGCTTGTCCAGCGAGCCTGGGCTTGTCCGGTGCACCATCATGCCGAGTTGTCAGATGGATTCGGCTGTCCTCGCTTCAGAAGTGGTTCAGCACTTCGGATTGCGCTTCAGGCCGACTCAACACTGTGCTCTCAGGACGCTGGTTCCACGATGCTGATCTCGAAGGCGTGCTGTTCCGGCCCGAGCGGTGTGACGAGAGGGGGAGGTGCAGGTCAGCTTCGAGGGGCCCGCCTGTTTAAGAAGCTGATCCTCGGCGAACGGAGTGACTCGATTTCGTGGGGTTTCCTGGACTGGCTGCTGGTGGTCTCCGGCGCTGCAACTTCGACGATACGTGGCTGTCGCTTGGACGCTGTACGGCGGCCTTCGCGGCTTGCTGAATCGCTGCCTCGGTTACCAACACCGCCGTAACTACCCAAAACGGACCGCAACTATCCAAAACGGACCGCGCAGTCGTTCGCATCGAGAAGGTCAGGGCTTCGATTTCCCCTAGCTCCACAATCACCGCAGGTGAAGGCCGGTTCCTCCCAGAGGCCGGCCTCTTGCTTTTCCGGATCTCCCAACTAATTCCTCTTTCCATGGCGATCAGCCAGCCTTGCCCGCTGACTGCCCGATCGAGCGCATCGGCGGCAGCCTGGTGCGCCCGCTCGCGAGCCGTGTAGTGCCGCTGGGTCATGGCCGGATCAACATGCATGAGCACGTCCGCGGTCACCCACGCCGACAATCCGGCGTCGTCCAGAATCGTCGCCACCGCGCTGCGGAAGCTGTGCGCTCCAGATGGACCTGCCAAAGGTCAAGAAACTGGTCAAAGTGACAAAATCCGGACGACCCGTCTGCCGCAATCCGGGTCACTTCGGCCGTGGACCACTCCCCAGCCCTCTACTAGGTTCCGCCGCCCGACGCCCAGTCACCCGCCATCGACGGCACGCCTTCGTGCTGCGAGCGCATTGCTGATCAACTCGCGGGCCGCGCCTCCCGTGACAGCTTGGTCCGCCAGGAGCTCGAACGCGCGGGTGAACGCGGCCACCTCCCGAGGCTGGGTGATGGTCAGGGCGGCGGTCACGCCTTCGGCAACCGCAAGCCGGTTGTCATAGATGACGAAATTGGTTGGGGAGACTAGATATTGAGCCATCTTGGGCACGATTCCCAGCAAGACCCGAGGCAGGGACATTGCTGTCACCAACCGATCCAACTGGCCGAACATCACGCCGTCATCGCCCACGGTCGTATAAAGCGCTTGCTCTCCGATGAGGTAGTGAACACGCCGTTTTCCCCGGTACAGGTATTGCTGCTGCCGCTCCATGCGGGCGGCTACTGCTTCCTCTGCGTCGTTGGGCGTCTGGTTGAACTCGGACACCCGGCGAAACATGGCCTCGGCGTATTCCGGGGTGTGGAGAAGACCTGGAACCAGGGCCGGATCGTAGCCGCGGATAAGGCCGGTCTCCGATTCGATTTGGTTGACCTGTTGCTGAACTCGGCGCATGCCGGTTCCGAGCGAACGCCGCCATTCGAGGTAGGCGGCATCGATGTTGCGGAGGCTGGCGACGAGATCCGCCTCGTGCCCATCGCCGGCGGTGAGCCCGCACCACGTGCGAATATCATGCTCGGTTGGCGTCTGCTTGCCGTACTCGATCTTCGAGACCTTCGAGGGGTGCCAGGCCGCGAGTTCTGCAAGCTGACGGCCGGTTAGACCAGCATCCCGGCGAAGGTCTCGGAGTCGTTGCCCGAGTGCCTCCCGAGCCTTGTGGACGTTGGTCACGCAGTGACGGTAGTCCGGCGATATTCGGCGTAGGGAATCGCTTGCCGCCAAACGGCATCGCGGACCTGCGCGCACCGGCGCACCAGTACCGGGTCCGTCGTGACCGCTGCCCCAGCTGCCGCACCGTCTGGCGTGAACAGCGTGTACGCGACGGTGCTGTCATCGAACAGCCAGTAGTCGTCGGTCGTAAGGTCGTCGGCGTTGACAAGATGCCGTGGTAGGTACCGAATATCCTCGCCTGCTTCGATATTCAGGGGTGACACGGCCAAACTCCAACGGATGTAGTCGACATGCGGCACCGTGACGACCCGTACCCGAGTGAAAGCAACCCCCCGGTTGCTCGATTCACGAACAAGATCGAACCAACCCTGGAGCCAGGCAAAATCGTCCGGCTCGCCGTTCAGGAACTTCCGGAACGGCTCGGATTCCTCGGGCGTCTCGTACACATCTTGCACCTCCAGGTGAAAGGCCGATTTCCGACACGACCGGAACATGTCCCCGAACTCGTGATCAATTACGTGGAGCATCGCGGCGAATCTCTTTCCCCATGGGCACCTCGACGGCGCACTCGTGCGACGGAAGATCCATCTGCGCCAACGCTTCCGGGTCAGTGACCGGTTCACCTGTCAGCGTGAACGTCCCATGGCCCGTGTCATGCAACAGCACCCCGAGGCACGTGCCTGGCTCGAGGTACGCGAGCAAGGGGTGCGGGATTTCGATCAGTTCCGGACTGCCCGGTACACGCCACCCTTGGGTCACGTAGGTACCGCGGTCCGATGCCCACAGTGTGGGGGAATGGTTGCCCTGGGTGTTCTTGCCAAGGAATTGCAACAGCATGGCAGTACCTCCGGTAGAGAGTGTCCAGGCTTCCAGTATGGCTAGAAATGCCCAGCACAATGGCCCAATCTTGGAGCAATCTGGAGCAATCTCCTGTTCTTGCAGCGCATCCCATATCTAACGTCGCGATTAGGCGCTCAGGGGAGGTCGCACCTCCCGATCCCGGAGTTGCCATACCAGCGGCGGACAGGGGCACCCGATGGCCAGACGGACGCGGCTCTTTGAGTTCCCCGGCGGCGTGCTGGAACTCCAGAGCACCGGAGACGAATCAGAGGACTACTCCGGGTTCTACCTGGAGGTCCACGGACACGTCGCACAAGACGGACACGAAGACCAAGGGGCTGTAATGCGTGGGAAGCCAACGTGTTTAGGATATCTTCGCACCGACGTATCTGGAGTGGCTCAACTCTGGGACCAGAGCCAAATCCGCAAACTCGCCACGCGTCTCGGATACGACTTCGCCGACATGGTGGTCTACGATCCCAGGTTCGCACGGCCCCCTCTGGCCCGTCTGAGGGCACAGGCAACCCGCCTCGACGCCGAAGCGGTGATAGTTCCCAGCCCGGAGCACTTCGAGGGCGCAGAGATTCCGGGGACGCTGGTGCAGCAACTCGACGTGATCACCGTGAACCCCGAACAGACCTACGCACGAAGGGCCATGCCGCCGATTCGAGACTTGCCGCCAGCCGAGGCCGACGGTGCTTAGACCACTCCGATAGCTCGGGAATCGAAAGGAGGGTGGTGTATCGAGCCGACTTCAAGACTACGATGACAAGCGTTGCGCGGTAACGCACTTCGCGAGGACCCCCGGGATAGCTCCATCTGCAATGGTGTCGGAGTTTTCGCTTACCTGGCAATAGTTTTCGCCATGGAGTAATCGTTCCCCGATCGCAGGCCCTCCGCACACGGGGGTGTACCTGCCCAATGCGTCGACGTGGTCGACGCCACAGTCATCCGTGTCGGCCGTCGTGGTCGTCGCTGCATGTGTGCTCGGGACTGCACGTCTTGTCTTTGTCTTCAACGTCGCGCCGGCCGAACTCCGTGCGGAGATCTGCGGATACGTCCAGAGCGACACGTAGGCCATTCCGATGCTCGGGAGCTTCGGGAGGAGGTGGTTCAAGGGGTAGTTGAATTCGGCAGTCAGGGATAGACACTCGGGCTGCCATTGGACATCATGACGCAGCGCCGGTAATCCGATACCGCGTTGCTCCACAGGAAGGCCCCCCGGGCTGGTGTCTTCAGTTGCGCCGCAAACCTACTGAAGTCCCACCTTGCACCGGGGGTCTTTCCATGTCCGCGACTGACCCGTCATGACCCGGGTCATCGATCGCGGTCGGGCCATAGGCGGTGTGCGAGTCGAGTGAGATCCACGGTGGCTGCCAATACGTCCAGAACTGTCCGCTCGTGTTCGGCTGTGCCACGGATTTTCCGTAGCCGCAGGACCTGTATCCCGCGCAAGGTGACGCCGTATCCGGAGGGCCCGGATTCGTCGCCGCGGTAGTGCACGATCTGGTAGTCGTGTGCGTCGATCAACATGGAGTACCAGGGGTCGGCAGGTTTGCCGGCCCGCTGGGCTTCTTCGGATTCCGAGTCGGGTGGGGTCCATTGCCGGCAATCGCATTGAGGGTCATCGCAGGGCGTGATGCGCGCGGCGACGGCGTTGGATCGGTAGGTCGGCATGCGGCCGGCCAGCATGGGGCAGGCGCGGGTGGAGTAGGCGGCGCATTCGGGATGTAGTCCGGGCTCGGGGCCGATTCCCCGGATCCAGTCTTGCGGCCGGATGAAGACGACGACCCGGTTGTCGGGTCCTTGTCCATTGCCGAGGGCTTCTCCACACACCTGGCACAGGCGCAGTGCCAGCACCAGTGCGTAGCGTTCGGGGTCGATCGCACCCCACACCGGTGAGACTCGGCCGTGGTGACACAGGGTCAGGTACGGGATGGTCAGCCCTTGTGCGGTCGGTGCGTCGTGCAGGCGCGCCGGGATCGGTGGGCGGGACGAATTCGATGACGTGGCTTCGGAGTTCACAGTTCTCCTCAGGAAATTGTCTCGAGCGGCGGAAGGTCGTCAGGGGGCGGTGTGGTTGTCGGTGAGCGGGTGAGCCGACAAGGTCACGCAGGCGGACTGCGGTGGCTGGTGTGTGGACTCGATGCGGATGTGCACGATGGCGGCGAGCGCACCGGGGCTGGGCTTCTCGGCGAGCCACGGGCCGAAGGCCGCGGGGTCGGCCTCCGGCAGGGCTGCCTCGATCCAGGCCACCAGGGCCGCGGCGCTGGTGATCACCACTTTTTGCGGCCGGTGCTCGGGTGGGCGTTGTGCACCGCGACGACGGTCGGCGCGGTGGGTGCATTGGCGATCACCGATCGTGTGAGCACAGCCTGGTAGCCGCCGGCAGCCCACCATCCCTCGGCGATGACGAACCTGCTGTCGACCGTGGGGTCGACCGGGATGAGGCACCAGTGGACGCCGGAGACGCCGAAATGGCCTTCTTCCCAATGTATTTCACGGTCTCGAATGATCTGGGCGGCGCGTTCGATCGACACCAATGCCATCGGTGGTGCGGCGACGGTGGTGGTGGTCGACGCCGATGTGATTGCGGGGAAGGCCGCCACCGGCGTGCCTGGCTTCGGGGCGGTCGCGAAGCAGGCGCGATAGCCGACGACCAGTACGCTGCTCGCCGGTGGCGCGGAGACGACCTCGACGTAGCGGGGATCGACGCGCAGCCGGGCCGAATAGCTGTTCAAGTCACCATTCACGAGTCACCGCCGCATAGCGTGACGGGCTGAAGGCTGTCGGCTGGGTCCGGGCTCGATGGAGAGAAAATGGTGAATCATGCTCGGAACTCCTTCTTGTCGGGCTGGGTGCTGCCGGATGTCGGACACGAACGGTGGCGGTGCGGGCCGACGGGTCAGGCGACCTCGGAGAAGCTCAGGTCGGCGTATCGTTCGGTGCCGGTGAGGAATTCGCATTCGCAGTGTGGGAATTCCTGCCAGCATTGATCGCAGAACCCGCAGCTGGTGCAGTGCGGTCCGGGGCGCTCGAGGTCGAACTGGCCGCAGTAGTCGCAGTAGTCGTAGAGATAGCCGCCGGGCTTGTGGGGGGTTTCCAGTGCGCGCCACAGGTAGGAGTGGTTGGAGTACCAGATCCCCTCGCTGCTCCAATGCCCGCGGTGCTCGTTGAGCAGGTAGGCGGTGTGTTTGAAGCGGGGATCGACGGTCAGGATGATCATTTTGTCCCCGGCCAGCCAGTCCTCGAGCCCGGTGCGGCCGACCCAGGAATCCAGCGGCCCGAACGGTTCGTGGGGGAGGAAGTCCTCGGCTGCTACCCGGGTGTCGGAGCGGGGGTCCCCGATTCGGGGGTGCACGATCTCGGGCAGAATCCCGTTGTGCGCCAGGACTGTTCGTTCGTCGCCGCCGACGGCGAAGGGGTGACAGTTCTGCTCGTCGATATGGCCGTGGGTGGCCAGCCGTGAGTGGAACAAGGCGGGTGTGTCGGGGAATTGCGCTCGTACGGCGGTGAACTCGTCGATCACGGTGTCGGCGTCGAGTCCGTGGCCGACGCGGATTCGCTCGTCGGCGATGAGTGCGTATCCGTGCCCATGGGGGTTGGCGGCCGCGCCATCGCGTAAGGCGTCGAGATCCGGGGTGATGCCGGGTTTGTAGAAGCTCAGGATGCACACGAGAGGGCCTCCATTTCCGCCAGCAAGGGCAGATAGATCGGGTGGTGTCGCACCCAGGCGACGAATGCGGTCCATTCCCAGCCACGCCGGCGCGCCACGTCACCGGAGGACAGGGTGCGGGTGTATTCCACGGAGGCGGCGACGAAGGCGAGTGCGGCTTGGACTTGTTGGGGTTGGAGGGAGCTGGCGAAGATGCGGACTTCGAAGGTGTCTTGCGGGCAGACGTTGATGGCTTGGTAGCGGCCGTAGCCGAAGCGGTCGCCTTTGGCGAAGTTGACGATCTCGGCGCGGGCGTCGGGGTCGAAGCTGGCCCAGTCGTCGCTGCGCCGACGGGCCAGGCGGGTGGCGTGGGTTTCGTTGCGGTACACGAATTTCATCCACCGGTACACGTGTGCGGGGGAGTCGAATCCGTCGCGGGAGACGTGGACGTGGATGCCGAGGTGGTTGTCGATGTAGGCGCCACGGATGCGGAGCTCCCGCAGCACATTCCACGGGAACTGGGCGATGGCCCAGGTGTAACTCATGGGATGGGTGACGATTTCGAATCCGCCGCCGTAGCCGATGGAGCCGTCCTCTTTGAGGTAGGCCACCGTGTCGAGGTGGCTCGTGGCGATGTCGACGCAGTCCTCGAGCGCGGTTCCGGGGGTTTTGACCTCGAGTTCCAGCCCGAGAAACACCGGGCCCTCGCCGTGGAAGACCGGGTCGGGTTTGTAGGAGTAGTCATAGACGCGGTCATCGCGCTGGCTGGATTCGCAGTGTGAGCAGTAGGTGCCGTTGCTGGTCAGGCGGTCGCAGTCACCGCATTCGCGGTATTGGTCTTCGCAGTCGCCGCAGACCTCGTCACCGTTGTCGAGCGTGCGCAGCGAGCGTGCGAGCAGCCCGCAGTCCGAGCATCGCCAATAGTGATCGTCGCGGCACGCGTCGCAGACGACGCCATCGTTGATCGTGGACGCACCATCAGTGGTGTAGCGCTCGCAGCATTCGCATTCGCATTCGCGCCATCGACCAGCGCAGCGCGTGCACAACGTGCCGTCATCGACGGTGCGGCGAATCTCGATGGCACGCTCACCGCAATCGTCGCAGAACGGAAGGCCCGCGCAGCCACGGCACAGCGGGCTACGTTTGTCCGGAGGGGGAGCGTCGGGGATCTGCGCAGCACACAGATCACACACAGCGTGTGCTGTCGGCACAAGGGGCATGGCTACGGGACCTCTCTGAACGACGAAGAATCGGCAGGACGCAGGAGACGCAGTCGTGCGTCCGCCTCGCAGGGCGAGCCCGTCTCGCGCACGAAACCGCAAGACAGGTACAGCGAAGAAGGCCGAATCCGTGCCCGAGACAGTGACGGATTCGGCCAAATGGGCGCGACAGCTCCGGAATGAAAGCGATGTCAGGAGTCGTGATGGACGGCCCTGGGCTCTTGGCCTAATGGATCACGTCGCGGCGCATCGAAATAGCAGGTGTGGTCGAGTGTCGGAGGCAGTCGCAGTGCGGAAAGGTGTTGGCGCAGTGGAAACACCAGCCGCACCGGCCGCAGTAGCGGCCCCGTCGACTGAAGTCGACATCGCCACAGCTTTCGCACACATACAGCCACGCCCGCGACCGGAGAAGCCCAGACCCGGTATCAGGCCGATAGCCGGGATTCGAGTACCAGATCCCACGGTCCCACACGCCCGCCGATTCGTTGAGCACGTAGGCGTTCTCGCGGAAGGAAGGATCGACGGTCAGCACGACCAGCTTGCTCGCCCCGAGCCACGACTCCAGACCGCGGCGGCCGGCCGGGGTGTCGAATGACCCGAAAGGCATTCGCGATAGATAAGTCTCGGCGGCGATGCGGGTGTCCGATCGAGGGTCATAGGGTGCCGGGCGCACTCTTCGGGGCAGCACTCCGTTGTGCCCCAATACGGTTCGCCGATCGCGGCCGAGACGAAAGGGATGGCAGTTGTCGATGCTCACCGCGCCATGGGTGGCGTAGCGGCTGTGGAACAGCGCTGGCCGGTCCGGATACCGTGTTCGGACGGTGGTGAAGTCGTCGATGATTTCCTCGGCGTCCATGCCGCGGCCGACCAGAATCCCGGTGCCGGTGACCACGGCGAAACCGTGACCGTCTCGATTGACGCGCGCACCGTTTCGCAAGGCGGCGACATCGGGGTGTGTTCCCGGCGGGAGAAAGGTCAGCAGGCACACGCGAGTGCTTCCATCTCCGCTCGAAGCGGTGCGTATTCCTCGCGCTGGCTCACCCAGGCGCTGAACTGATCCCACCGCCAGCCGCCGCGCTGGATCACCTCGGTCGCGTTGAGGCTGCGGGTGTACTCGACGGTGGCCGCGGCGAAGGCCAGGGCCGCCTGAACCTGCTGGCGATCCAGCGATCCAGCGAACACCCGCAGCTCGAGGCTTTTGCGCGGGTGCGGATTGATCGCCTGATACCGGTTCAGCCCGAAGCGGCGCACATCGTCCTTGGCGGTGTGCTTCACACGCTCGCGCGCGGTGCTCGAGAACTGCGCGAAATCCGATCGCCGCCGCGCCAAGGCCACGGTTTGAGACTCGTTGCGGTAGATCAGCTTCGCCCACCGGTAAATATGCGCGGGCGAATCGAAGCCATCACGCGAAACATGCACATGAATGCCGACACTGGCATCCGAGCGACACCCTAGTTCGTCCAGACGCTCGAGCAGTTGCCAGGGGAACTGCTCGATTGCGAACCGATAGTCCATCGGATGGGTGACCAGTTCGAAGCCCAGCGGCTGGATCGATGAGTCGTGCTTCAGATAGGCCAGATCGCGCACATAGTCACCGGCCGTCGACGCACACAACTGATAATTCTCATGAGGGACAACGACTTCCAGCTCCAGCCCGAGGAACAGTGGGCCGCGACCGAAGAACCTGGGATCGGGCTTGTAGTTGTAGCCCCATATCCGTCCGCCGGACTCGCAGCCGTCGCAGTCGGCGTGCTCAGGCAGGAGCGTGCCGCATTCGTCGCAGACGCTGTAGCTTTCCGCGCACCGCGAACACACGCGGATACCGCCGGAGACATACCGGCTGTCGGCGGTGTAGAGACTGCAGACACCGCAATGATCGAAGAACCGATCGACACAGTGGGGGCAGACTCGGTCGCCGGTATCGGTGCGCCAGGTAGTTGGTGCGTAGTAGTGGCAGCGTGCGCATTTGGTCCATCCGTCGGCACAAGCTCGGCATAGGCGCCCGAGTTCGACCGTCACGGCCAGGTGCTGACTGGGTTCGCGGCACCGGTCGCATCGCGGCAAGCCGGTCGCGCAATGAATGCAGACCGTCTCGGAACCTGGGGTCTGTTGCCGCCGACCGGAATTGACAGATTGACAGATCGCGCACGAAGGAGGATTTGGCATGGCTGATCACCTTCAACGGAGTGCAGAGACGAAAAACGCCGTGACGGAAGGTGTTCCGTCACGGCGCGTGATTTGAAATGCTCATCGTCTACGGTCGGGCAGTTGTGTGCTGACCCGTCGTAGAGCTGGATGGTTGAAGTAGCGCTATGAGTGCGCTGACACGATTGGGTGAAAGGGGCTGAGAGCGACTGACTCGATGTTGGCGGCCCAGCGGTTACGTGGCACTCACTCAACTGAGCTCTGACCTGTCAGCCTGGAGATCCCCGACGAGATGCCGGAGACCTAGATCTCATGGCGTCAGAAGTCTTGTGCCCTAATCGAATCAATCCACATTGCGTGTGGCGGTTGAGTACGGTTACGGACAGCCGAAGACCTGCCGTGTTCCGTTGGCAGAGGCGATAGCGCTGAATCCGAGAGCCTCCGAGGATTGGCGGCTGCGATCTGGATACGAGAGCAGGCATCTTGTACGAGCGGAGGCGGCGAGGCTTCCTGATTCGCTACAAGTTGGCGTAGCCCCCAGCGCTCCAGACGACCGAGCGAAACTGGTGGGGGGACAGCGGATACCGCACCGGTACTCCGGCGGCCGGTTGGTAGGGCCAGTAGCAGGATCCGCAGCGGTGGCAGTAGTAGCTGGCCCGCCAGACGTGGCGAGCGATCGGAAGCCCGCGACTGATCCGATTGTTGCGCCGGGTTCTCCTCAGCGCGGTCCAGAATAGGAGGATCGATGGGGTGGCCAGCGCGAGGGTGAATGCGAAGGACGCGGCGACAATCCAAGGCCAGGATACTTCAGCATCAGGATCTTTCAGCGCAACGATGGTGAAGAGAAGGTAGAAGCACGCGGGAATCGTAAAGAACAGCCCGAGGAAAACCAGCCTGCCGGAGCGGCGGCGCATCGGTGCAACGGTGAGTGCCTGAGCGAGATGGGTCGAGTGGACTCGGTTGACGGTGGCGTAGCCGACCACCGGGACCACGCCGACGGAGCTGATCCCAAACCCTGAATGCGAGTCGACTCCGCGGAGCACTGACGTTCCGGTCGCATACACTGCAGGAACATTCTGAACCTGATCGTCGTGTCCACAAGTCGGACACGTGATGTCCATTCCCACGGTGACGCCCCGTCCCGGTGCAGTCGCGCCGCGGTCGTGACGGTCGCCGCGCAACAGCGCCTGTGCTGGTTCCCGGTGATGCAGTGGTTTGCTCCATCGAACACCGCGCTGGCCTGCTTGTCGAGTTGGATTGGTGGCTGAGGTATCCGAAGTCATCCAAAGGCTCTTTTCTGGTCGTAGCGCGAGGTGGCAGGACGCGGGATCTGAGATGAGGGAGTGTGAGTCCGCTGTGATGCGCCAACTGACCATCAGCCTGAGACAGGCGGATCCGTCGCTGGGATCACCGGATCGTATGGGGGAGAGGCGGTTGGTCCGACGAGCAACGAACAACCCGAGCGCAGCCTGCACGCACCATACGGTGCGCCGACCAGGTCGGCCGTATTGATAACGCGTCGGTCATCGTTTCGGCATCAGTGCCAACCCGGACTCGGGTCGGAGTGCGGCAACGTGCCAATCAGAACGAAGCGAACAGTGCATGCATGCACCGAATTCGACGGTAGGACTGCCGCATGGCTGGGTGAAAGCTGTACCTAATCGTGCAGCAGTCCCGTTCTTCCGTTCGTAGGTGGCTCGGTCAAGCGTCCGTAGTGTCGACACGACGGTGAAGCTGGCGACTGCAGCGTCTGGGAGTAGCGTAATTCTGCTGTGGCTGTGGCACCTTCGATCAGGTCGCCTCTGCGAACCGCGAGGTTAGGCGGAACGTAACCTGATGGATGCGCAGTGCGTGGCGTTCTCGGGGCGCGGCAATGCTCGGGGCGAGTGGACGATGATCTTCTGTAGCAGTCGGACAAGGAGGCGCCGGCAATGTCCGGAGGCGACGATAGAAGCGAGCCCGCGACAGTGGTCGGCACCGACGGGTCCTCGGTGAGGGGTTCCACTACCGCCGGTGGGGGTTTGGGCGCCAAGCTCGCGGATCTGTACGAGGGGTACTGGACGGTGCACTCTGGTGTGATTCCGGTCCTGGATGGGAGGTTCTCCACACTGCGACTCGAACCTCCCGGCGAGGACAAGATCGAGTTCAAACTAACCGGTCATCTCGGCGAGCCCTCCGAAGGACACCAGTGCAAGCGTTCTCACGGCACTACCTGGACCTTGAACGCACTCAGAAAGGTCGGCTTTCTTGCCGGCCTCGAGCGGCTCGCAGTCGCCGACATTCGACCAATCTTCGCTTCGGAGCAGATGTCGATTTTCGGAGAACTCACTCGGAAGGTTAAGCGTGTTTCCGACGATGAGGTTCGGGCGGACCTGAACGAGGATGAGGAAGCAGCGTTCGACGAGCTGATGGGTGAATGGAAGTTGGGCGAGGAAGCGCTGGCCCAACGCCTTCGTGCGATGACCTTTCATGTGATCGGACCCGAGACTCTTGAGCGTGTCACGCTCGAGAAGCTGTCACTGGTGGTCGAGGGCGATCCAGAGAATGTGTTCGCTACGTTGTGGCACTGGTTGAAAAAGACTGCGCCACAAGTACTGGACTCGGAGCAGTTGTGGGCCTTTCTCAAAGAGACCGGGTATGGTCCACGCGGCGGACATCGAACCGATCTGGCTGGGCGACTGTCCACGCTCGTGAAGGCCTACACACGCGACATGGTCTCGGAGCGGCCGAGTTTGTTGGCTGAGATCCCGCGGCACCAGGTTGGACAGATCATCGAGATGCTCACCGGTGCCGAGCGACCCGCGACGGTGATGTTGACCGGTGCGCCTGGTAGCGGAAAGTCGTATGTGCTCGGGCAAGTGATCGCTGAACTCCAAGCTCGTGGCGTGGTGGTGGGTGTCATGCGTTTGGATATCGCTGACCGCGCCAAAACTGCTGATGCGCTGGGCAGGCAAGACAGTATCGGGTTCGGTGGTTCACCTGTTGCGGTGCTATCACGGGCGAAGGCGAACCGACCGGGTGTGCTGGTGGTGGATCAGGTCGACGCGATGTCGAGATTGTCGGGCCGAGGCGGAAGCATCGGATCAGCGGTCCAGCAGATGCTGCAGGACCTTCGCGCCAGCGACGATCTGAGCTTGCTCATGGCGTGTCGCAGCGAGGATCTGCGCTTCGACAGCACCTTGCGCCGATTGGTGGGAATGGATGGTTCGGGTGGGATCGACGAGCCGCGAAAGATCGAGCTGACGGATCTGACCGAACAGGAAGTCGGTACTGCACTGGCCCGAGTTGGGTTGGACGGGGCGTTGCCACTACCAGGTTTAGTGCAATTGTTGCGTAACCCGCTGAATTTGAGCTTGTTCGTCGAGGTGTTCGAGGACAGTTCCGGCGATGAGCGCGCGTCGTTGCTGGCAACGAGGTCTCGTATTGCTTTGCTGGCGCGGTTTCATGCGCATAAGGCCGACAAGAGTCGTGACGTGTTGGGGCACAACGGATATCGTCAGATCACGCTCAGTATTGCAGCCAGGATGTCCGATGATGCGGTGTTGTCTCTGCCGACGAGTCGGTTCGCGTCCGTGGCCGATTCCCTCGAATACTTGCATCACCATGGCGTGCTGGTCGGTGACGAGTCGCGAATTCGGTTCTTTCACGAGGCATACTACGAGTACCTGGCGGCGTTGGCAGTGCTGGAGAAGGGGCGCACCGCTACTGACGTACTGGGCCAGGAGCGGCAACTGCTGTCTCGTCGCGGTTTGATTCGTTCGATTCTCACTCTCGAGCGCGAGCAGATACCGGAGTATCACGCGGATCTGGCCGGTGTGCTGTCACGAGGTGTCCGTTCACACATTCGCGCTGCGGTGTTCTCTCAGCTCGCGTCGCAGCATCGGGTCGACCTCGGGGAGGCCGCGGTGGTGCTGTCGGTTGCGGTGGACTCGACCGATCCGATGCGCAGGGTCGCGGTCGGAACGTTATCCAGCAAGCCGTTCGTCAACACCTTCGTCGATGAGGATCTGCTGCGCAGGTTCGTCGAAACCTATTGCGGAATAATGCCTCCTGCTGCAGCGGGTTGTCTCAGTGGGACGATACAGGGACTGGCCCCGAGCGAGTTGTTGTACCTTCTGTTCGAATCTGCCCGTTACCGGCCGAATGAGGCCGCCAAGGCCGCGTTGCCGATCACCAGAATGAGTGACCGTGTGCCGGAGTGGTTCTTCTCCATCACTCGGCTCATTGAGTTGGCGGGCACCGCGAGCGGGGCTGATGTGGGTCCGGAGTTGTTGCGCCTGTATCAGGGGGCTTTGGCGGCTGCCTGCGACGTGGTTCCTGAACAGTCGTTGCCTGACGATGGCCCTGGTGCTGAGTGGGGTGAGGCAGCACGCGGATTGCTCCCACCGGTCGCGTCATCGGTGTTCCACGACGGCGGAATGCATATCGTCGATGTCTTCATCGACAGGTTCGCCGCGGTAGGTGCCGATGCGGTACGCGCGTGGCTTGAGGCATGCCGACGCATATGCGATCGCGTCGGGTATCAAAAGTCGTTGTTCGGGGAGAACGGCCTTTTGACAGCATTCCGCAACGGGCCCGCCCTCGGCCAGTGTGCGAATCACGACCCAGTGCGCTTTGTCCATCAGTTGGCAGAGGTCATGGTCGAGGACTACAGGCGCAGTAGCGCCGAAATGCGGTGGACACCTACCGGTTCGGACCTGGACCGGCAACAATGCCTTCGCTGGGATATGACCGGCTTCGGTATCTACCGGGACACGCTGGGACCTCAGATGAGCGACGCTTTCGTCGCGGCGGTCGCGGCTGCGGCAGCCCAGGAGTGGCGCGGGTTACCGGCGATCCTGCGCAGGATCGGTCGATCCGACACCGTCGCGGCGCATCAGGTACTCGCGGCCGCGTACAGCCGGGGCGGCCAGGCCTTGATCGAGGATGCGGCCCGCTGGATCGAGGATCCGCGTGTGCGCGGCCTCGCCGAAGGAGGCACCCACGGCTGGGCATGGGGCGCAGTCGTCGCACGAGTGGCGAGCGTCGGGACCCACGAGCAGCGCGAACGTGCACTGACCCTCGTGGAGGCCGCCTACCCTCCCATACTTGAGAAGGAGTCCACTACACCGGATCCGCAGATCGTGGCTGAAGAACACGTTGTGGTGTCGCTGCTGTCGCGAAGTCTCGGCGTTGAGCTGCCTGAGCGGTTTCGGCAGCGGCTCCTGCAACTCGATGCTGCTCACGGTGTAGTTGCAGAGGAGCCCGAGCCCTGGTCCAGGGTGATCTTCACACCCCGCAACGACGACCCGGACTCGAGTGGACTGGACGATGCTCAATGGCTGGACCTGGTGGCCGAGCTGGCGGCAATCGATCCCGAGGCGGCTCGAGCGAAATCGATCAGACGCGGTCTTCGGACCGACGCACAGCAGGAACCCGCCAGGTTCGCGCGCTTGCTGACCACATTTCCCACACATACCCCTGTCGCTGCGCTAACCGCGGTGCTGTCGGGTATTGCCGCGTCGCTCGAGACTCGTGCGCACTTGGACGCGCACGGGCAGCTTGCGGACTCGACCGATGTCTACCGGGCCATTTTGCAGGCGATGAGTAGGTCACAGGATCAGGATCTGGATCGGGAAATTGCGCGGTGCATTCATCACTCGGCCAACGACCCGCATCTTCCCGACGAGATCGTGGCGATCCTTGTCCGGCTTTGTGACCGCGACCGGAACAGCCCCGAATCACACCACACTGGCAGCCTTCTGAGTAATGCGTGGAACCTGCCACGGGGTGTCGCATTCAATGCTGTTGCGGCGCTGCTTGTTCCGTTGAGCACTCGTAGTGTCCGATTCTCCCTGGTTCGGTCAACGGTGATCAGCGCAACCACCGACCCGGCCGAGTATGTGCGCGTGCTCGTACCGCAGGCCTTGCTCAGGGCGTGGTCCGAGAATCCGCACCTCGTGGGCGAATTGGCCGGCCGGTGGTTCGAGGCCACGAGTGATGAGGGACTCGATGCACCGGATGTGTTTCGGCTCATGTGGATCGTGCGCCACGAGCATCCCGCACTGATCGCCGATTTCCTGCGCGCTCTCATGACCTCTCCACGCGATGAGGCCCGTGTTCTGGCAGGCCGAGTGGCCACCTTGTGCGCAGTCCACCATGTGGATCTGCCGGGGTTCGAGGAATCTGTGCTTGCAGGGTTCATGTCCGATACGCGGGCACGGGTGGGGGTTGCTGACTTCCTGACGCAGTTGGTGAGTAGCTTGCCGGTGGTCGATGATGCCGATGTGGGGGAGTTCGCGCCCACACAGGCGTTGTTGGTCAGGCTGATGAACGACGAGTCGGACATGGTTCGTGAGCAGACGACGTGGGTTGTGCGATATATGGACGGACCGCTGGACAGCTACGCAGGTTTGTTCGAGAAGATCGGTGCGACAAGGATGTTCGCGGAGACCCCGGCGATGGTGTTGTCGGTGTTGAGTCGACGTTTGGGTGAGCTGCCCGAGTCGGTGCTCGGGTTGTGTGAGCGGTGGCTGGACCTGTGGAGCGGTGAGGCGGGGGACCTCAGCACCCACGCCTCTGCTGAGGCTTTCGAGGTGACCGATCTCGTTCTCGCGATTTATGGTGGCGCCCAGCCTGTAGCCGTGATCGATCGGTGCCTGGCGGTGATTGACCGTCTCATCGAGCACGGTGCCATGAACGTCAACCTCAAAGTGGATCAAGCGACATTTGACCCGAACCAATCCGGGAGATAGCAGTCCCGTAGCGTCTTGCTACCCAGACGAATGACAACATGACACGTTTCTTTCTTGGCGCACCCGTGCGCGAGCCCAGCGAGTTGCGCTTCTTCCGGCGGCTGCGCGCTGACCTTGCGGCTCGTGGGATCGCAGCGATTGTGCTAGCCAATTTCGTGGCCGATCCCGAGCGACTGTCACGCCAGGTCGATTGTCTAATCTGGACCCGGCACCGCCTGGTTCATGTCGAACTGAAGACTCTCGATACGCGAGCGCCTCTCGACGCGCCCGCGAACGGGCACTGGACTCAGCACCTACCTGGGGGACAGTCTCGAACGCTGAGCAACGGGTCTCGACAGGCACTCGATACGACATTTGCCGTCAGCGATCACTTGCGGCGGATAGCCAGTGCGGCAGGGCTTCCCATACCGCGGACCGCGTTCTACCGGCACATCGACACCGTCGTTTGCTTTCAACCGGAGATCCCACGCGACTCCCGCATTCAGCCGATCAGGTATGTCTCACTGTGCAGTTACTCCGAACTGCTGGATCGGCTCGGACAAGATGGCGCGTCGCCGCCCGGCTGGTCCGCCGGTGAGATGGAGCTAGTTGCACAAGAACTTGGATTGTTCGCCGAGCAAGAGAACCGTGAGGAGGCCAATGCCAGCCTGACGGACCTGAACCAGCTCGCGAGCTATCGCAGCAGACTCGCCGCGGATCTGGAACGCGACCTGCATGAGCTGGTGCCGTTGCGCATGCGCGACGAGGCTGGTGAATGGGTTGCCGCTCTCGAGGTTCTCGACCACTGCATAGCCTCAGGGGAAGTCGTCACCGTAAGCGGAACCAGCGGTACCGGGAAAACTCACGCCGTCAAGCACGCGGTGCTCAATCGATCGCGGATTGACGCCGTCCCGGTTTGGCTGTCATGCCGCGACTACCAAGGAGACACCTTCTCAGTCGCGATGGCAAAGGCGGTCGCCCGATTCACATCCCACCGCTGGAGCGATCTTTTCCATCAGGCACGTCGTCAAGGACTAGTCCCCGTCATCGTCCTCGACGGCCTCGGAGAATGCAGCTCGGACCAGCGAAGGATGCTGCTCGAGGGTGTGCGCGCCTACCGCAACCTCAATCCGTGCGCCGTAGTCGCGACCGATCAGTGTCCGCCACCCATCGATGCTTCGCAGCAACTGGTCAGCCAGAAGCCAAACGACATCGAGCGCGGCCTCCTTCTTGACTCTTATGGTGCGCCGCAACTGCGGGGTACCGAGGCGTTCACTACGGCCTGGGAGCTGGCAATGGCATCCCAGTGCGCGACCGAGCTTCCCCCCAACGCGACCCCCATCGACGTCGTCGACACCTACTGCCGGCGCCTCAGCCGCACAGAGGTGGAACGTGACCAACTGCGCGCACTCGCGGTGACAATGCGCCGAGCAATGCGGCTCTCCCTGCACCTCAATCAAATGCGGTCAGCCATCCTTACCGAGCTGGGACGTCCCGTAACAGCGGATGAACTCGATATCCTGCTGCGCAGCAAGCTCTTACGGACCGGTCCCCAGCGCGTGTCCTTCGCACACGAAAGCCTCACCCGATTCCTCGCAGCGCAGCGCCTGACCCTAAATGCCGGCGATGGAGCCGCCCTGGCCGAGGTGCTGCAAACAGCTGCTCTGACAGATCTCAGCGACCTAGCATTCGAGATCGAGCCGGACCCCGCTCGCCGCTTCGACGCGCTGATCGCCAGCCACCGCGCTGACTTAATCGCCAAGGCTGCCTGCGGCGGCTACGGTCCGACAACCGAACTGCGTGCGCTAGCCGAGATTCGACGCGTACTTTCCGCCATGTCTGAGGTCACTAGGTCCGCGCGCTTCGTTTTCTCTGGCGATTCCGACCTAAGCGGCATTTTCGACGGGCACTGGGAACGACCGCGAATCGGAGCCACAGAAACCGCCCTTCTCCAAGCAGCCGGGCGATGTTTGGTTGACGGCGTTCTCACGGAGGAGCTCTCAGTTTTGCTGGACACAACAGACGCTGTCTGCGCCGACGCCATGAAATCGTTGCGAGCAGCCGGCGTGCGCAACCCGATATCTGCTGTCGTCGCCAGCACCTGCACCCCCGGTCTTACCCATTACCGAGACATCGCTTCCTCCATCGAGTCGCTGGCTGTCGGAGACCTGCCCGCCACCATCGCGCTCCGTTCTGCCAACAAAGTCCGCCTCCGGATCTGGCGTAGCTCCGATGGATCTTCACGCGCCGCGCTGCTGCGATTCGCCACCCCTGCATCACCACGATGGTGCCGCCTTTCGGCGTCGCTCATGATTCTGAACGTTGACAGCGAACAGGACTTGGACACACTGCCAAGGCTTGTTTCCGAAGCCTGGACCGTGGGCGGCTATCACCTCCGGTTGGAAGCACTCCAAGCAGCACACGCAGGTGCCCGTCGGATGCACGATGCGACTCGGGCCAGACTCCGGGACGCGCTCGAAGATATCGACACCCACGACAACTGGGCACTGTCCAGCCTGCACGTGGAGGCGCTCGCGGCATGCGGTGCAATCGAGCCGATCGGCACCGAAGCGAGCATCCGAGCCGACATCGACAACATTCTGAACAACCTCGACGACCCCCACGCCAGCGGCCTTGCCAGATCCATCCTCAGCCAGCAGTTCGAGGACGAAACAATCTTCGGTCCCGTCTCCGAGGTAGTCGACACGCTCCCCCCTGAGCAACTGGTACAACTCTGCGCGGTGGCACTACGTGACGAGGACGCCGTCCTTTCGATCACACGTGACTGGGCCGTTGCCCGCATTGCGGACCATATCCAAGCTGCTGGACCACCGCAGCTGCAGCTCATCGCCCAAATCGCTGCAGACCCGCCTGCCGATTCCGCCGTCTCACACGAGGGAGTGCGAGCGCATCTAGAGGCACTCAGAGGATGGGCGAGCATCAAAGATCAACTCCCCGATGTCGAGGAGGCGGGAAGGGATCTGATCGCACGCACTTGGCGTCTGATCGACGAGCTCATCTTCCCGTTGCTCACCGGTACTGCCGCGAGCAAGGATCGCGACATCTGGCTGCAACTTCAAGGTCCCTGCCGCCCTGTTGCGGTCGACGCCTTGCTGCAGCTCCGTATCGCGCAGTATTGGTCCGGGGACCGCGGCACCACGATCTACCAGATGTTGGAGCAGGCATATCCCACTGAGCTGAAGACGCTCTTCGAGTGGGCGCTGGACCATTGGGAGGAGTTGCGCTCTGCCGCAGGGCCGCACATACGCAGCACGCGGAACGGACTGCTACAAGCCCTGAGCGGTGTCGGGGACGATCGGACACGCGCCATCATCGAGGGACATCTCAAAGACCCGGAGATCGCACAGGCCGCCGTCGCCACATTGCGTGAGATCGACTCCCGCCGAACAGAGCACACATAGTCGGGTCGGATTGGACGTACGTTTACCGCTGCTGCGCGGCTCCGAGCTCTGCCACGTTGCCCCGCTACTCGATGATCAGCTGTTTCCGCTGGTGGAAGACGTGTGGGTAGTGGGTCGTGTCCCCCTTCGGACACAACCTGGGCGTGAATTCCTTTGCAACTCGAAGGAATTCACGGCGCTGAGCAATGCGATCGGCGGCACGACTGCAACGGCCGCAGCCAGCACGGCCAGCGCATGTGCGTGCAGCAACGGCGTGGGTGGGATCGCCGGTGATCCTGATGGCTGCGGCGGGTGGCGAATTCACACCAGAGAAAGGCGTGCGCACGCCGGTTCGCCTGGTGGCGCCGTCCGAACCAGTCGTAGCAGGGTCGTCAGCGGTGGACGGTTGTGTCGGATTGTCTGTGGAATCGTTGTCGGTGGGCATGGTGAAGCGCTTGGGCAGTACGAAGAAGCGATGAACCTGCGTGGGTGATTGCTGTTTGATTGCTATCGCGAGAAATTCGATTCACAGCCCCGGCGTGTCGACACGCCGAGCTGACGTGCGGGCTAACTCGGACCCTGGCGGCGGCCGCCTGGTGTGCGCATGGGTGTGCCGCGTTGGCGGAGTGCGTCGCGGATGGTGCTGGCGGGGAATCCAGTGAGGCGGCTGCAGCTGGCCAACGAGTGGCCGGCGAGGTAGAGCCGTTCGACGTTGTCGATGTCGTCTGTGGGTATCGACTGGAAGCGTCTCGGTACGTCGCGGTTGTTCAGCAGTGCAAGGACTGCGGTCTTGGAGATGCCGAAGCGCGTCGCGAGCTGTGCAGTGGAGGCGCCGTCACGGTAGGCGCTGATCAGCTGTTCGAGCATTGCGGGGCCGAGGCGCCGCTCGATTCTGCGGGGCTCGCGACGATCCTCTGTCGGAGGTTTCCGACGTCGTCGGGGGAGCGTTGAGGGCCGCCCGGCTTCGATTTTGGCGCGGCTGGCTTCGAGTTTCTGCAGGTCAGCGCGTTTGGAATACCGCCCAGCTAGGTCCACCCTAGAAGAAGCCGCAGGTCAGCAACCTGCGGCTTCTTTCGTTCTGTAGCCGCGATTCGAAGCTGGTGCCCTTGAGCTGCAGAAAGGCGACCGGTTGGTGTTTCGAACCCAGCTAGGGGGGTTGTGAGGGCAGGGGCTGGAGTGACTGTTGTGGCCAATGCATGCCGGAGGCTGTTGCTCCGTCGGTGAGTAGCTGCCCGTCGGCCGGGTCGTGTCTCCCAATGATCTGAGCCATTCGACGATGAGAGCTAGGACGAATCCGGCACGGTAGGTGGTTGTGAGCTTGTCGTAGCGGGTGGCGACCGCACGTCAATGTTTGGCGCGGTTGAAGGCACGCTCGGTGACGTTGCGGCGCTTGTAGAGCTCGGGATCGAAGCGCGGTGCCCGCCCGCCGTGTCGGCCCTTGCGTTTGCGGTTGGCGACTTGATCGGAGCGTTCCGGGATGACGGTCCGGATACGTTTGCGCCGCAACAGGGTTCGGTTCGATGCGGCAGAGTTGGCGCGGTCGGCTATCACCACGTCCGGATTTCGGCGCGGCGGCCCGCCCTGCAGACGGGGCACCACCAGTGTGTCCAGCAATGGTGGGAGCAGGGGTGAGTCGTTGGTCTGGCCGGGTGTGAGCAGCACGGCCAGGCCCCGACCCTCGCCGTCGGCGGCCAGGTGCACTTTGGTGGTCAACCCGCCGCGGGAGCGTCCGATCGCGTGGTCGGCGGAGGATCGCCGATCGAGCTGCGACCACCGAAGCGATGCACAGGACCAGGCACTGACCGTGCGGGAGTTCACCGGAATGATGGCTTGCAGAAGCCTGCCTGCAGACCCCGAATCTGCAGGCAGGTTGGGTCAGCTACTTGTCGGCTTTGTTGTACGCCGCCAGGATGTCAGCGGATACCCGTCCGCGGCTGGACACCTCGAAGCCGTTCTTCCGAGCCCAGTTGCGAATCGCCTGGGTCTGCTCGCGATCGACAGTAGGCCGAGACTTGGTACTCGTCGTCTTCGGCGCGCGGCCGACCCTTCGGGCGTGCTGGGTCCACTCTTCAAACGTCCCGCGTATTTGTGCTGCGTTGAGCTTGGACAGGTCGATCTCGTAGGCCACACCGTCGACAGCAAAGAGCACTGTCTCCTCGGCGGTGGACTTGCCGTCATAATCGTCCACCAGCTCGACGACAACCTTGCGTGCCATGAAGCAGCCTTTCCAGTTTGCACTGATGTAGTAATACAGAAGCGTAGTTGACCTCGTCACAGCAATAGGTCCTGGCCTGATCAGGCAGACCGCGGCCCTCCCGCAACACCACGTCGGCGCCAGCGCTCGCCATCATGGAACTCGGTCGACGTGGTACTGCGACGCTCGTTAGACTTCCCGATGGAACTGAAAAGTGCAGTGCGCGAATATCTTTCGGCACTACTTTGGGGAATCAAGTCGGGAATCCGGCCTGGCTGATCGTGCACGTACTGCGCTTGAAGCGGCGACTTCGGGCTCGGCGGACCTCGGCGGCGAGGTTGCGCAGCCGGTTCTGGGTGAATCCATTGGCGGCGACGAGCTCGTCCAAGTCGTGTTGTTTTGGATCGACTGCCTGATCCAGGCAGCATCGTCAGCCCATGCAAGGCATGCCATCTCAGTTCCTGAAAGCCGGCTGTCCCAGTGCGGTTTGGGTCTATCAGGCGAGGCTGGCGATCTGATTTGTCATGCGTTCGCGTAACCGCCTGCGCTCCAGACGATTCCCCCAAACTGCATCAGTGAGACAGCATGCCGTACAGGTATGCCGGGTGCAGGCTGGTAGGGCCAGAAGCAGTAGCCACATCGGTGGCAGTAATGGCCAGCTCGCCAAACACTTTGAGCGAAGGGAAGTCCGCGAATGATCCGATCGTTTAGGCGAGTTCTGCGTGATGCGGTCAAAAACAGGAGGATCGAAGGGATGGCCGGCGCGAGGACGAATGCCGAGTTCGCGCCGATGAACCAGGGTAGGGCCGAGGTGGCTTCGGGATCGCCAAGAGCCACGATGCTGAAGAGGAGATAGAAGAGGGCCGGAACGATCAACAGCATGCCGAGGTAGCTGACAACCGGAATCAAGCCCGTGTCAGGAAGGACACCTTCTCGTAGCGGAGGAGCTGTTAGGTGGACCGGGAGGCCCTCCATTGCTCGCGGAAGCGGAAGAGGTTCTCCAGAGTCACGCAGGCAGCGACCATCAGACTGATGACAGTGACGACCGGCGATATCCATGGGTAGTGCAGGTTCACCAGCGCGGGGACCGTCAACCCGCCAACGACAGGCAGTGCCTGCATCCCGAGGTAGCGCTTCTTCATCGTCAGCGACTTGGCGGCGTAGTACGTCACCCACCGTTCCAACCGGTCACTCAAGTAGGTTTCCGCATCCATTCCAAGTCGCGCGAAACCATCACTGGTGGAACTGCTTTCGCTGAATCCAGCTGGAGGCATGCTGTCATTATCGCCGAGGGTTCGGGGTGGCTGACCTCTTCGTCCCGAACCACTAAATGGCCCGGTTTGCTATCTGCTGGGCGTTTCGACGCGGCGCATGGAGAAAGCTGATCGAATCTCTGGGCATCACTACACTTTCCAAGTCTCAGGTGTCGATGATGGCTCGCGACCTGGACGCCCAGGTCGAGGCGTTCCGCACCCCGACTGGGGCACCCGCAATAGAAGGTAGGGACGAATGGATCGAGGGGCGACCTTATCTCGGTCTCGATGTCCTGGCCCGCTCCCGTGGCCTCAACCCCACCGACGAACAGGAGGACCACCGCACCCGCACAACTCACCGCCTGACCGACATTTCGGATCATTCGGTGACCACCCGAGTTACACCACGCCCCGGGACTTGACCTGGTTGCGTGGTGATTTGTGCTCAGGTGTCATGATGACAGTCGTGGTCGGAAGGGAGCTTCGGCCGCGGGAGGTCACTGCCCCGGGATGGTTTAAGGAGCTGCGGTGGCCATCGCAGAGCATGTCATAGGAGCTGGCGGCCGAAGAGCAGCAACTCTCAATTGGCGACGACGCGGGAATAATGATCACTCAAGATCCGCGGTCACGGTCGCGAGGTCGCCAGGGCACGAGCGCCATCCGGTGCCACAGCTAACCTCGCCCTCTTCGACAACGGACAGCTTCGACGACCGTCTACCGGGGAGGTTGAAGCAGGGAAGGCTGTGCGACGGCGGCCAGCGCAGCGCTGGATACAGGTCAGCGACAACGCTCATCCGGAGCATTCCGTCATACTGGCGTGATGCCGCCGACGCCGACTCGACGATCAGCTGCGAAAAAGCTAGCCCTTTTGACCTGGTTGACGACCATCGCGGTGACGATCACCATCAACTACGCGACCCAGTGGCAGCCGGACTGGCTCAAAGCACATCCGATCGCCGCCTGGATAGTTTTGGCTGTGGTGGCTCTATTGGGCTTGTGGTTGATAAGCCGCACGGCCGACAGCGGAGACGGGGAGATTCAGCCGAAACATCGGTGGTTCGAACTCCACCGTTCTGCCCGGCTGGTGCATTGTCTCGCCTGCGGCAAGAAGGTGCTCGTAGCGATCCGCGAGGGCGAGACCTGGTCCTGGCAATGCCCAAGATGTGGTGAGCGGTCGGTCGTTAGCATGGACTCGACCGCTCGGATTACGATCACGACACCCAACTACGGCAGGGTTCGGTACACCCAGCGCACCCAACTTTTCGGCCTCCTTACGAAGATCTACCACTCGGAGGTGTTGGAGCCTGCCAAATCACTGGCTGTTCGTCGCCACGTAAACGACGAGCCGCCGACGGTCATTTCTCAGTCGATCGACGGCATGTTCAAGCGGGAGTTTCGGGCGGCATTCGTCCGAGGGCTCCTGCTCGACAGATGGAAGCGAATCGCTGGTTTTAGCGCGATTATTTCATTTCTGGTGCCGTTGGGGCACGCGCACAACCTTCATCAATTGTGCTTGCACATCGCCCTGGGGTTCAGTATCTGTGTCGCACTCTGCGTGGGCTTGCTCTGGTGGAACGGCTGGCGGACGTTCAGCCGCTGGATGGGTTCCAGGGACGCGCTTTACTGCTGGCTGCAGCGTTCCGAAGGTATCGCCCTGGCGGTAGTGATGGCTTCTCCGCCGCCCAAACAATTTCACTTCGAGGCTCTTCGAATCCTCGGCGGCCGGAAGGCTTGGAAGCTAGGCGTCGAGCTCATGCACGATGTTTGCCAATACGCCGACGGTAACGGCACGACCTTGTCGATCAACGCCAGTGAACCGGAGTGGCTGATCGAACTAGGCTTCGAGCGGGCAGTGAAACAGCTGCGACGCGGCTCGTCAACACTTGTCAGGCGGCCCCAGTCTTCGGGCGCCGGCGAACAGGGCACATTGTCGTGAGCAACGGCGGACGAGCCCTGAACCGCAGAAAAACGAAGTCGAGACCGAGCCTGGGCCACAACATCCAGAATGAGGACGAACGTGGGGCAACAGTCCTGAAATCGGCATAGAGCGTTCGTCGGCAACGCTGGTCGCGGCGCCAGCGACACTAGAGGTCATTCGGCTTCGGAACTTGACATGGCGTTGTCTGGGCTGCGATGCGGTCGTTGGTGAGTCGGCTGAAGATGCTGTGTAGCAGAGTGTTTCGCTGCCCGAATGGCATGCGTAGGGTCTCTGTGAGTGGCTCACGACCCACGCCTGTGGCCGCCGCCGGGCTGCAGATTCAACGGCCCGAACTCGTCCACGCAAATCACGCGGTCGAGTTGGTGTTCCTGCCCACTGACTGCACGGCTAGTTCGCCGTAGTCGCGCCCGACGAGTGTTCGTGGGAAGGAGGGAGGGGGAGTCGGGAGTGACCCTAGATAGGCACTTTTCGGCCGAGGTAGGAGTGGGGTGCTGGGGTCACGCGGCGGACCGGACGTGTATGCGTGAAAGGAAGAGATCCCGCCCGGAGTGAGGGGTCCCCGGACGGGATCAGGTAAGGAAGCGACCTATCAGCCGAGGCTGAACGGCTGCCCCCACAGGGTGACGGAGCCCTTGGCGGTCACGGTCTCCACGTCCACCTGGACGAAGGCGCGTGCCTGGGCGTAACCGGCGCAGCCGGAGAGTCCGATAGTGGAGTTCTTCCAGCTGACTCCGGCGTGGTCGGTGTTCATGACGGGATAGAACGGCAGATGCGATTGCGCGCCGTAGCTGTCCTTGGACTCCACGTCGAGGAGGAACTTGCCGATCAGCTCCCGATCGAACAGGTCGCCAAGCGCTGGATCGTCGCCTCCAGCCCTGACGAGGCCATCGCCGGTATCAGACCCTATCTCGCCGCCGGTCTCAGCCACCTCGTCTTCCATGGGCCCGGCCACGACCAGTACCGCTTCCTCACCCAATTCGCCGAAGACGTCCTACCGAGACTGCGCCAAATCGGCTGAGACGTGATCCCAGGAACCCGTGCAACCACGCGGCCCTTGCGGCAGCGTCCTCGCGCGGGCTGCGCGGTGGCGTTTCAGTTCCGAGTCAGAGAACCTGTTGACCTTCCGATCGGAAGGCATTAGATTCATTACCTAGCCGACCACGCCGTTGCGAGCGTGCTGGCACCGAGGCGCCCAAGGCGGGTCGCCGGCCTCGAATCGGAACCACAGTGGCGGTCTCCTCATGCGCATGAGTCTCGTTGGAATCGAACGTATGCCGAATGTGCTCGTCCGAATCCTCCCCGACTCAATTGATGACATGCAGCTTGATGGACAACGTAAGGAGCAATGGATTGATCATCGATCGGATAGGCGTCGTCGGTGGCGGCCGCATGGGAACCGGAATCGCGCGGGTATGTGCGCTCGCCGGTGCCGAAGTCATTGTGTGCGAGGTGGATTCGGGAACAGCGGACCTGGCGCGGGTGCGGACCGAAGGTTCGTTGCGGCGCGCTCATGCTGCGGGAAAGATCGCCGAGAGTCAATGCGCCGATGCGCTCTCCCGGCTTCGATTCACCGACTCCCTCGACTACCTTGGCGATCGCGAACTCATCATCGAGGCCGTGGTCGAAGACGAAGTCGTCAAGTGCGAATTGTTTTCCGCACTCGACAAATTGGTTGAAAGTCGCTCTGCCGTCCTCGCATCGAATACCTCCTCGATCGCCATCACGAAACTGGCGGCAGCGACGACCCGGCCGGAAAACGTTGTGGGCCTGCACTTCTTCAACCCGGTTCCCGCCTTGCGGCTCGTCGAGCTGATTCCCACCCTGCACACCGACCCCGCAGTTGCCGATCGCATCGAGCGATTCGCGACGGAGGACCTGAACAAGCGCGTGATCCGGGCCAAGGACCGCGCTGGGTTCGTAGTGAACGCCCTGCTGACGCCCTACCTGCTATCGGCGGTACGAATGTTCGAGGCCGGCGTCGCTTCTGCCGAAGACATCGATCAAGGGATGGTGGACGGCTGTGCGCATCCCATCGGGCCGCTGTCACTGGCCGACTTCGTGGGTCTGGATATCTTGCTCGCCGCGTCGAACTCCATGTACGAGGAATTTCGGGATCCGCAGTTCGCGCCGCCGCCGCTTCTGCTCCGCATGGTCGAGTCGGGCCTACTCGGTGAGAAATCCGGCCGAGGCTTCTTCACCTACGCCCAATGACCCCAGCCGAAGGAACTCCAGTGGCTGCAAGCAACAGCACAACATCCAATACCGATGTGACGATCGCGTCGAACCTGGCGTGGCCCTTGCGTCGTGCGGCTCGCCTGTACGGCGACTCTCTCGCCGTTGTGGACGGCGAGACGAGACTCGGCTACGCGGATTTACTGTCCTGGTGTACGCGAATGGCGGGTGGGCTCGCGTCGCTCGGCGCTGGACCCGGCGACCGTGTCGCGGTACTGGGAGCCAACAGCGCCGGATACTTGGCAGCGTATTTCGGCGTGCCGGCCGCAGGCTACGTTCTGGTGCCACTCAACGCCCGGCTTGCCGACGCCGAGTTGATCCAGGTGGTCGACGATTGTGAACCCGCCTTTCTGATTGCGGATTCGGCTCATAGTGCCCGCGCCGAAGAGTTGAGCGCGGCGACAGGGACCGCAGTTGTCACCTTCGATCAGCTCCTAAGCCGACAGGGTGAGGGGGCCGCTGTCGAGCGTGAATTCGATCCGCATGCGTCGGATCTGGCTGCGATCTTCTATACCGGTGGCACCACCGGACGGGCCAAGGGCGCGATGCTCACCCACGGAAACCTCACCGCGAACGCAATGCACATGATTGCCGGACTCGGATACCACTCCGACGACGTCTACCTGCATTGCTCGCCGATGTTCCATCTAGGCGATGGAATGTCCACCTACCCAATGACCTGGGTGGGCGGACGGCATGTGGTGATCCCGAGGTTCGACCCGGAAGCGGTGGTCGATGCCATCGAAACTGAAGGGGTGACCTGCACATTCCTGGTTCCGACCATGCTGACCTTGCTGCTCGAGTACCTGGACCGAACCGGCAGGGAAGCCGACCTTTCGTCGCTGTGCCTCGTGGTGCACGGGGGCGCGCCGATCGCGCCGACGCTGCTCCAGCGGGCTATCGATCGACTCGGTTGTTCCTTCACACAGTCGTACGGGATGACCGAGGCCGGCCCCATCCTGAGCTTTCTCCCGCGGGAGGATCGTATGCTCGACAGTGATGTGCTGCGTTCGGCGGGCCGACCAGTTGCTGGAGTCGAAGTCCGCGTTGTACGAGAAGACGATACCGACTGTGAGATCGGCGAGGTCGGCGAGATCGTCGGTCGCGGGCCGAATTTCGCGATCGGCTACTGGCGCCAGCCCGATGTGACGCGAGACCGATTCCGGAATGGCTGGTATCGGTCGGGCGACCTCGCATACCGCGATGCCGACTATCACCTCTACATCGTGGGCCGGGCAGGTGATGCCATCATCAGCGGCGGGGAGAACATCTACGCCGCCGAGGTGGAAGCGGCACTCGCGCAACATCCCGACCTCGTGGAGGCATCGGTCATCGCGATTCCCTCCGACCAGTGGGGCGAGCAGGTGCACGCCGCGGTTGTGATTCGCGACGGAGCGACGACGTCGGCAGCGGACCTCGATCGGCACTGCCGCGAATTGATCGCCGGCTACAAGATTCCGCGGTCGTACGAATTCCATTCAGAGCTGCCGCGCACCGGACCCGGAAAGATCGACAAGTTGGCCTTGCGCCGTCCGCATTGGGCAACGCACGAAAGGGACGTGTCATGACCGAAACGGCCGAACGGACGAAGCGAGTCGCTCTCGTAACCGGCGCCTCGCGTGGAATCGGCGCGGCGTCCGCGGTTCGTCTTGCCGCGCAGGGATACAGCGTGGCGGTGAACTACGCGACATCGGCCCACCACGCCGAGGCGGTCGTGCGGCAGATCATCGCGAATGGCGGCCAGGCCGTTGCTCTCGAGGGGGACGTCTCGCTGGACGGAGCCGGGGAGGAACTCGTTAGGGAAACCGAACGCCGTTTGGGGCCGCCGGTCATCGTGGTCAACAATGCCGGGGTTCAACGCTCCCGGGCGATGATCAAGCAGAGTCCCGACGAGTTCGATCAAATGATAGCCACCAATGTGCGTGGTGCATGGGCGGTTACGCGGGCAGCCCTGCCGCACATGTACGAAGCCGACTGGGGCCGCGTGGTTTTCATCAGCTCGGTGCTGGGGGCGACCGGCGGCCCCGGCGACAGTGGGTACGGTGCGTCGAAGGCTGCACTGCTGGGTATGGCGAAGAGCTTGGCGTTCGAGGTCTCACGGCGCAACATCACGTCGAACGCGGTACTGCCGGGGACGATCCTCACCGACATCGTCACCGACGTGGACCCGGATGTCCTCGCGGCGAACATCGCCGCGATAGCGGCGCGACGTGGGGGCGAGCCCCGCGAGGTGGCAGCCGTAGTCGGATTCCTCTGCTCCGAGGACGCTTCCTACGTCAGCGGCGCCGAGATAGTGGTACACGGTGGTGGTTGGGCCACCCTGCCACCCAATAAATAGCCATGCAGGGCAACATGACTCGAGTGTTGGAGAGGCAAGAACTGTGCAGTATGGAATCGGCCTGTACACCGGGCAGGTCGCACCGGGCGAAGACCATGGGTTCCGGGCCGAGTACGGCCGGATCATCGAACAAGCGAAACTGGCCGAAGAGGCTGGGCTCGACTCGATTTGGCTGAGCGAACATCATGGCGCCGCCGATGGCTACCTTCCCTCGCTCTTGCCCGTCGCCGCGGCCATACTCGCCGCGACCGAGCGTCTCGTGGTCGGCACCGCGGTCTTGCTGGCCCCGTTCCACGACCCTCTCCGTTTGGCGGAGGATGTCGCAGTACTCGACCAGATGTCCGGCGGCCGTCTGATTCTAGGATTGGGAACCGGCTGGCGACGCAGCGAGTTCCATGCTTTCGGCGCCGACATGAAGACCCGTGGCAGGGCCCTCGAGGAGACCGTTCAGATTCTCCGGCGCGCTTGGGAGGGTGAGCGATTCGGCTTCCAAGGGCGGGTCCATCGAATCGATAGCGCAATTGTCCGACCGGAACCGTTCACTCCCGGTGGCCCTCCGGTCTGGCTCGGCGGAACCGGCCCGAGATCGCTCGCGCGGGCAGGACGCTTGGGCGACGGATACTTTGGAGTCTGCACCCCATTCGAAGGAGCTGTGTCCACGTTTTCCGAGGTCCTGGATTCAGTTCCCACCGAGCGGCGGAGGTCGTTCTCCTTCGGCCAGTTGCGCTCGGGTTTCATAGCCGAAGACCCGGAGCTGGGCTGGAAACTCGCCGGGCGCGGTATGACATACACAACGGAGGTGCATGCCCGGTGGGCGGCCGAGGAAGCAGGTAGCCAGGGCTATTCGGATGCTCTCCCACCCTCGGAAGAGGCGGTCCGGAACTACAACCTCATCGGGACTGCCGATCAGGTGACCGCCGCGCTGGCACCCTATGAACAGCGATTCGCCCGCCGATCGGACTCGCACCTCTGCTTCCGTCTCTACCATCCCTACACGCCCTATGACACGGTGCTCGACGCGATCCAGACGTTCGGTAGGATAATCGTTCCGGCCCTCCGTTCGCCCCGTTGACAGCAGGCGCGCCGGGCTGACACCGATGGAGACGAGCTGCTGGAGGAAACCCGTGCCACCCAAGCGTTCTACCGAACGACATGCGGAGGTTCTCGATGCAGCAATCGAATTGATCCGCCAAAAAGGAATCGATGCCACCAGCCTTCAGGATATAGCCGATGCGGTCGGAATCAAGAAGGGCAGCCTGACTACATACTTCACCTCCAAAGAAGAGCTGGTCGAGCTGATCCAGGCGCGGTTCACCGAGATCGCGGAACAGGAGCTGGACAAGATTGCGCTGCGCGCTGAGCTGACCCCTGACGCCCGGCTTCGTGAACTGTTGTACTTTCACGCTGAGCACTGCGCTCTTCGGCTGTCCTCGCCCGTACTGGTCGGCTTCATGCAGCTCTGGACTTCCACGCCGGCACCGAACGATCGGCATCAGCCCCCCATTGTGCGCGAGTATCAGAAAAGGTTCGTCGACACCGTCATCGAATGTTCGCGCCAGAACGTTTTCCGGCAGGTCGACCCCGAGCTGGTCGTGAACGGACTGATGGGCAGTATGAGCTGGTGCGCGTTCTGGTACAACGAAAAAGAGCACGGCCCGCTGCGGCCGTTGGTCGACAAGATCATCGACATGGCATTCGACGGTTTGCGCCTGCCGGCTGCTGATTAGGCGTTCCGAAAGCCGATAAGAGCGGGGTGACTCTGCCCCGCTCTTATCGGTCGTCGGTCAGCGCTTCGACAGTCGGGCACCCGCGTCCAGGCGAATCACCTCGGCGTTGATCATTTCGTTGGTGATGATCGCGCACGCCAGCTCGGCGAATTCTACTGGCTTGCCCAGACGTTGAGGGAAGGCGACCGAAGACGTCAGCTGATCCTGCAGATCAGGCGGGAGGTCCGTGGTCAACGCGGTTTCGAATGCACCGGGTGCGATGGCAGCGCACCGTATTCCGTACTCCGCAAGCTCGCGGGCGGCGGGCAGGGTCATCCCGATGACACCGGCCTTGGATGCCGAGTAGGCCAGCTGACCCTGCTGGCCCTCATAAGCGGCGATGCTGGCGGTGGCGACGATGACGCCGTTCTCGTTGCTGTCGCCCCGGCCGTTTGCGACCATTCGCCATGCGGCGGCCCGTAATACATTGAACGTGCCGGTCAGGTTCACGCCGATCACGTCGGTGAAACGGTGCGCCGCGACCGGTCCATCCCTGCCGATCAAGCGGAATCCGCCGGCGATGCCAGCGCAATGGACGACGATATCTACTCGGCCGAATGTACTGACAACCCTGTCGAATGCCGCATCCACGTCCTCGGTGTTGCCGACATTCGCGGCGAGCGGCAGCCAGGTGGGTGTCGGCTCGCCCGGTGGGGCCTGCAGATCCAAGCCGGCCACGCGAGCTCCTCTGTCGGACAAGAGTTTTGCGGTTGATTGACCCAACCCCGCTCCCGCGCCGGTGACCACGGCGACCGAACCGGCAATCCGCATTTTTACCTCCTGCTTTGGTTCCGGGGCGACATCTGCGCTGCGCGGAACAAGGTGAATTCGATTGATTCGAGGGGTTGCCACGCGATGCGAGGCGCGTTACCCTTCCAATCGACAGGATAACAGTTCGAGCCCCGATCCCGCTCGTCACGGAGAGCGGATCAGGAGGCCGATTCAGCCAGCCGAATCCGGTGTGGCGAGTGGAGGATCCGCATGCTGTCGCATGAAGACAATGAACTCTTGACTCGGGTCGCCGGGGCGCCGATGGGTGCGTTTCTACGCGAGTACTGGACGCCCGCCGTGCGCTCACAACGTCTGGTCGCCGACGGCGCCCCGGTGAAGGTGCGACTGTTCGGACAGAACTTCGTCGCATTCCGCGCAACAGACGGCACGGTGGGCTTTCTGGACGAGTCCTGCCCCCATCGGGGAGCCTCGCTAAGTCTTGCCCGAAATGAAGACTGTGGTCTGCGGTGCATCTATCACGGTTGGAAGATCGACCCGTCCGGGACGGTGGTGGAGGTGCCTTCCGAACCGGCGGACCGTACCGCCGACATGGCCGACAAGATCAAGATGCGCCATTACCCTTCCCGCGAAGCAGGCGGTGTGGTCTGGGTATATGTCGGGTCTCGGGAGCAGCCGCCGGAGTTTCCGCGGTTCCCGTTCGACGGTCTGCCTGTCGGGCATGTACGGGCACTGGCTGCCGAAACGCACTGCAATTGGCTGCAGGCTGTCGAGGGAACCCTGGACTCCTCACACGTTTCGATACTGCATCAGTCCTGGCTGGGCAGCAGTAGTGGCAGTCTTGGCGAAACTGCCGAGGACTCCGCGCCGCGATACGAATCCGACAACACCCGGTACGGCATTCGGTTCGCCGCGATCAGACACGTTGGCGAACACCAAATGCATGTACGCGTAACCGAATTCGTTGTGCCGTGGACGGCCTACATCCCCACCGGCGACGAAGACCGGATCGCGATTATCGGGACTCCGATCGACGACGAGCACTCACGCCAGTGGTTCATCCGGTGGAACGACGATCATCCGTTGACTGAGGATACCGATACGCATGCGTGGTATCAGGATTTGACGGTCGCGCCCGATGACTTCACCGAGCTGGTCCGCGGCAAAGCCGATTGGGGTCAGGATCGCAGCCTGATGTCCGACGGGCATTTCTCCGGCTTCACCAACCTCGTCCTCGAGGACGTCGCCATCCAGGAAAGCCAGGGACCGATCGTCGATCGATCAAAGGAACGGCTCGGCACCAGCGACATCGCGGTGGTGAAGACACGTCGGCTGTTGCTCAATTCTGTTCGCGGACACCAGAACACCGGGGAAGTGTTCGGGCAGGATGAGCCGCTGACGAGACCGGGGTCAGCCGGTGTCGCCATGACGCTGGACACCGGTACGGACTGGCGCGCGGTGGCGGACGCGGAGGCGCGTTATGTCTGATCGGACCGATTCCGAGTTCGCCGACTGGCAAGCGATCCGCGAGCTGACCGCTACGTACAACCGCTGCTTCGACAGGTCCGACGCCGAGGCGTGGGCGGCAACCTTTGTCGAGACGGGCAGGTTGGAGGTCGCGGGCCAGGAAGTGGCGTATACCGGCCATCAGGCGCTCGGTGAATTCTGCAGATCCAGGGGCTGGGGGATCCTGCACATGACTCTCGATCCCGAGGTGACGATCGACGGCGACCGCGCTGAGCAACGCTGCAACCTCCTGATGTTTCGCCGGTATGAGAACAAACAGCCGCCGACGTTGATGGCGACCGGGCGCTACGCCGACAGTTTGGTCCGCACGCCCCATGGATGGCGGTTCGATTCGCGTGTGGTCCAACTCGATACGCGTCTCGGTGTCGAGGTGCCTCGATGACAGTTTCGCGCATCGCATCGGCGGAAAGCCTGGGCGACTCCCGTGATCGCACAGCGGATGTCATTGTGTTCGGTTCCGGGGCGGCTGGGTTGGCTGCCGCCGTCACCGCTGCCGCATCGGGCTGTTCGGTGCTGCTGTTCGAAAAGGCAGCGCACATCGGCGGTACTACCGCCAAATCTGGTGGTGTGTACTGGATTCCCGATAACCACCTGATGCGCCAGCGTGGCATCGCTGACCCGGAGGATCGTGCGGTCCGCTACATGGCGCGAGTGAGCGCGCCGGATCGATACCGTGCTGCGGACTCGCATCTCGGCCTTACCCCGTGGGAGTACGACCTCCTCTCCGGCTACTACCGGCTCGCAGCCGAAGCCGTCGAGTTCTTCGAACACATCGATGCGCTTCACTCGACAATCGAAGCGGCACTGCGCTTTCCCGATTACCATATGTCACTGCCCGAGCAGGGAGGTGTCTTCGGTCGTGCGCTGGCACCTGCCGGTGAAGACAGCAGTCCCGGAAATGGTGCCGACCTCATTGCGCAATTGGTCTCGGCCGCGGAAGGTCTCGGCGTCCGGATCTACGCACAGCACGCCTTCTCCGAGTTGATTCTCGAACAGGGCAGGGTCACCGGTGCCCTTGTGCGCGATCTGGAGAGTGCACGTGTCATTCCGATCGACGCGGAGCTGGGGGTGGTACTCGCCGTCGGCGGATTCACGCACAACGCTGATCGGCGAGCTCAATACCTACCCGCCCGAGTGTGGGGTGGCTGCGCCGCCCCCGGCAACACTGGCGATTCGTTGCCTGCGTTCGAGGCGCTCGATGTCCCACTGCACAATATGGACTATGCGTGGTGGGACCAGGTGGCCATCGAACACACGCTGAGCGGCACCGGTGAAACACGCGCGGGGATGTGGGTGGCACCGGGAGATTCGTCACTGATCGTCGATCTTTCGGGCCAGCGGATTCTCAACGAGAAGCAGTTCTACAGCGACCGGGCGAAGGTACACATCGGCGTGTCCGCCCCGGAACTGTTGCTGCTGATCTTCGATGACCGGACTCAGCGACTGTTCTCCATGGAGCAATTCGCCTACCCCCTTGCGCTGCCGGACGAATCGTCGGAGCACATCGTGGCGGGTGCGAGCTGGGATGAATTGTGCGACAACCTTGACGCTCGGCTCGAGTCGCTGGGGGCAGAAACCGGCGGGGCGCGGTTGACCAGCGATTTCCGCACGAATCTCGCCGTCACGATTACGCGCTTCAACGAGATCGCGAGTACGGGAATCGACACGTACTTCGGCCGCGGAGCCGAGCCGATCGAATCGTTCTTCACCGGAGACCCTCGACCCGGCGGCGGACCGAATCCGGTTCTGGCGCCGCTGGACCCGGACGGTCCGTTCTACGCCGTGGTGATCGGACTCGGCACCCTCGACACCAAAGGCGGCCCGCGGATTTCCACCGCCGGGCAAGTACTCGACGCAAACGATGTGCCTGTCGACGGCTTGTATGCCGTGGGGAACTGCGCAGCCTCCCCATCCAACGATGGCTATTGGGCTGCCGGCGCGACCATTGGCCCGGCGCTGGCATTCGGGTACGGCGCAGGCCGGCACCTCGCCGCGCGGGCTCTGCTGCGAGGGCTGCCCCTCGTCGAGCCGAACCAGTAGCTACCAGCCATACACAGAGCCCTACAACAAGAAGGAAGACCATGACCAATGTGACAGTGATCAGCGCCCACGGGATGGACTGGGTGTGGCGCACCGGCGGAACCATTCTGAAGTACGTCAACTCCGGAGCGGACGTCACTGTCGTCTGCCTGTCGATGGGAGAACGAGGCGAGTCCGCATCGGCATGGGCCGAGCCTGACCAGACGGCGGAAGGGGTCCGTGGCATCCGACTGGGTGAGGCGGAAAAGGCCGCGGCGGTAGCCGGAGTCGAGCTGCGCACCTTCGACTGGGGCGACTACCCGATGGTCATCGACGACGAGCGTCGGCTGGAAATGGTCCGCTTGCTGCGCGAGCTCCGGCCCGATGTCGTGCTCACGCACGGCCGACGGGACCCGAACAACCCGGATCACGTCGCGACAGCCCGACTGGTCGAGGACGCCGCGATCTGGGCACGCGCGCACGGGAGGATCCCGGAAACAGAGCGCTTTGTCGTTCGCCAGATCCATGGATACGAACCGGAATTCCCGGAGTTCTGCGATTTCAAGCCGGATACCTACATTGACATCAGCGACGTCGCCGAGCAAAAACTCGAGATGATGCGCTGTTCGCAGGTCCAGGAATTCATGATCGATGTCTACGAGCAGCGCGCGCGGTACCGGTCGATCATGGCCGGGCTGCTGCTGGACCGAAAGGTCACGCACGCAGAGGCCTTCGAGAGTTTCCTGCCGGCCGCGGGGGAGCTCTTCTGATGACCAGCCATTTGATCAGCCCGTCCATCCTCGACCGGACGGATCGGATCGCTGGATCGCTGTGCGCCGAATTCGCCGAACTCGGCGTGGCGACCGTACACGAATCCCAGGGCCGCGGCGGTTTGATGGAGCCTTCCATCAAACCGCTGGTGCCCGGCTCGCGTGCCGCGGGTCCTGCAGTGACGTGTCTCAACCAGCCCGGTGACAACCTGATGCTGCTAGCCGCGCTCGAGCTGTGTCAGGAGGGCGACATCCTCGTGGTCGCCAACCTGGCACCGTCTACGGCGGGAATGGTCGGCGAAATCATCGCGAGCATCCTGATTTCGCGCGGCGCTGCTGGGCTCGTCGTCGACGGCGGCGTGCGTGACGTCGGAATGCTGCGCAGTCTTCCGCTGCCGGTGTGGAGCAAGACGATATCGGCCGCGGGAACCACCAAAGGCGGTCCTGGCTGGGTCAACAGCTCGGTGGTGGCCGGCGGCGCGACCGTGAGACCTGGCGATGTCGTGGTTGCCGACGACGACGGGGTGGTAGTCGTATCGCACGAATCGGCCGACGAGGTTCTGGCGCGCTCACATGCTCGGGCCGAACGTGAGACCGCGTTGCTGAAAGACATCGCGGCCCACGGATGGCAGGGCCTCGGACCGGAACTTCGTGAGCAGTTGCGCACGCTCGGGGTCCAACGCGTACCCGGCCTGCGGTGACCTTCCTACGAGAAATGCGCGATAGGTTTTCCAATGCGACTGTGTTCCTTTGTTGTTGACGGGCAATCTCATGTCGGTGTTGTCGGGGTCGACGGTTCGGTTGTCGATGCGACGCGACTGGTCGAGGACCTCGCCGAAAGTCTGCCGCGGACGATGGCAGGCTGGATCGATCTCGGATCGGCCGGCATCACTCGACTGCGTGGGCTTGTCGAGCGTTTCGGTTCGTGCCATGCCGTCGGCACGGTCGACGACCTGAAACTCGTTGCCCCGATGGGACGGCTCCGAAGAAACGTCATCTGTGTGGGCGTGAACTACTGCGAGCACATCGAGGAGTCGCAGCGCGCAGTCGGTGACATCGACGTGCCGGACGCACCGGTGTTCTTCACGAAGGACGTCCGCAGCATTTGCGGACCGTTCGACGATATCGGCTACGACGAGCGAGTCAGCGCCCAGCTCGATTGGGAGGTGGAGTTGGCCGTCGTCATCGGGGAGTCCGGCCGCTACATCGATCCCGCCGATGCACTCGATCATGTCTTCGGCTACGCCGTCCTCAACGACGTCAGTGCCAGAGACGTGCAACTGTCCAGAAACCAGTGGTGGAAGGGCAAGAGCATCGAGAATTCCTCACCACTGGGGCCTTTCGTCGTCACCCGTGACGAAGTGCCGGACCCGCAGAACCTCGAGCTGATGTGCTGGGTCGACGGTGTGGAAAAGCAGCGGTCACATACGCGACTGATGATTCACGACGTTGCGGCCCTCATTTCGGACTTGAGCCGATCCTTGACGCTCGAGCCCGGAGACGTGATCAGTACCGGAACGCCCGCCGGTGTCGGCCTGGCCCGAACTCCACCCGAGTGGCTGCGACCCGGATCGGTTTTGGAAAGCGAGATCACAGGTCTCGGCAGACAGCACAATCGCATCGTCGATATTGGAGCATGAGCAGAAATGGCAAATTTAGTAGGCGTTTTCGGGACTTCACACAGCCCGGCCCTGATCGCACCCGTATCGGATTGGCCTGCACTGGAGCCGAGGATCCCCCGACCTTCTCTCGATCGTCTGGCCGGTGACGTCCGAGACCATTGGAACGAGCATCAAGCTCGTTTCGACAGTGCCACAAAGGAATTGCGGTCCGCGATTCTCGACGTCGAGCCCGATGTGTTGTTGATCGTGGGCAGCGACCAGGGCGAGAATTTCGGTCCTCGCTCGGCGCCGGTGTTCGAGCTGTTTCTGGCTGAGCAGCTCGAGTCGAGCGCGGCCAATCGGCGCAACGAGGGCCCCGAGCAGTACCGGCTCTCTCTTCCAGTCGCCAGAGATCTCGGCATCGACCTGTTGAAATACCTGTGCGACAACGGTTTCGATGTCGCACACACATCGGAGACCTCCGACGAGTACGGCATCGGCCACGCGGTCACTTGGCCGTTGCGTTTCCTGGACCTCGCCGATTCGAAGCTGCAGATACTGCCGCTGGTGACGAACGTATGGAATCCGCCCAACGTGCCCGGAGTCGGCCGCTGCGTCGCTTTCGGCCGGGCCCTGCGAGACGCCATCGCCGCATCGACGTCCAAGGAACGGGTTGCCGTCCTGGCCTCGGGTGGATTGAGCCACCTGGTCCTCGACGAGGAACTCGACGCGCGGGTGCTCACCGCCATGCGCTCCGATGACCTGCACGGCTGGAAGCTGATCGGTGACGACGAACTGCGGCTCGCACACGAGAAGTACGACCTGCCATTGCGACTCAACGGCACTGCGGAGATCACCGATTGGATCATCGCCGATGCCTGTGCACAGGCCCCCGCGGAAATCATCGATTACGTGCCGGCGTATCGGACCCAGTCCGGTTACGGCGTCGGCATGTGCTTCGCCAGATGGGCACTGACCCCTTGATCACGAGCCGATTCGACACTTTTGGAGAACTATGTATGCCGCATTGCCCGACGAGTACGTCGCGCTGCAAGACACTGTCCGGCGCTTCGCGCAGATAGTGGTGAAGCCGCGCGCCATCGAAATCGACCGCGCCAACGTCTATCCGGACGATGTATTCAAAGCTCTGCTCGATGCGGATCTGCTCGGATTGGCGACGCCACTAGAATACGGCGGGTCCGGCGCCGGAACATTGGGCCTTACCATCGCGATCGAGGAAGTAGCCAAGTACTCGAACACGGTCGCGCTGATGCTCCTGCTCACGCGATTGCCGGCGCTGCCGATTCTCCTCGGCGGATCCGAAGAGCAGAAAAATACCTACGTACGCGACATCGCGGTCGGAGCTCGGCGCGCATCCTTCGGCCTGTCCGAGCCGCAGGCCGGATCGGATGTGCGTGGGATGCGCAGCACAGCTGTCCGAGACGGCGACGACTGGGTGATCACCGGCTCCAAGTGCTGGATGTCTGGGCTCGAGCAGGCAGATTTCTACACCGTCTTCGCCCGGACTGGGGGCGATGGCTTCGGCTGCTTCATCGTCGATCGGAACTCGCCAGGAGTATCCATTGCCCGGGTCGACGACAAGCTCGGAGTGCGCGGTGTCAACACCGGCGAATTGCGCTTGGACGCTGTCCGGGTGCCGGGCTCGGCTGTGGTGGGCGAGCCCGGGAAAGCGTTCAAACTCGCGATGCTGGCGCTCAATTCGATGCGACCGATCGTCGCCGCTCGAGGTCTCGGACTGGCAGAGGGCGCCCTGATGTATGCGGCCGACTACCTGGGTACCCGTACCGCCTTCGGATCCCCGCTCGCCAGTCAACAGGGGCTGGGCTGGATGGTTGCCGAGCATGCCGCTGAAATCGAAGCAGCTCGCTTGCTGACCTACCGTGCTGCGAGCATGGTCGACGCGGGCGCCTTCGACAAGGCGGCGGTTCCGATGCTCTCGATGGCGAAGTTGTTTGCCAGCGAGACCGCGGTCAAGGTTTCCGGAACAGCGGTACAGCTGCTCGGCGCAGCCGGATACATGAAGGATCATCCGGTCGAAATGTATTACCGCGACGCGAAACAACTCACCATCGTCGAGGGAACGAGTCAGATCCAGAAGAATCTGATCGCAGCGGCAGTATTCGACCGCACCTTGTGGTGGGACTGAATCACGGGCCTCAGCAACATATTTCCGTGACGTCAGGGGAATCGCGGGACGTCGCTCAAACGCCTGAATAGAATAGGAGTCACACATGTCAGTGAACGGATATCACGGGTCCGACAACGACCTGATTGTGTCGGTCGAGGATCGCATCGCCTGGGTTACGTTCAATCGACCGGAGACGCTGAATGCCTTCGGCCCGGCACAGTTTCATCGGCTTGCCGACACCCTCGACCAGTTCTCGGTCGATCCCGACATCGGTGTCGTGGTGCTGACTGGCAATGGCCGCGCGTTCTCCGCTGGCGGGGACGTGCGCGAGTTCACCAAGAAGGGTCTGGTTGACACCGGGGTATACGCGCTTCGTGCGATCACGTCGATTCGGTCGTGCCGGAAGCCGGTTATCGCGATGGTGAATGGCGTCGCGGTGGGCGGCGGTAACGAGTTGGTTATCGCCTCGGACCTCGCCATTGCTGCCCGCAGCGCTCGTCTCGGCCAGGCCGGCACCCTTATCGGCTCGTGCCCGGTGCTTGGTGGAACGAACATTTTGCCGTTGCAGATCGGTGAAAAGCGGGCCAAGCAGATCGTCTTTTTCAGCGAAAAGGTGACGGCGGAACAGGCTTTCGACTGGGGTTGGGTCAATGCCGTAGTCGATGATGCCGAGCTCGAATCGACGACCCGGCAATGGGCCCAGCGGCTTCTCGGACTGCACCCGCAGGCGCTACAGATCGCCAAGGCGGGCACGAACGTCTGGTGGAACTCCTCCTACGACACCATGGTCAATGGTCTCGACATGATTGCCATGGGAGTCCCTGCCGCATCAGTCGAGGAAGGGCGCGACGCCTTTCTGGAGAAGCGTCCGGCCGACTACTCGCGCTGGCACTGACACGGAAGAAGCGAAGGACCAGGCATGAGGCGGGCAGTATGACGGTGCGAGACGAGTCGGAGTCGCCGACGAAGATGCTGAATCGAATCGCCACGATCCTCGATGCGTTCGATCGTTGTGATCAGCTGACTCTCGCTGAGGTCTCGGCGTACACCGGCCTGCCTCGATCGTCGGCTCATCGGCTGCTCGACAGCCTGGTCAAATTGCATTGGCTGCGTCGCGAGGGCCGCAAGTACGAACTGGGCCTTCGCATGATCGAACTTGGGCGCCTCGCGTCGCAGTCACCGGTGCGCAGGGCAGCTCGGCCGCATCTTCACGAATTACATCGGCTGACAGGGCATGTCGTCCATCTCGGTGTCCTCACCGGAGCCGACGTAACGCTGCTGGAGGAGATTCCCAAGGGCGCCGATTATTTCGTGGCAGCCCGTGTGCGCGACCGGCTACCCGCTCATCGCACCGCCATCGGCAAGGTGCTCTTGAGCTTTGCGATTCCTGACGTGACAACCCACGGGTATGTTCGGACCGGTGAGGTGATGCCGACACTGCCTCCGGAATTGACACGCGGTCAGATCTCGGAGATTCGCCGCGCCGGGTTCGCTTACGACTTCGGGGAATTGGCCATCGGCAACGGCTGTGTAGCAGTGCCCGTGCTCGTCACTGGAATACGGCCGTGTGCCGTTGCGGTGAGCGGACCGATGTCTCGTTTCAAGATCGACCAAACGCTGGTCTCGAACGTGAGGGCTACCGCGCGAATGATCCAAGGCGCATTGGCAGAATCGGTTGGCCGAAGTCCTGCCAGGCTGCGTGGGCATTGTTAGTGCCTTATCCGGAAAGGTTGACATGGTAATCGAGGTGCTGGGGTTGTGTCGCAGGCTTTTCCCCTGCGGCCGGGTGGGCCAATGGTATTCGTCTGGCATCGCGTGAGGAGGTTTAGGCTATGACAGCCGAAGCATGGTTCTCACCGGGAGGTGATGTGCACCTGCGGATCTGGCTGGGTGGCGTGGCGTTAGACTACGCGGCCACCGCTGTGGCGGCACGCAACTTGATCCACGATTGGAGGCGAAAGCACTGGTGCACAATCGAATTGACCCGCAGCACCGTCGAGGAATGTCGGCTACTGCCGCGCATTCCCAACGAACGGTTGTTCCTCGGCCCATGACCAAGCAGCACCAAAAGATTGCATCAAATCAGAGGTTGATCACCTTATGATCGCGCATGGACTTCTCGGATGCACTCAGCTCCATGTCGATCTATGGATGTGCGGCTCGATGGCAGGCTAGCGTTCGGCTCGCCCGGCCCCATCGAGACACCGACAAGCCGCGCGGCGCTCGCCTTCGACATACCCTGAGCACAGGCCAGCACGATCCGAGCTCGTTGCGCCGCACGCCGGTCCGGCGATTCCGCTATGCACCCAAGCTCCACACGCTCAGCGTCGGACACAACGATCTCAACGGCAGAAGGCCCACAATGCGACATCACAACGGGTTAACAACTTAGTAGACGCATTTCAGGCGCGAGGCACTAAGAACTCCTAACAGAATGGGGCTGGTGGGGGGAATGATGCGGGATCGGTTGGTGTTCCTTTTGTGTCGCCTGTGACTGGAGGTGCGCGACGGCGCAACGAAGGCCCTGGGAGATCGACGACCGGTTGTGCGAGCGCATCGAGCCCCTGCTGCCGGTGATTCCCCGCAAGACACACCATCCCGGCCGCAAGCGGCTCGACGACCGAAAAGTTCTGTGCGGCATCTTGTTCGTGCTCTACACGGGTATCCCGTGGGAGTTCCTGCCCCAGGAGCTGGGTTACGGCTCGGGCATGACCTGCTGGCGTCGGCTGCGGGACTGGCACCAGGCCGGGGTCTGGCAGCGGTTGCACGAAACACTGCTGGCCGAGTTGAACGCCGCCGAGGCGTTGGACTGGTCGAGGGCGGTGATCGACGGCTCCCACGTTCGGGCGCTCAAGGGCGGCCCAAAACCGGGCCGAGCCCGGTCGACCGTGCCCGGACCGGCTCGAAACACCATCTGATCACCGAAGCGCACGGCATCCCACTGGCGGTCACGTTGACCGGCGGCAACCGCAACGACGTCACCGAGCTCATGGCTTTGATCGACGCGATCCCGCCGGTGCGGGGACGACGCGGGCGTCCTCGCCGACGTCCGGACGCTCTCTACGCCGACCGTGGCTACGACCACGACAAGTACCGTAAACTAGTGCGGGACAAGGGAATCACCCCGTTCATCGCCCGCCGCGGCGTCGAACACGGCTCTGGACTCGGTGCGCACCGCTGGGTGGTCGAGCAGAGTTTCGCACTGCTGCACTGGTTCCGGCGACTGCGCATTCGCTGGGAGATCCGCGACGACATCCATGAGGCCTTCCTCAGCCTGGCCTGCAGCATCATCTGCTGGCGCCGACTGCCAACCTCTCACTCTGTTAGGAGTTCTAAGACCGAGCGGCCGCCTCGAGTATCGCTTCGAAGAAGGATTCCGGGATCGACGGCCACTCCGGCTGCCACCGATCGTTGCGTTGGTCCTCGAATAGTTCGGCAACGATCGGAACGATCTCGCGGCCGCCGTCGAGTAGCAACCTGATGAGGCCGAGATCCGCACACACGGCCGCAGCCGGGGCGAGGACACTCTTGGCCTCGGTGGGAAGATCGGCAGCGAACAATGCCGCAGCACAAAGAAGTTTCGCCTTCAACAACGCTTTCGGGCGCCCTTGTGTGGCGAGATGCGCAACCAGTGTCCGGGCCCGTGCGCTTGCCAGGCGGGCTTTCCGGAGTGATTTTTCGGCGATCAGACCCCGGATTTCGCCGACCTGTTCGAATTCTGCGGTGATCAGTGCGATTCCGTCGTCACCGGCCTCTGCCGCCACGGCCGATGTAGGCTCTCGGCAATCTCTGTTCGCGCCCTGGTTGTCGCTCGACCCAGTTAGCAAACCCCACTGGATGCGCTCGGCATAGATCCGTGCACGCAACCGCCCCAGAGACAGTGCTTCGGCAACCCGAGCGCCCTCGTTCAAACGCTCGCAAGCTGAACCGAGATCGCCTCGAAGCGCCTTGATCTGTGCTCCGGTGCCATACCGTGCCAACATGAAGTCGACGACGCCGCCTTCGGGCCCGACCTCGAAACCCTCGTCGATGAGCCGTTCCGCCTCGGCGAGCTCATTGCGTTCGTACAGCAGTTCACCGAGCAAGGCACCCGCGAGTCGCGCTGCCTGCGAATGAAGACCACCCGATTCGCGGGCAACCGCCAAGGCTGTGCGGAACTCACTCTCGGCCGCGGAGAGATCAAGCTGCTCATTCGCGGCGATGCCGGCGAAACAGTGGCCGTACATCGTGAAGTACCGGCCACCGGTCCGCTCATGGTAGGGGTTGGCCCAGTTCTGCATCCTTCGTGCGGACTCGTAGTCGAAGCGGTAGATCGCGACGAAAGTCGCTATATCCGCAGCGCCGGAGACTATCCAGGGCGGTAGGCTGTCCGGCTTCCCGAGACATTCCGCTACCAACTCGTCGACGCCCTCGATGTCGTCGGCTGCGATTTTCATCGCTCCGCGGAGAACATCGGCCTCGATACGCAGGTCAGCGCGCTCCCCGTCGTTGTGGTTGCCTCGGTCGAGCAGCGCATACACGAGGTCCAGCGCTGTCTGGGCGGCGGAAGTCTGTTGCAGCTGGATGTTTGCCGTGGCGACGGCAATCTGCAGCCGTGGGCGCGACATCGCAAGTCGCGGTGGCAGTTTCGCAACCAGTCCGAGCAGCGTCGCCATGCGTGAGTGTTCCAGCAACGACGTGCCCTGCTGCTCGACGAGGCCGATGGCCCGATCTTGATCTCCGGCGGCAAGAGCATGGTCGACGGCTTCGCTGAGAAACCGATGGTCTGCGAACCACTGCGACGCCGCACGGTGCAGCTCGCCGATTCGATCCGGTTGATCGCGTTCGAGCCGGTGACGTAGAAAGTCCGCGAACATGGGGTGATATCGGAGCCACTCGCCTTCGTCGTCGATCCGGCGCAGGAACAGGTCGCGCCTTTCCGCTTCTTCCAGTAGGGCCGGGCCGCGATGTGTACGGCTCAATTCCGACGCGAGCTCTCCGCTGATCCTTTCGGTGATCGATGTTGCCATCAAGAACTCGACCATCTCCGGTTCCAATGTGGTGAGCACGTTTTCGGTGAGGAATTCGTCGATGGCGTGATGGCGCCCGGAAAGGTGGGCGATCAGCTCGGTGGGATCGGTCTGCTCGCGGAGTGAGAGCGACACCAACTGCAGCGCGGCAGCCCACCCCACGGTCGATTGCTGCAGCTCATCGATCTGGAACTGGGCCAAGTGAACGCCGGCGAAGCTCTCAACCAGCGAACACGCCTCGGTGACGTCGAAACGCAGTGTGTCGGCATCGATTTCGACAAGCTCATCGCGGACACGCATCCGGCCCGTAGGCAGGCCGAACCGGGTCCTGCTCGTGATGATGACCTGAAGGTGGTGACAGGCGTTGTCTAGCAAGAATGCCAAGGCATCGGTCGTTGCGGTGCTGGTAACGCGGTGCCAATCGTCCAAAATGATGACGAGACGCTCGTCGCGATCGTGGATGTCGTCTATCAGGGAAGCGAGCACACACCGTTCGGCTGTGTCTCCGTGTTGTTCGAGGATGCTCGCCAGCTCACGCGCCAGCGGTGGGCGGATCCGGCGGATCGCCTCGATCACATGCTCCAGGAACCAGACGACATTGTTGTCGTCGTGATCGACGGTGAGCCAGGCGACGCCGGCACCCTCCGTGATCAGACTGTCCCGATATTGCAGAGCCAGGGTGCTCTTGCCGAATCCGGCCGGGGCGTGGATCAGAATCAGTCGTCGCCTGCCGCCTGCCCGCAACCGATCGACAAGCCGCTGTCGCAGGACCGGCGCTCGCAGGATCGTCGGCGGGCGATATCTTGTCGATGGTGTTGGGGGAGAAGCTGATTCGTGTGGGTAGCCGCTCGTCTCGGCGCTAGGTGCGAGTTGTACGGCGCTCGGACCGGAATCGTCGATGTCCTTGTTCGTGGGGAGTGGTATCTCGTCGACCGGCAGGCGGATTCGGCGCTGCGCCAGCTGAAGGGCGCGACCGAATTCGAGGGCGGACGGTGGACGACCCTCGGGACTTACGGCCATCGCTTCCTCGATGGCTACACACACTTCATCCGGGACGCCTTGGCCTCGTAAATCCGGCACGGGATGAGTCGTAATCCGCAGGAACTGGGCAACCACCTGCTCCCCATTGCGGCGCTCGAACGCGGCATGCCCGGTAATAGCGGAGAACAGTGTTGCTCCGAGACTGTACAAATCCGAGCGGACAGTGGGCGATTGTCCCTGCAGCACTTCCGGAGCGGTGTAGGCGGGTGATCCCGTTATAGCGCCCGTGCCAGTTTCGAAGCCGCCCGCAATCCGGGCAATACCGAAATCGGTCAGCTGCGGTTCGCCATAGTCGGTGAGCAGAATATTCGCGGGCTTGACGTCGCGATGGAGCACGCCGAGTCGGTGAGCGGTCTCCAGAGCTCCTGCCAACTTCACGCCGAGGCGTAGCGTTCGGGCCCACTCGAGTGGCCCCGATGTACGAATACGCGCTGCCAACGAGTCGCGCGCGTGGTACTCCATCACGATGTACGGTCGGCCGGTCGGGGTCGCCCCGGCCTCCAGGATGCGGGCAATGTTCGGGTGCCCGGACAGCCGGCCCATCGCACGCTGTTCACGAAGGAAGCGCTTGAGATTCTCGGTGTCCGTCTCGGCGGCCGTGAGGACCTTGATGGCCACGGTGCGATCCAGCGAAGGCTGACGACACCGGTAGACCGTGCCGAAGCCGCCGTGCCCGATCTCTTCGGCATCGTGGAATCCCGCGGCCGCTAGCTCTGCCGCGATGCTAGGTGTGAGATAACGTTCCGTCGCCGCGGAGTCATTCATAGCCATCGGTACCTCATGCCAAGCCGGCGGCACAGCCACCTCGGGATAGCCCGACGCCGATGTGGCGCATGGAGGCTGAGGTCCGTGCCGGTCCGGAGCTGATGCTCGGCAGATGTTCTACCGAGTGGGATATTTCATAATAGATCGTTGACCTTCCGATCGGAAGGTCTTACTCTCGGTCACATCGCCCGATCCGGGCCATCAAGACAATTACCGGCTTCCGGCCCGTCCCATTTAGGGGAGCAGTGGACATCAATGCAGACAACTACGACAACCGTTATGTCGCAACGCTCGACGAGCCCGATCAGGTTCATCGGGAGATGCGTGCGAAATGTCCCGTCCAGCACAGTGATCGCCATGGCGGTTTCTGGGCGCTGACGCGTTATGCGGACGTCGATACGGCCACCCGGGATACAGAAAGGTTCTCGTCCCTTCCCACCATTACGCTCCCCTCGGTCGGTGCGCCGAGGCCGTTCATTCCGATGGAGTCGGACCCGCCGCAGCACACGAACTACCGGTCGCTGCTCAATGTCGTATTCAACGTACGCAAGTTCGGTGAACTCGAGGCCGAGATCCGTAAGCACGCTGTGGAATTGATCAACGGGTTCGCCAGCGCAGGTGAGGCGGATCTGGCCCGGGACTTGGCGTTTCCGCTCACGTCCAGGGTGATCACCTGGCTGCTCGGAATTCCGGACGAGGACGTGCCGCGATTCAGCGACTGGTCGCTGGCGCTCGTCTCGGTCACTTCCCCGGAGGAAGGGGTCGCGCTCCAGATGGAGATTCGCGACTACTACGTCGGACTGATCGCGGCGCGTAAGCATAATCCGTCCAAAGATCTTGCAAGCCATCTGCTTTCGTCAACGATCGACGACCGTGCAGTCACCGAGGAAGAGGTTCTCGATATCTACCTGTCGCTGACCGGGGCGGGGGGCGAAACAACTGCGGCCGCGGCAAATCACATCTTCACACTGTTGGACCGGCATCCCGCTCTCCGCGCCCAACTGCGGGCCGACCCGGAGTTGCTGACCCAGGCGATCGAGGAGTTCCTGCGCTACATCAGTCCGGTTCCTGGTTTCGCGCGTACGACCACATGTCCTGTGGAGGTCGGTGGAACGGTGATCCCTGAAGGGGAGCGCGTCTGGATGTCGTGGCTTTCGGCGAACCATGACGAGACCGTCTTCGACCAGCCAGGCACTATCCTTCTCGATCGAAAGCCGAATCGGCACTTGGCGTTCGGTGCTGGCGTGCACCGCTGCCCGGGCGCGCCGCTGGCGAGGATCGAGCTCCGCGTCATGGTCGAGGAGATCCTCGCTCGGATTCCGGACTACACATTGTCGGACCCCGGCGGCGTACGGATCTCCGAGGGGCAGACCCGAATCATTCGCGCACTGCCGATCATCTTCACCCCACAGCGGTGACCCCCCGTCACCCGAACAATTTCGCGTACCGAAATCCCGCCATGCGGAGGAGATACACATGAGAGCCGCAGTAAGCCGCGCCGTCGACTCGATCCACATCGAGGAACTCCCAGACCCACACCCCGCGGCCGGGGAGGTGCGAGTTCGCCTGGTGAGTTCGGGAATCTGCCACACCGATGTCTCTGTGCTCGCCGGCCACCTGCCCTCGCCACGACCGATCGTTCTCGGCCACGAGGGCGCGGGTGTGGTCGACGAGATCGGTCCGGGAGTCGAGCATCTGGCCGTCGGCGACGCGGTGATCTGCTCGATCATCACCTCGTGCCACTCCTGTTTCCAGTGCCAGCGTGGTGAGTACGTGCTCTGCGAACGCGCTGTAGGCTTCTCTGGCACGATGCTGGACGGCACCACACGGCTGCGGTCCGGAGATGACGACGTGAACACCCTGTTCTGCCAGGGCTCGTTCGCCGAGTACGCAGTGGTGCCGGCCTCGGCGGCGGTGAAGGTGCGATCGGATGCCCCGTTGGAGCGACTGGCGGGGCTGGGGTGCGCGTGGTCGACCGGACTGGGTGCCGCCATCGTTCGGGCAGAGGTCCGTCCGGGCAGCAGCGTCCTGGTCGTCGGCGCGGGTGGGGTCGGTCTGGCCACGATGATGGGAGCCCACGCTATGGGGGCCACCACGGTGATCGCGGTCGATCTCGCGGAACATAAACTCGCCAAGGCTCGCGAGCTGGGGCTGGCGTCGCACACCATCTCGGCGTCCGGCGCCGACGCTGCGGCTGCGATCCGCGATCTCACCGGCGGCCGCGGCGTCGATTACGGTTTCGACGCCGTGGGCGCCCAGGGCACCCTCGAAACCGTCCTGCAAGGCGTCCGCCCTGGTGGACTTGCGGTGGCCATCGGCGTGATGGATGCCGCGGTGACGGTCACGTCGGACATGTTCGCCTTTCTGATGCAGAAACGCCTGACCGGTACATACGCCGGTTCGATCATCCCCCAGCGCGATATTCCCGCGTTTGTCGATCTGTACATGGACGGACGACTTCCGCTGGATTCGGCCATCGACGCCACCTACGCACTCGACGACGTCCCGAAGGCGCTCGCCGAGTTGGCTGCCAACGAAATCACGAAGGGTGTGGTGCTGCTGTGAGCACACTCGATCTCGACATGTACGTCGACGGCCAATGGCGCGGCGGCAGTAGTGGTGGTCGGCTTCCGGTCATCAATCCAGCACGGACGAGCGAGGTCGTCGGATCGATACCCGATGGGACAGGGGCCGACATCGACGCGGCGGTGCAGGCAGCAAAGCGGGCGCAGCGTGTCTGGGCGCGCCTTCCCCTCGCCGAACGAGCGGCGTGTCTCGCTGACGCGGGTCGGCGACTCGCGGCAATCGATGCCTCCGGACCCGAGGCGCTGACCCGCGAGATGGGCAAGGTTCTGGCGGAATCCGTCATGGATTTTCAATCGCCGCCCTGGGCGTGGTCGCATTATCTCGATGACCTCGACGCCGTCGAGGCGGCGCTCACCGAACGCCGTGACGACGACCGCGGCGCCATCGAGATCCGTAGGCGGCCACTGGGTGTCGTCGGTGCGATCGTGCCGTGGAACTGGCCGATCGCACTGCTCGGCGTGAAACTCGGGCCCGCGTTGCTGGCCGGCAACACCGTCGTCGCGGTGCCATCGCCCTTCGCTTCGCTGGGCGTGCTGAAGGCTGTCGAGGCGATCGGAGCCGCGCTGCCGCCGGGTGTCGTCAACGGTGTCACCGGGGCCGGTGAGCGGGTAGGTGCCGCACTGGGCGCCCATCCCGACGTCGACATGATCGCCTTCACGGGGGGCATGGACGCCGGACGTTCAGTGGCCCAAGCGCTCGGATCGCGGTTGAAGCGGGGTGTTTTCGAGCTCGGCGGCAATGATGCGGCGGTGTTGCTCGAGGACGTGGTCGTCGACGATGAGCTCATCCGGAAGTTGGTCGGCGCATTCACGATGACTTCGGGACAGGTCTGTTTCGCGATTAAGCGGCTCTTCGTGCATGAATCCCTGATCGGTGAGGTGACCGGCCGTATCGGAGATGCCTTGCAGGACATCGTGGTCGGCGACGGTCTGGATCCCGAGGTGACGATGGGGCCGCTCGCCAACAAACGGCAGCTCGACCGGTTCACCGCGATGCTGGCTGAGGCTGAATCCGCTGGGGCAAAGCTGAATTCGCGAGGTCGAATCCGAGACCGGCGGACGTGGGAGAACGGATACTTTCACCTGCCCACGCTGGTGACGCGAGTACAGCCGGATCTGCGGATCGTGCGCGAGGAGCAGTTCGGTCCCGCACTGCCGATTGTCGGATTCGGTACGGAGCGCGAGGCGATTTCACTTGTGAACTCCACACCATACGGCCTGACATCGAGCATCTGGACCTCCGATCCGAGCCGCGCATGGGACATGGCCGCGGACATCGACGCTGGGGTGACCTTCATCAATAAACACGGGATGACCGCATTCGATCCTGGTGCGCCGTTCGGCGGAGTGAAGGACAGCGGATACGGCCGCGAGATGGGCACCGAAGGTCTCCTCGAGTTCACCTGGACCCAGCAGATCAACGATCGCCGAACCTCGATCTAGTCGGGATCGGCTGAACCTGAACACTTTTCGAACGGATTTTTTCGCATGACGAACAATGAACTCAGCGCCGAGTCGCAGCACATGTTCGAGCTGTTGGTGGAGCAGGTGAAGAGGGAGGCGGACGGGGTCGTCTCGCTCAGGCTGGTGGACTCCGCCGGCAAAGATCTGCCGCCCTGGGAGCCTGGGGCACACCTGGACGTGATTCTCCCATCGGGCAAGCTCCGCCAATATTCGCTGTGCGGTACTCCCGAGGAACGCGCCGCTTACACGGTAGCGGTACTGCGCGATGACCACGGTCGTGGTGGCTCGATCGAAATCCACGACACCGCTCTGGTGGGAAGAACACTGACAGTGCGTGGACCGCGTAACCACTTCCGGCTCGTCGACGCTGAGTCATATCTGTTCCTGGCCGGGGGGATCGGCATCACGCCGATTCTCGCGATGGCACGTGCCGTGAGCAGCCGCGGAAAGCCGTGGCGGCTGATATATGGCGGTCGTTGTACGTCGTCGATGGCCTACCGCGCGGAACTTTCACGGCTCGGTGGCGGAGATATAGAGATAGTGCCTCAGGATCTGTACGGTTTGCTCGACCTCGATGCAGTCTTCGACGGCGCACCGGCGGATTCCGTGATCTACTGCTGCGGTCCCGAAAGTTTGATTCGGGCAGCGGAGCAGGGGGTCCAGAACCGATTCCCAACCGGCGCGCTGCACGTGGAACGATTCGGAGCGGCCACCGAGGCCTCACGTGACGGCGGTGCTGTTCGGTCGAAGGCGAATGATGCGAGCTTCGATGTCGAATTGCGCCGTACGGGCGCAGTGTTGAATGTTCCGCCGGACCGCACGCTCCTGGATGTCGTGCGAGAGGCCGTCCCGACCTTCCTTTCCGATTGTGAAGAGGGCTTCTGCGGGGCCTGCGAGGTTCGCGTCCTCGAGGGCGAGCCGGACCATCACGACCTGCTGCTATCGGACGAAGAACGCGAATGCGGTGACCGGATGATGATTTGCGTGGGGCGGTCGAAGTCTCGTCGACTGGTGCTCGACCTCTAGCGATTCTCCGGGACAGATTGGAAAGACAGTGGAACCGATAACCTTCCCCGAAGTCGGCATGCCGTTGCACCACAAAGGATTCCGCTACGACGACAGTGCCACCGCACCGGAACGTCGCCGAGTTCGCCCACTCGCCGAATTGATCGAGCGAGAAGTCCGCTCCGGTGACGAGCTGCACTTCCCGTGGCTGTCCACCCGAGCGTATGCGGCGCTGTTCGAAGTGGCTCGCCAGGCTCGATCCGGGCGTCTGCGCGGGCTTACCATCATCTCGGCTTCCTTGCGCGCCGAGGTGGGACTTCTGGTGGCCTCGGGCGGCGTGGACAAATTGATCACCTCCTTTGCGGCGACAACGTATCCGGCCGTGCGCCCTAATCCCCTTCTTGCGCAGGCCATCCAGGACGGCTCTGTCGCTGTCGAGGAATGGTCGATTCTCGCGCTGATCCAACGCACACTCGCGGGCGCACTGGGGTGGCGGTTCGTACCTGCGGAGACGATGGATGGCTCCGACCTTCCGGCCGGAGCCGGCGTGGATGCGCGCAGCGTGGTGGATCCGTACGACGGGACGCAGCGTTCGGTCATGCCAGCATTGCGGCCGGACATCTCTCTCATCCACTGCCCGGTCGCGGACTGGGACGGCAACGGCGTGCTCTTCCCGCCATTCGCGGAGGACATCCACACCGTCTACGCGGCCCGCAGGGGTGTAATCCTCACCGCCGACCATGTAGTCGCGCCGGCTGAACTGCGCCGATGGGCGGGCCACGTGCGGGTGCCGGCCGCGCGAGTGCTCGGTGTTGCTCATGTGCCGCTGGGGGCTCATCCGTCCGCCTCTCCGGTGCCGGTCCGAGTGTCGGGAACCGCAGGCTACGGCGAGGACTACGAATTCCTGTCCGAACTCGGCCGTTTGCGGACCCTCGAAGACGCTGAATCGTTCAGCAAGAAATGGATCGATGTCTCCCGGCGGACGTACCTTGGTCGGCTGGGCAGGCAACGAATCGAGCATCTCGTGGCGATGGACTTCGACGAGTCCTGGCACATCGATCAACTCGATGATGAGGCGGAACAGCTCGGCGACCGAGAGCCCACGCTGGGTGAGCGGCTCGCGGTTTCGGGTGCTCGGGCGATGGAAGAGCTGGTGCGGTCCCGGGGCGCCCGAACGGTCGTCGCCGGTGCCGGCTTGTCCCACATTGCGGCCGCACTCGGTCGGGCGAGCCTACTCGACGACGAGCGCGTCGTCGATCTCGTCTTCGAAAGCGGCGTTGTCGGTTACATTCCCCGGCCGCACGACGCGACGCTGTCCAATACCCGCAATCTGCCGACCGCCCGACATCTCAGCAGCACACTGGAGGTTCTCGGCATGCTGGTGCCGACGACGGCCGACACTACGATCGCGGTGCTCTCCGCAGGGGTTCTCGACAAGCAGGGAAACGCAAATAGCAACCGGACGCCCGCCGGCCACTTCTTGGTCGGGAGCGGCGGTAGCACCGATATCGCCTCTCGAGTGCCGACGATCGCCGTGGTTGCCGCTGACCCGAGAAAGTTTGTCCAGACGGCCGAGTTCATCAGCTACCACGGTGATCGTGTCGCCGTAATCGCAACGGAAATAGGCCATCTCAGGCGTGAAGGCGACACCTACGTCTTGGCCGCATGGTTCGAGGATGCAGAGGATTCTGCGGAGAAAGCACTGTCTCGACTGCGCAATGCGACCCGATGGGATATCCAATTGGCTGATGACGTCCGTTCGTTGACGGCACCCAAACCGGCGGAACTCGAATACCTGAGGGCAATCGATCCGCAGCGAAACCTTATCGGCTGATGGTGGGCCACTATCAGCTGATCTGCCCCGGTGGTTTCGTTCGGGTGGTGGGACAAGTGTGTTCGGTGGTTGTCGTGCCGCGGACGGCCAGCAATGCTGTCACCCACTGGCAGAACATGATTCGGCGACTCCTACTGCGGGTCGGCCACACCATCGCCGACGACGGATCTCATGCCCAGATATATTCCTCAGAGATCGCACCGTTGTGCCACTTCGCCAGGTCCTATCTTCGCCAGCCCCGCCTGGGCCCTGCGGGCCTATCTCGTTCCTGTCGGCCTGCTCGCCGCGGTGCTGAAGTTGCTGCGTTGCCGGGACAAGGAGTGAGCGCGGGCAAGCCGATGGTGTGCCGTCCCGACGTGCTCCACCGTGCCATCGTCCTGCACATCGAGCAGCACTCCCTGCGTAACATCGTGAAATCCTGAACGCCGAGGGGCTTCCGACTGCTTGGTGTCGCGCTGTCTGCGAAATCGATCGTGGCATGCATGGGGGAGGTATCGGTTGAGCCGGGGAGGTTGATTGCCGATCGCTTGCTGTGTCGGGAAATGTGATCCACGAGTCGGCGTGTCGACACGCCGACTCGTGGGGGTCTAACGCGGTGCACGGTGGCGCCCGCCGGGTGCCCGCATTGGGGTGCCGCGTTCACGGAGCGCGTCGCGGATGGTGCTGGCGGGGAAGCTGGTGAGGCGGCTACAGCTGACGAGTGAATGGCCGGCGAGGTAGAGCCGCTCGACGTGGTCGATGTCGTTGGTGGTCATCGATTGGAATCGGCGGGGAACGTTGCGGTTGGTGAGCAGGTTGAGGACGGCGGTCTTGGAGATTCCTTAGCGCGCCGCGAGTTGCGTGGTCGAGGTGCCATCGCGGTACGCGTGAAGGAGTTCCTCGACCGTCGCAGGGCCGAGGCGCCGCTCGATTCTGCGAGGCTCGCGAGGACGGTCCGCCGGAGGCTTCTTGTGTCGGCGGGGGAGTGGAGACGAGGGTCCGGTGTCGATTTTGGCGCGGGTGGTTTCGAGTTTGTGCAGGTCAGCCCGTTTGGAATAACGCCCAGCCAGGTCCACCCTGGAAGAAGCCGCAGATCATCGACCTGTGGCTTCTTTGTTGTCTGCGGTCGGAATCGCGGAGTTGGCTGCTGAGCTGCGAAGACGCTCGTTGTGGGTGGTTCGAACCCAGCAGGGGGGGTGTGAATTCAGAGCTTGATGTGGCTGTTGTGGTTCTTGAGGTATGCCGTTTGAGTTCGAGGCTGCTATGGATCCTGCTGTTCGGGTGGGTATTCGGGGCTGGTTTGGCTGTCGCCGCCGGGGCGGGTGTTGTTGGTCTCGTTCTTGGCGGGGCCTCTACTTGCGTACGTGGGAGGGGCGGCTGCTGGGCGACGACGAATACGTGATCTCCTCCGACGAGAAGACCTCGATCCAGGCCCGCTGCCGCTGCCATCCCACCCTGGCACCACGCGCCCCCCGCCCAATGCGGGTCAACCACGAATACGACCGCGGTGGATCGCTGTCCTACCTGGCCGCCTACGACCTCCATCGCGCCGAGGTCTTCGGCCACTGCGCAGCCAAGACCTGGATCGCGCCATTCATGGCTCTGGTGGACAAAGTCATGACCAGCCAGCCCTACGCCTCAGTCAAACGAGTGTTCTGGGTGGTCGACAACGGATCCAGCCGCCGCGGCAAAGCCGCCGCGGACCGGCTCATCGCGCGGCTTCCCAATGCGGTTATGGTCCACACTCCGGTGCACGCCTCTTGGCTGAATCAGGTGGAGATCTTCTTCTCCATCGTGCAACGAAAGGTCGTCTCTCCCAACGACTTCACCAGCCTTGACCAGGTCGAAGACCGGCTCATCTCATTCGAGCGCCGTTACAACAAGACCGCCCGGCCCTTCGAATGGAAGTTCACCCGGGCCGACCTCGAGGACCTCCTGGCCCGGATCGAACAGCACGAACGGAACGAGCACTCCCAACAACCCACCGGCTGCAACCACCAGCCTGCCGCATCACTGACCGCCGCGTTAACCCCCGAAGAACGTACAGGCGGGACCACTAACCCAAGGGGACGTCGAGAGGCGCCTCGACCGGATACTCCCGCGGTGCCATCGCGTAGGTATCGGTGAGCAGAGCGATGAATTCCGGGTCGGTCAGCGGCGCTGTCGGCTCGGTGTAGCGGATGCCGCGCGTGCGCAGGTCGGCGGCGAGCATCTCGAAGACCGTGTCGAGGGAAAGATCGTCGGTGTGGTCGAGGTAGCGGTTCACCTCGGCGGCATCGTCGAAAACCAGAGCCGTGTAATGGAACAGCGTCCGGCTCTCCTCGTCGCGGTAGCGGGCGATCTCGGTGTCCCCGTTGCGGATCGCCCACTCGTCCTGGTCGCGATGAAGCAACGAATGCATCTCGAGCGCCGGGAAGTCGCGATGGTCTCGCGGCCCGTTTGCTTCGCGACGGTGGTACATGCGGGAGTTGTCGGTAAGAATCGCGGTGTTCCGGAACGGTGCCTCGAATCGGGACGGAGCGCGGTCCGGGCCGGCGGGCCAGTAGGTGAAGCCACCGTCTATGTCGGAGTCGTAGAAGTAGGTGATCATCTGCCCGGTCTTGATCTCCCATCGGTCGAACAGTCCGGACTTGGCCATCACACCCAGCAGCCACACCGGAGTGTTGATCACGTCCCGCCCGCGCCAATTGCCGGTGTCGAAATGCCCAGCGTCGAAGCTGCGGGAGGGCCCGCACGTGTTGAACAGCATGTGGTGCGCGAAACCGTAACGGGCACCGTGCATCTTCTTGATCGGGTCGAGTAGCTTTCGGCCGAAGTAGATGTCGTGGATCGACTCGTCCATCGCGATACCTTCCTTGGCCAGATAGCCGCGGAATACCGGTGCGGTGAAGTCGGCGAGTCGCGCATTCGGATTGCGATCCCCGGCACCCGATATCGCCAAGTACTCCTCGGTGGAGGCGAAGTGTTGTGCGAGTACGAGTTGCCAGGGCCCGCGGCGGCGGATGAAGCCGAACAGAGAATCGACCTCGGCCGGGGTATAGAAGTCACTTATCAACCGCGGTGGGACGACCGGGGTCATAGGGTGCTGTTTCGAGGTGCGCATTGGCGTTCCTTCCATTTGGTTGCGAATCGAAAAGGGGTGAATTTCGGACCTACGGCTCACCTGGCGCGGTCAGTTCGAGGCACCATCGCTCGGTTCACCATCGGCCGTTAGGCGCTGAACGAGTTCGAGGCGATGCCCTTCGGGGTCCTCGACGAATGCCACCGAGATGCCGAATTCCGGCAGCTCCTTCCTCGGGGTAGCAACCGTGCCGCCCGCCGTCCGCGCGGCGCGGACGGCAGCGTCGAGATCGGTAACGTTGAAGCCCAGAACTGCTTCTCCGGGAGGGGGCGTGGGCCGGTTCAGGTAGTGCAAGAGCACCAGGGCGGGGTCACCGCCGTGCGCCGAGGTCATAATGATCTCTTCGAGGGCGTCGTCGTCCACACCCTGCTTTACCCGGTACTTCTCGGTCATTCCGAGTACCGATGAGTAGAAGCTGAACTGGGCTTCGGTATCGTCGACCAGAATTTTGGTGAATCGGAACACTGCCCCGCTAACCATTCGACCTCCCGAGTCTGTACGCGTCCGGCGGACGCTACCCGCGCAATCACGAAGGCGATCAGCGCCTTTCCCGCTCTGCGGGAGAACGGGAGTACCTCATCCGGCTTGCACGTCCTCGGCGGACTAGAACGCGCGCCCGAGCGTGCGCGTTGAATGGCATGACGTCGATGGGCTCGATGGTGACGACCCGATCCGCGGTCGCCGTGGCCACGCGGAATGCGAAAGTCGCGCTGTCTACCGCGACCGGGAAACGACACCGGGGCTCCTACCCCGATGCGGATACTAGCTGGTGCTAGTTATCTGTGCGCAGATTCCACAACCGGGTGACAGAAATCTGACGAGCGGCCCGGCACGACGGCGTCCGGACGACGAGAGGCCCGCATAACAGTTCCAGATGCTCGTCCGTACGACATCCTGCTCGGCAGATCCAGACTGCCAGTGCCGGTGCGGATTTACCGGGCGAACGCACCGGGCGGAGCCCTCGCCCCAGGACTGCTCAGGATCCACGGAGGCGCGCCTTCGTCGGTGGCGATCTGGATGTGCCCGAGGCAGATGCGGTGTGCCGGGCGCTGGCCGCCGCGGGAATCGGTTGTGTCAGTGACGATTACCGGCTGGCACCGGGGATTCGGATCGTGGCGCGCGCAGCGCCGGCTGGACGTAGTGCGCTACCCGGTCCCGCTCGATGATTGCGAACGTGCCTTGCGTCATCTAGACGAGGAGTTCACCGATGTGGAGGCATTCCTCGGGCCCTATGCAATCCCAATTGCTGGAGGACCCTACGCTCCCGCTCGAAGAACCCGAGCCTATGGCCAACTGGAAATGTCAGATTCCGGTCGGCGACACGTTCCGGCATCTGCCCGCTATTCGGTGAATGCGCTCGATACGGCCTGGTCTCGGGAACCGAACGGGCCGTCGTTCTCGTCGAGGGCACGACCGCGCACGCCGGCCCCGAGAAGGCCGTGCGCGACATCATCTCCGTCGAGCGCGCGACTCGTTCTGCGCCGCACCCGCCATCCCCGAGCGGTCCGATCGAACCGCCAATGATGTGCGGTGGCACGCCTCACCTCGAACTCACCCGCGCGGTGCAAAACCATCAGCGAATAGCTCGCGCCCGTGGCAACATCCCCGTCGATGGTGATATGGACCGGCCCTTGGAAGTGCGCGCACCCACCCGCGATGAATCCCTGATGGGTCGCGGACCGCACCATCGCCGAGATGTCCCCACGGCCCTCCATGAACAGCCCGTCCACGTCGTATACGCCGTCCTCGGTCCACAGAGCTGCGACGTCCTCTGCCGCACCATCGTCCACCAGCGGTCCGTACCGCGCGACGATCCGCTGGATCTCTCGCTCGTCCTCCAGCAAGCGCAGTCGCGATTCCAACGCCGCCAAACGCTCTTCCATTACCCAACTCTCCTTGCTTCGCGTCGAGCACTTCAGCTAGTGGTCCAACTGTCCGAGCTTGGCCAGAGCAGTCAATTGATCGAGGTAGTGGTCTGTTGACGCGGCGGCGATCGATACACTGACGGTTGTCGCGCCGGCGGATGCTGCCGCTTCGAGCTGTTCGCCGGTAGCGACCGGATCGCCGAGAGGATCGATCACTCCGGCCGAGAGTGCGATCTCGAAACCCGTTGGGAGGTCGACTCTTTCCAGCGTCGATCGCACCGCCGAACCGGAAAGTCCGAACGGTACCCACCCATCACCCAGTTCGGCCGCCCGTCGCAGCGAGCGCTGCGTACGACCACCGATCCACAGCGGTACCCGCGCCTGCATCGCATGCGGTTCGACAACCATATCGGAGAACTCGTAGTGAGAACCCTGATACCGGGGTGTCCGGACCGACAGCGCACTACGCAACGCACGCAGGGCGTCATCGGCCCGCTCCCCTCGCCCCGCGAACGGAGCACCGAGCAGCTCGAATTCGGCTTCCAGCGATCCGACACCGAGTCCCAGCGTCAAACGTCCGCCGGTGACGACGTCGAGAGTGCCGTAGCGTTTAGCTATCTCCAGGGGGTGGTGATAACCGAGCACCAGAACCTGAGTGACGAATCTAATGCGCTCGGTTTTCGCCGCCAGGTAGCCGAAGGTTGCCAGCGGGTCCCAATAGGTCCCGCCTCGCTGATCGGCGACATCCACAGGTACCACGACATGCTCGCTGCACGTCAGATACTCGAAGCCGAGCACGTCCGCGTGCCCGGCAATCCGCGCCAAATCCTGTATGCCCGCAGCGATTTCCCATTCCGAGTGGGCGCCGGGAACCTGCGTCACAACAGGGCTGACGAGCCCGATCTTCATCAGCGACCGTGCGGGCTGTTCGCAGGTTCCGCTTCCCGCTTCGGCAACAACCGGAGCATGGCTTCGTGGTTCTCCAACAGTAGGCCGGACCGGTCTGGACCGTTGCGCTTGTTCACCTTGGCCGCATTACCGCCCGCAATCCACACCGGCCCGTCCGCGAGATGGGCAAGCCCTTCTCGCGCAACATCATCGGGATCGCTCACCGTCATTCCCGGAATGTCGAAGTTCAAGCCGGCGCGTTCCATCGCGGGAGTACGCGTGACCCCGAGCACCAGTTCGAGTACGTCCACACCGTGTTCACGCAATTCCAGCCACAACGACTCCGCGAAGATGCGTCCGAAGGCCTTCACCCCACCATAAATTCCTTGGTGGAACCCGCCAATGTAGCCGCTCATGGAGCCGACCAGCAGCAGACCCCCACGACCCGCCGCTCGCATCAGCGCGCCGTAGTGGCGCACCAAGGCGAGCTGCGCGGTGATATTCAAGTCGATCACGGTCTGGAACCGGTCGAGGTCACCCAGAACGAACTCGCTGCCATAGCTGTTTGCACCCGCGTTGAAGATCAACAGCCCGACATCGAGATCTGAAGTGGCCGAGATGATCTCGTCGATCGACGACTTCCGCGTCAAATCGAGAGCGAGAGTGCGAACCTCGACGCCCTTTTCACGGGCCTGTGCAGCGGCCTGCGCGAGAGGTTCCGGCTTACGTGCGATGAGAACGAGATTGACACCAGCATCGGCCAGCTGGGACGCGAACGATGCGCCCACCCCTTCGGAACCCCCCGCGATCACTGCCCACGGTCCGTAGTGCTTCAGGTCAGTCACATCTGCTCCTCAACGGTTGTCGCCCAAGTCCTCGGAGAGTGTGCTCGTCCCGAATTGGAGGCAGGCGCTACCCTCCCACTGGATGGACCCCTGGTGTCCTTCGTTCCGATCCGTACGCGGTCGCCTGAGCTACCTACCAATCCTGCCAAGGCACGATCGTGTGAACTGGCGCGCTGAACAGCACTTCCTCAGCGTCTGGACAAGGCGCCCCGCGCCCCGACTCGTCCCACTGCTTCTCCCGCTCGGCCAGCTCACCAGTCACGGTGTCCGGATCGCCGTCCAAGTACAGCAATCGAATCCGCAGCGATCCGCTCGCATAGTCTCGGCGCGACTCGCCGATCGGGAGCGTGGGATGCTTCTGCACAGTGTGCAAGGCGAACGACCAAGCCCCTGCCACACCGGCGCAATTCAGCAGGTCGGGAATTCGCACCCGATCCTGCCACCGGAACTGCTCGTGGGCCTCCGCACTGTGTGGGTCTGCCAGGTACCCAACTGTGATGTGCAGCCCGCGGTTGGGGCGGAAAGGCAAAGCGTCGGCTGACACCAGAACCCGCGGCGCGACATAGCCTTTCACCGGGGTGAAGAACGCCAGCAAGGAGCGCCGGATTCCTTGCATGATCGGGCCCCGCCCCCACTGGAAGGAGTCCTCTCCCAGCTTGGTCCACTCGGCGATGCTCTGCTCGTACGGCGGCCGGAACCAATACATGGCCACGTAATCGGTCCCGCTCAATTCTTCGCCCGAAGGCCCGGCTTCGTTGCGGTCGCGGCGTCGGGCCCACCGATCGCCCCAGGCCACGCCGGGAAGCAGCAGGTTCTCCGGCCGATGGTCAAGCTGGTGCCACTCGTTGTACTCCCGATGTTGATCGGGGTCGGTCAGTTCGATGAACGAGAAGAATGCCCGCTCCGAGAACAACTTTCACCTCCTGATGCGCAAACAATGCATCGTCGCCAGGCACGACCGACTAACGGTATGGGCTTCCGTCGGCCTGCCGGACTCGGAATTCCGTTCATTGGGAGACATGGGGATGTCGTGTGCTGAGTACCGAGCGTCCACGATCGACGACATAGGAATCGACCGATATAGCCACTCCGTTCGGCCAGCGTTCATGCCCGCAGCCACGGGGAGCGCGCGGGCGCGATGGTCCGATCAGAGCGGTCGGGATATTGTGGCTGGTGCCCGGTGGGGAGATCACGAGTAGCTGATGGTCGAGAGAGATCCGTTCGAAACGCAGCGTGATGTCGGTATCGATGTCGTCACGGAGTTGCGTGCTGCGGGTTTCGAGGAGGCCGAGGAGATCGGGCGGGGCGGTTTCGGGGAGGTGTACCGCTGTAGCCAGCCGGCTGCGGGTCGCACGGTCGCGGTGAAGGTGCTGACCGGTGAGCTGGATGAGAATCGGGAGCGTTTCTTTCGCGAGCAGCGTGCGATGGGGCGGCTGACCGGGCACCCGAACATCGTCGACATGCTCGAGGTCGGTGAGACCGCGAGTGGTCACCCGTACCTGGTCATGCCCTATCACGCGCGTGGGTCCCTGGATGCGCGCCTGCGCCGCGACGGTCCGTTGTCGCTGGCGCAGGTGCTGCACCTGGGGGTGAAGCTGGCCGGGGCGCTGGAGACCGCGCATCGGGCCGGGGTGTTGCACCGCGATATCAAGCCGGGAAACATCCTGCTCACCGATTACGGTGAGCCCGCCTTGACCGATTTCGGGATCGCCCACATCACCGGCGGATTCGAAACCGCGACCGGCACGATCACCGGATCACCGGCGTTCACCGCACCGGAGGTCCTCAGTGGTGACGCCCCGAGCCGGGCCTCGGATGTGTACGGGCTGGGCGCCACGCTGTTCTGTGCGCTGACCGGGCATGCGGCCTACGAACGCCGCAGCGGCGAGGAGGTCGTCGCGCAATTTCTGCGAATCACCCAGCAACCGGTACCGGATCTACGGGAGCAAGGAATTCCCGACGACGTCTCCGCGGTGATCGCGGCGGCCATGTCCCGCGAACCACGCGGCCGTCCCACCGCCGCGGAGTTGGGCGAGCAATTGCGCCAGGTAGAGCGCGATCACGGTTTCCGGGTCGATGCGATGACGCTGCCGCCCGAACCGGCAGCCGAGCCCGCCTCGGTTGTCACGTCGGTGCCCGCGGCGGGGAGTCGTACCGGGAACCTGCCGATCGAGCTGACCAGCTTCGTCGACCGGCGGATCCAGCTGACCGAAATCAAGAACCTGCTGGCGGGGTCACGTCTGGTGACGCTGACCGGTATGGGCGGGGTCGGCAAGTCACGGCTCGCGCTGCACGTCGCCGACAAGGTGCAGCGAAATTTCACTGCCGGTGTGCAATTGGTCGAGTTGAGTGATCTGCGCGATGAGACACTTGTGGTCGATGTCGTGGCCACCGCCCTCGGGCTGCGAAACCAGAGTGCCCGGCCGACGCTCGAGGTGCTGTTGGAGCTCTTGTCCGAGCGCAATCTGCTGCTGGTACTGGACAACTGCGAGCACGTGATCGATGCGGCCGCGGCGCTGACCGAATCGCTGCTGCGGACCTGCCCGCAAGTGCGGATTCTGGCGACCAGTCGAGAGGCACTCGGCGTCGGCGGGGAATCGGTGTTCGTGGTGCCGCCGTTGGAGATTCCCGATATGGCGAGCAACCCCGGGCTGCGTGTGGTGACCCGCCACGACGCGGTGACATTGTTCGCCGAGCGAGCCGCCGCGGCCGTGCCCGGCTTCGAGGTAACCCAAGACAACGGGGGCGCCGTAGCTGGGATCTGTGCTCGCCTGGACGGGCTGCCCTTGGCGATCGAGTTGGCGGCGGCCCGGCTCCGAACGATGTCGCCCGAGCAGATTCTGGCGAGGCTGGACGACCGCTTTGCCCTGTTGACTCGCGGGAGTCGTGGTGCCCCGATGCGGCAGCAGACATTGCGGTGGTGCATCGACTGGAGCTATGACCTGTGTACTCCGGCCGAGCAGCGGTTGTGGGACCAGCTGTCGGTGTTCGCGGGCACTTTCGAGCTCGATGCGGCCGAGCAGGTGTGCGGCGCCGATCCGACCGAGACGCAATTGCTCGATACCTTGTCCGCGCTGGTGGACAAGTCGATCCTGATCCGCGAGGAAACCGAGGGCACGGTCCGCTTCCGGATGCTCGAGACCGTTCAGGAATACGGCCGGGAGCAGGCCGAGGACAGCGGGAAGTACCCGGAATACGTTCGACGGCATCGGGATTGGTGCGAGCGGTTGGCACTCACGGCGGAGGCGGAATGGGTCGGCCCGCACCAGTTGGCGTGGGTTGCCCGGTTGGAGCGGGAGCTGCCGAATCTGCGGAAAGCACTGGAATTCAGCCTGTCCGAATCGGACGAGAGCGGATTGCGGATAGCCACAGCCCTGTCTCAGTTCTGGACCTTGCGCGGGCGGCTCGGCGAAGGACGTCGCTGGTGCGAGCGCGCGCTGGCCCAATCGACCGATGCACCGCCGCTGGATCGGGCCAAGGCCCGCTATGCGGTCGGCACGATGGCCGTCATGCAGGGTGACCTATCGGCTGCCATCGACAATGTGGGACAGCTGAAGACCCTGGCCGAGCAGGCGGCCGACCCGCTGGTCGCAGCCCTGCTCGCCCACGTCGAGGGAATCAACGCCTTTGCGAGCGGTGAACTGGGTCGCGCCAGTACCCTCCTGGCCGCTGCCATCGACTGCTATGAGACATGCGGCGATCTCATACTGCATGTGGACGCCCTGATTTCGCTCGGATGGGCTTACTCACTGCAGGGCGATACCGCGCGGGCCCTCGCGAGCCTCGAGAAGGCGCTGGCGATCACCGAATCCGCCGGTGAAACGATGCTTCGGTCGTGGGTGTTGTGGGCAACGGGCTTTGCCTTGTGGCGAAGCGGTGCGCGCGACCGCGCCGAACACGTATTGCAGGAGGGTATTCGAGCGGCCCGGCTGATGTCGGACCCGCTCGTCGCCACGGTCTGTTTAGAGATATTGGCCTGGATCGCGACCGAGCAACACCATGCCCGGCGCGCCGCTGTGTTGCTGGGCGCCGCCGACGCGCTGAGCCGCATCGGCGGCAGCTCTGCCTCTATGCTTCCCAATCTGCTCATCTACCATGAGGAACTCACGCGCACCAGTCGCGAGATGCTCGGCGCGCGTACATTCGACGCGGCTCGTCAGGAAGGCGCCGCAATGAGTTTCGACGCCGCAGTGAGCTTCGCGCTCGGCGAGAGAGCCGAAGCGACCGCACCGACCCCTCATTCAGTGGGAAACCTGACCAAGCGTGAGCGCCAGGTCGCCGATCTCATTGCGCGCGGTCTGACCAACAAGGCGATCGCCACCCGGCTGGTGATTTCAGCACGCACCGCCGACGGACATGTCGAAAATATCCTCACCAAACTGGGCTTCACCTCACGCACGCAGATAGCGGCTTGGGTCGCCGAGCAGTCCGAACTCTGACTCCGACAAAACGTGCTGTGACGCCATCAGTTGATGTGTCCACGGCAGCCCGCAGGGCGTGTCCCTGACGGGGGTTGATAGAGGCATGCTGAGCGTCAACTCGCAACCACGATGGCACGAGTGCGAGATCGCCATCGGACGTCTTTCCCGATGAGCGAGAAAATGCGCCATCTCGCCCGTTGTCGCGTCGTAGCCTTCCAAGCCCGGCCCCCGCGTTCGAGCGGATAGCGCGAACTGATTCTCGGTCATCCCGAACCTGCCACCGACCGGCCCGGCCCGGCAGTTGATGCGCGATGTGCTTCTGCCCAAGGCCGTCTCCGATTCGCTGTCCCATTGAGCGGAAGGGTGGCCCGGGCCCGGCCGTTGCGCAGCCGATGATGAAGGAAGGGTATGACCCCGATACAGCAGATGCAGAAAGCGATCATGACACAGCGACTCGAGGGCGAGAAGGCCCTCGTCCGTCGATCCGCGATGGCGTAGACGCATCTGCTGGCCGAAGGCTACGAGAGTCGGCGCGGCCGACAACTGCTGAACCTCGGCCCGCCCTCGAATCCACGAGACATGCTCGCCCGCATGGGCGTACCACTCCCGGAAGGTAACTCATGACCGACACCGTCGTCGGCGACGTCTCCGCCCCCATTCGATCGAGAAGCCGTATTGCGCCAGGCGATCGAGGAATGCGAGGCGGCTCCGCTGCTGATGTCGATGGTGCACGTGACCGGTGATGTCGGGCTCCTCGACGAATTCGGGCCACGTCTGACCATCGAGGAACCCGGCAACCATTACCGCACCGGTACCCGCCCGGCAGTTCCGCCGGGGACCTACCCCGACGATGTCGTCGCCGATGTCCGTGCCCGTGAGGTGCTGACGCCGGATTCGGTTGCCGCGCTGGAGGTTCCGGACGACGAACTGTTTCAGCGGATGGCGATCGTCTGCACCGCGCAACGAGTGGACGCCGAATTCGTCCCGATCCTGTTGGAACAGGCCGGATTCATCAAGAACCAGCGCCGCGTTCCGGTGACGGTGACTCCGCCGACCGACTTCGAGGTCATCGTCATCGGTGCCGGCATCAATGCCGGAATCAAGCTGGGGGAGGCAGGATTTCCGTTCACTATCTTCGAGGAACGCGACGACATTGGCGGAACCTGGCAGCGCAACACCTATCCCGGCGCGGCGGTGGACACCCCGAGTCATACACGACCACGCGGCGATGGACGTCGAACAACAGGCGCTGGACGAATACAACCGGCGTGTCGACGAAGCGCTCGACGAGACCGTCTGGGTGCATCCGGTGCGCAGGTCAACGGGTACTACCGCAATACGGCGGGGCGGGCCGTCGTCCCGTGCCCGTGGCGCCTGGTCGATTACTGGACCATGCTGCGCGCACCTCACCCCGAAGACCTGACCTTCCTACCGCATCGAAAGGCATTGTCGTGACCGAAAATTCGATTCCTGACGTACTCGCCCCGGCTCAGCTGGGACCGGTGACCCTGCGTAACCGGATCATCAAATCCGCCACCTTCGAGCACATGGCCCCCGGGGCACTGGTCAGCGATGAGCTCATCGACTTCCACCGCCAGGTCGCGGCCGGCGGAGTCGGCATGACGACAGTGGCCTACTGCGCGGTGGCGCCGGAAGGTCGCACCGAGGCCGACCAGATCTGGATGCGCGAGGAAGCGGTGCCGGGTCTGCGGCGGCTCACCGACGCTGTTCATGCCGAGGGCGCGGCGATCTCGGCCCAGATCGGTCACGCGGGTCCGGTGGCGGGTGCGAAGTCCAATGGGCTCCCCGCGCTGAGCGCCTCGCGGCGCATCAGCCCGATGGGGCCGCAGGTGACGCATGCGGCGACCGTGGCTGATATCGAGCGAATCCGCACAGCGCACGGCACAGCGACACGGCTGGCCATCGAATCCGGTTTCGATGCCGTCGAAATCCATTTCGGCCACAACTATTTCGCGAGTTCCTTCCTGAGCCCGATCCTGAACCGACGCAAGGACGCCTACGGTGGGTCCTTGCGCAATCGCGCCCGCTTGCTGCGTGAGGTCGCCGCCGAGGTGCGCGAAGCCGCCGGTAACCGCATCGCGGTAGTGGCGAAACTGAATATGGATGACGGCGTGCCCGGCGGCTTCTGGCTCGACGAGGCGATCCAGGTAGCGCAATGGCTCGAGGCCGACGGCAGTCTCGACGCCATCGAGCTCACCATCGGCAGTTCCTTGCTCAACCCGATGTACCTGTTCAAAGGCGAGGCGCCACTCGACGAGTTCGCCGCGGTGATGTCGCCGCTGATGCGGTTCGGAATGAAGCTGGCGGGCAAGTTCTTCCTGCACAACTACCCGTACCAGGATCTGTTCATGCTCGATGCCGCGCGGCAGATCCGGGCGAACGTCTCGATGCCCTTGGTCCTGCTGGGCGGCATCACCGACAAGGCCGCAATGGACACCGCGATGGCCGAGGGTTTCGAATTTGTGGCGATGGCCCGCGCCCTGCTGCGCGAGCCGGACCTGATCAACCGCATTCGCGAGGATCACGAGAAGACGTCCTTGTGCATCCATTGCAACAAATGCATGCCGACGATTTTCTACGACACGCATTGCCCGCTCGCAGGGCTGCGGACGACCACGGACGAGCCGGCTGTCATCGCCCTCACGAACCACCGGAGCCCACGGTGACGTCCATCGAAAGCCCGTCCGGCGCGGCCCGGCCGGATCGTACGGAGTCCGCGGAAATAGTGGTCGCCCGTGCTCACGAATTCTGAAGTGCCCGAGGCGGATAGGAGATCGCCCAGGGCTGGTTTCTCTCGGACCTGCCCGGTACGAACGGCCGGGCAGACGCTCTTCGATGCTGGCAACAGCGGAAAACAGGTGATTCAGTGGGCGTATACGCAGTGACGGGGTCGGCCTCAGGAATGGGGCGGGCTGTTGCGGAGAAACTGCGAAAGCGCGGGCACACCGTGCTCGGCGTCGACCTGCGGGATGCGGAGATCGTGGCCGACCTGTCGACCCCGGCCGGTCGTCGCGCCGCCGTGGACGGGGTGCTCGCCGCGGCGGACGGCCAGCTCGATGGCGCCGTACTCGCCGCGGGTGTGGGTCCGATTCCCGGGGCCGAACGCGCTCGACTGATCTACGAGGTGAACTTCCGTGGGGCCGTCGAACTTCTCGAAGGCTGGCAATCGGCCCTGGCCGCCGCATCGGAGTCGAAAGTTGTTGTGTTCGGAAGCAATTCGACGACCACCACGCCTGCGGTCCCTCGTCGAGCGATTCGCGCGCTGCTGACCGGCGACACGGACAAGGCGCTGCGGGCGGTCAGGATCTTCGGTCGGCATGCCCCGTCGATCGCCTACGCGGCATCGAAGATCGCCGTGAGCCACTGGGTGCGCCGCCAGGCGGTGACCGAGCGGTGGGCGGGACGGGGGATCCGGCTCAATGTCCTGGCTCCCGGTGCCGTGCTGACCCCACTGCTGGAAAAACAACTCGCCACCCCGGCCGAGGCGGCCGCGATCCGGAGTTTCCCGGTACCGATCGGTGGTTTCGGCGATGCCGGTGATCTTGCAGAGTGGGCGGTGTTCATGGTGTCACCGGCCGCGCGGTTCCTGTGCGGCAGTGTGGTATTCGTCGATGGCGGTAGCGACGCGTACTTCCGGGCAGACGACTGGCCTCGCTCGGTTCCGCTGCGGCGACTTCCCGGATATCTGCGGCGCTTCCGCGGTTTCGGCAAACGTTGACCGGCTGTGTCCCGTCCGTCGCGCGGGACACAGCCTATTGTCGTCACCGACGTGAGGTCGAGGGCACGTGCCTGCCCAGAGGACGTCGAATCGGTCCTGTTCTCATTCGAATTTGCTTGTGCCGCAAAGAGTTCTGCACTTCGCGTCGGTTGCAATGCTTCAATCGGTCAAGCCTGCCGGATGAGGTCCGCGCTCTGCCCGACGCGTTCCGAGGAGGCGATGATGGTCGATGCCTGTGTCGTGGTGGCGGCTCATTGCTCGATCAGCGGCGCAGGGTGATCGCCCCGCAGGTCGGTGCTGTCCAGCCCAGGTCGGCGGAGATGGACAGATGGCGATCGAATCCCGTGGCGATGTCCTGGGGCATGGGCGTGGCCTTGCGGGTTTCGAGATCGACGTGCAGCGAAAGGACTTCGAGGGTATTGGACAGGCATTCTCGCGATCGGTCGAAGAGGAATGTCATCATGTGCACGGCTTTGTCGGTCCGGCCCAGGACGCGTGTGTGCACGGAGAACTTGTCGCCTTCGCGTAGCTCGCTGTAGTACATGATGTGGTGTTCGGTGGTGAACAGGCCCAGCCTTCGGTCCGATAGGTAGGACTCGTCGACGCCGACGTTCCTCAAGAGAGCGCCCGCGCCTTTGGAGTTGTGGTGCAGGTAATGCGCGACGTTCATGTGGCCGTTGAGGTCGATGAGGTCGGCGGTGACGATGCCTTCGACTGGATTGGGAAGTGACAGGACTTGTTCGAGCGTGGGCAGGTAGGGCGCCATGGGTCCTCATGGTCGTCGTCGCGGAGGAAGTCCACGGCGCTGGTTCCCACTCAGCGGTCCCTGCGAGGCAGCGGAGCGGGGTCGGGGCGGCGGCCGACCCACCCGCAGGGTAGACCGCACGTTTCGAGGAACTCCAGCGTACGGTTGCCGTCGACGGATACGCGGTTGATCTCGAATGCCTCGGCGAAGTGACCGCACGCCGGGCACCTGCCGAAATAGTGCAGAAGTTCGCGAACGGAATACGGGTGGTCCGGGACGCTGGGGTCGCTCATGGCGTTGTCATCGCCTCTGTGGCCGCGGTGGCGGAGGGCTCGATCAATACGACGACCAGATTTCGGGGACCGTGAACGCCTTGTACACGCCGCAGTTCGATGTCGCTGGTCGCCGATGGTCCGCTGAGCAGCGTGAGAGGTCGTGTCGGAACGAGCTGGGCGAGCAGTTCCGGGACGGTGTGGACGATGTCGGCGGTGTCGACCAGGCAGATGTGCCGGTCCGGGACGAGGCTGAGTGCGCGACGTCCCTGACCGGGGCTGCCGTCGAGGGCGATGGTCCCGGTTTCGGCGCAGGCCGCGGCGGAGGTGGTGATCACGGTTGAGACGGCATCGAGCGTGGCGGTGTCCATCGTCGGCTCGTCGATCCGGGCCTCTGAGGGTGTCCATGCCGTGGGGAATCCTGGAGGTACCGCTGTGATTCGGTCAGCGGTCAGGTCCCGCAACAACGCCGAGATGTTCGGTTCGGTCGTGGTGTGGACCTCGGCCCCGTAGTCGCGCAGGCGTTCGGTGAACTGCGCGACCAATGTTGCCCGGTCGGTATTGCCGTGTTGTCGGTAGTCGCGGCTGACGCCATCGGTCGGCGCGGAGGTCGCGATGGCGGCGCGGATGCGGCGGAGCATGTCGTCGCGGGTATTCATCGATGGTTCCACCAGGTACGGAAGGTCTCTCGGGGCGGGAGCGGAAGGTCGCGCGCGGAAGTCCATCCCGACAGCGGAGGCGGCAGCCGGTCGAGGGTGCCGCGCCGATTGCGGAGCAGTCTGGCCGCGCGCAGCAGCCGGATGGCCCGGGCGAAGCGCCGTTGGCTGCGCATGATCCAGGACGTTGCGGCCATCGTCGCGGATTCCGGTGTCGGGAGGCGATGCGCGGCAGTGGTTTCCGCGCGCAGGTGCACGAGTATGGACGGGATGTCGATGCGCACCGGGCAGGCGTCGAAGCATGCGCCGCAGAGGGTTGACGCATAGGGCAGGGAGGGGTTCTCGGCCACACCGGTGAGCTGTGGGGTGAGGACTGCGCCGATAGGCCCCGGATACACCGAGCCGTAGGCGTGCCCGCCGGTGCGCTCGTAGACCGGGCACACGTTGAGGCAGGCCGCACAACGGATGCAGTGCAGCGCTTCACGTCCCACTTCGTCGGCGAGGGTGGCGATGCGTCCGTTGTCGAGCAGGACGAGGTGGAACTCCTGCGGCCCGTCGCCTGTGTGCACGCCGGTCCATAGCGAGGTGTAGGGGTTCATGCGCTCGCCGGTGGCCGAGCGCGGGAGCAGTTGGAGGAAGACCTCCAGATCGCGCCAGGTGGGGACCAGCTTCTCGATGCCCATCACGGTGATCAGGGTGTCGGGCAGCGTGAGACACATGCGGCCGTTGCCCTCGGATTCCACCACCGCGAGGGTGCCGGTCTCGGCGACGGCGAAATTCGCGCCGGACACGGCGACCTTGGCGTTCAGCATGGTTCGGCGCAGGTATGCCCGTGCGGCGGCGGCGAGTTCGGGGGGATCGTCGGTGAGGTTCGGGTCGACGCCGGGCATGGAGGTGGTGAAGATGTCGCGAATCTCGCTGCGATTGCGGTGAATCGCGGGCACCACGATATGCGAGGGTTTGTCTCCGGCGAGTTGGACGATGAGTTCGGCGAGATCGGTTTCGTGCGCGGCGATCCCGCGGTCGGCCAGGGACTCGTTGAGGCCGATCTCCTGTGTCACCATAGATTTCACCTTCACCACCTCGGTGGCGCCGGTGGCGGCGACGAGATCGCCGATGATCCGGTTGGCCTCGGCGGCATCGGAGGCCCAGTGCACGGTTCCGCCGTGCGCGGTGACCGCGGCCTCGAGTTGCTCGAGGTGCTTGTCGAGGTTGGCGAGGGTTCGGCGCTTGATGCTTTGCCCTGCCAGGCGCAGCGCCTCCCAGTCGGGTACCTCGCCCACCACCCGTTCGCGTTTGCCGCGGATGGTGGCGGTGGCGGCGCTGATATTGCGGCGCATCTGCGTGTCGGCGACGGCGACACGGGCCGCCACCGGGAACGGGTTCTCACCCTTGAGCGGTGAATTACCGTGTGGAACAGGGATTCCCAGGAAAACGCCGCCTCGATTGCGGTGCTCGTTCATGGCGTGGCCGCCAGGATCTCGGCGAGGTGCACCGTGCGAGTGCCCGCGCGCAGCCGCGACAGGCCGCCACCGATGTGCATCAGGCACGAGGAGTCGGCGGCGGTGCAGGTGTGCGCGCCGGTGGACTGCACATGGCGCATCTTGTCGGCCAGCATGGCGGTCGACACATCAGGGTTCTTCAAGGCGAAAGTGCCTCCGAATCCACAACATTGGTCCGCAGCGGGCAGTTCGACGAGATCGATGCCCGACACGTTGCGCAGCAGGCGCAGCGGACGGTCGTCGACCCGCAGCATCCGCAGCGAGTGACAGGTGGGGTGGTAGGTGACGCGGTGCGGGTAGTGCGCACCGACATCCTCGACGCCGAGCACATCGGTGAGGAACTCCGACAGTTCCCAGGTGCGATCCGCGACGGAGGTAGTCTCCGCCGCGAGACCGGCGTCTCCGGCGCGGCGGGCGACCATCGCGTGCTGATGGCGCACCGAGCCGACGCAGGAGGCCGAGGGCGCGACGATCGCGTCGTAGCCGGTGAAGGCGTCGACGTGATTGCGCACCAGGCCCAGTGCCGCATCGGGATAGCCGGTGTTGATGTGCATCTGGCCGCAGCAGGTTTGGGCGGGCGGGACGACGACCTCGTGGCCGAGCCGTTCCAGCAGCGTCACCGTGGCCTTGCCGACGTCGGGGAACATGGACTCGACCAGACAGGTGACGAAGAGCGCGATCTTCATGCGGCGACCCGCTTCTCGGTCAGCAGCGCCACGCGCTCGGCCGCGAGCCGCCACGCGGAGTCCGATCTCGGCTCGTAGTGCAGGGGAGCGTGGGTGTGCGCGACCAGTCGGCGCGCGGCGGTCCAGGTGGGCAGAACGCGCGCCGAAATGGCTTGGGCGAGCAGATTTCCCATCGCCGTCGCCTCGACCGGGCCTGCGGTGACCGGAAGGCCGCACGCGTCGGCGGTGAGCTGGCACAGCAAGGCATTGCGCGCCCCACCGCCGACCAGATGCACGATGTCGATACCCCTGCCTCTGGTGCGGACGACGTCGGCGACGGCTCGGGCATGGCCCAGGGCGAGGCTGTCGAACACGCAGCGCGCGAACTCGGCGGGTGTGCGCGGTGGCGGACCGTCACAGTGCGCGGCGATGCGGGCGGTCATACCGCCCGGGGTTTGATGGCCGGGAGCCAGGTAGACCGGGTCGTCGACATCGATGACGGTGGTCAGCGCGGGCACCTCGGCGGCCTGTTCGCACAGTGTCGACCAGTCCAGACCCGGCCATTCCCGCTGGCACTCCTGCAGCAGCCACAAACCCATGACGTTGCGCAGGTAGCGGAAGCCGGAGATGCCGGTTTCGTTCGTGAAGCCGGCCGCCCGGGCCGTGGTCGACAACAGGGGAGTGGGCCGTTCGACACCCACCAATGACCAAGTGCCACTGGATATGTAGGCGAAGGATCCGGACTCGGCAGGGATGGCGGCGACCGCGCTGGCGGTGTCGTGGGACGCCACGCGCACGACCTGGACGTCGTGGCCGCCGATCGCCTCGCGCACCGGGCCGCGCAACCCGCCCAGGACCGTGCCGGCGTTGCTGATCGGCGTGAAAATTCGCTGCGGCAGCCCGAGTCGTCGGATCAGGGGGTAATCCCAGTCCCGTTCGGCGACGCCGTAGAGCCCGGTCGTGGAAGCGTTGGTGCGTTCGGTGCCCATACGATCCGTGAGCCAGTAGCCGAGCAGATCCGGGATCATCAGCAGATGGCGGGCGGTGTCGAGCCGGTGCTCCGGCTCGGCCCGCAGTTGATGGATGGTGTTGAACGGCAGATCCGCGATACCCGTGCGCTGGTAGAGGCCCTGGATGTCCACCGGTATCGGTGAACGCCAGGATGTGCGCAGATCGCGGTAGTGATACGGCAATCCCATCAGCCTGCCGTCCTTGTCGAGCAGTCCGTAATCGACGGCCCAGGAATCGATTCCGGCCGACCGCACCGGACCGGCGGCGGCCAGCCCGGCGCATGCCTGACGGTACAGGCCGGTGATGTCCCAGTGCAGCCCGTCGGGCAGGTGCACCGGCTCGTTGGCGAAGCGATGCACCTCCCGGACCGTCAGCTGTTCCTCGGTCACCACACCGTGGACGACGCGCCCGCTCGACGCGCCGAGATCGATTGCGGCGAAACTGTTCTCCACAGGCGCTTCGAAGGGCCCGCCAGCGCGGCTCATCGCAGGAACGCGGCAGCGACGCCGCTGTCGACGGGAATGTGCAGACCGGTGGTGTGCGCGAGCTCGCCGCCGGTGAGCGCGAAGACGGCATTGGCGACGTGCTCGGGCAGTACCTCGCGCTTGAGGATGGTGCGCTGGGCGTAGAACGCGCCCAGGTCCTTCTCCTCGACCCCGTAGACGGCGGCGCGCTGTGCGCCCCAACCGCCGGTGAAGATGCCCGAACCACGCACCACGCCATCGGGATTCACGCCGTTGACGCGAATGCCGTGGTCGCCGAGTTCGGCCGCCAGCAGCCGGACCTGGTGGGCCTGATCGGCTTTCGCCGCGCTGTAGGCGATATTGTTCGGCCCGGCGAACACGGCGTTCTTGCTGGCGATGTAGACGATATCGCCACCCATGCCCTGGGCGGCCATGGTGCGCGCGGCCTCCCGCGAGACCAGGAACGAACCGCGTGCCATCACCGAATGCTGGATGTCCCAATCGGATTCGCTGGTCTCCAGCAGCGGCTTGGAGATCGACAGCCCGGCATTGTTGACCACCAGGTCAACGCCGCCGAATGCCAGCACCGCGGCGTCGAGGGCCGCCCGCACCGCGTGGGCATTGGTGACGTCCACGGTGACCGGGACGGCCGCGTCTGCCGAGCCGATTTCGGCGGCGACCCGTGCGGCGGCGTCGGCGTCACGGTCGGCGACCACGACGCACGCGCCCTCTCCCGCCAGCCGCAGCGCGATGGCCCGCCCGATGCCCGACCCGGCGCCGGTGACCAGCGCGACCCGGGTCGCCAGCGGCTTGGGTTTGGGTATGCGGGCCAGCTTCGCCTCCTCGAGCCGCCAGTATTCGATGCGGAACTTCTCCGACTCCTCGATCGGGGCATAGCGGGAGATCGCCTCCGCCCCGCGCATGACATTGATGGCATTGATATAGAACTCGCCGGCGACCCGCCCGGTCTGCTTGTCTCGCCCGAAGCTGAACATGCCGATGCCGGGCACCAGCACGATCGCCGGGTCCGCGCCGCGCATGGCCGGGGAAGCCGCGTCGGCGTGACGGTTGTAGTAGGCCGCGTAGTCCTCGCGATAGGCGGCGTGCAGCTCATGCAGCCGTGCGATCACCTCTTCCAGGGGCGCGTCGGCCGGGGTGTCGAGCATCAGCGGGCGAACCTTGGTGCGCAGGAAGTGATCCGGGCAGGAAGTGCCGAGCGCGGCGAGCTCCGAGTGCCCGGCGCGCGACAGGAAGTCCAGCACCACTTCGTTGTCGTCGAAATGGCCGACCTGGGGCCGGTCGGTCGACGCCAGACCGCGGATCACCGGAGCCAATTCGGCGGCCCGGGCGCGGCGGCGTTCGGGGGCGAGCGGCTCGAACTCCGCCACCGTCGATCCGAACGGCTCGGCCCGGCCTCGGGTGTCGATGAATTCCTGTGCGGTGCGGATGATCTCGAGCGAGTTCGCCTCGCATTCGGCGGACGTGTCGCCCCAGGCGGTGACGCCGTGCCCGCCGAGGATGCATCCGATGGCCTGCGGGTTGTCCCGGCGGATGGCCGCGATGTCGAGGCCGAGCTGGAAGCCCGGCCGCCGCCACGGCACCCAGACAACCCGGTCACCGAAGCACTCCTTCGTCAGTGCCTCGCCTTCGGCGGCGGTGGCCAGCGCGATGCCCGCGTCCGGGTGCAGATGGTCGACATGGTCGGCCTCGACGAGCCCATGCATGGCGGTGTCGATGCTCGGCGCGGCGCCGCCGCGTCCGTGCAGGCAGTAGTCGAAGGCGGCGACCATCTCGTCCTCGCGGTCGACGCCGGGGTAGACGTCGATGAGAGCCCGCAGCCGGTCGCGGCGCAGCGTGGCGAGCCCGGCCGCGGTGAGGGTGCCCAGGTCGCCGCCGGAACCCTTGAGCCAGACCAGCTCGACCGGCTGGCCGGTCACCGGATCGGTGTCGAAGCCCTTGGCAGAGGTGTTGCCGCCCGCGTAGTTGGTGTTGCGCGGGTCCGCGCCCAGGCGGTTGCTGCGCTCGAGCAGTTCGCGGACGGTGTCGTTGGTGTGGTCGGTCATTGTCATGCTCCCCAGCCCGCGGCCTGGCCGCCGAGTCGTTCGTTGATGATCTTCTGCATGTATCCCGAGCGCTGGAATGCGCCGATCGGGTCGGGATCGAGTCCCATGTCCTCGCGCAGTTCCCGCAGCATCGGGCGCACGTCGGTGTTGTAGGCGTCCATCAGGATCGCGTTGGCTCCCAGGACGTCTCCCTCGCGCTGCGCCTGTGCCAGCGCGGCACGGTCGATCAGCAGCGCCTTGGCGGCGGCCTCCTGCACATTCATCACCGACCGGATCACCGCCTGGATCTTCGGCTCGATGTTGTGGCACTGGTCGAGCATGAACAGCAGCCCGGAATCCGGTCCGATGGCATCGGCGGCGGCGATCTCGTTCACGATCCGGAACAGCTGGAACGGATCGGCGGCCCCGACCATGAGGTCGTCGTCGGCGTAGAAACGCGAGTTCAGGTCGAACGCGCCGAGTCTGCCCTCGCCGAGCAGGAACGCGACGATGAACTCGATATTGGTGTGCGGCGCGTGGTGCCCGGTGTCCACCACGACCGATGCCTGGGGGCCCAGTTTCAGGCAGTGTGCGTAGGCGGTGCCCCAGTCGGGGACGTCGGTGGCATAGAACGCCGGTTCGAAAAGCTTGTACTCCAACAGCATTCGCTGGTCTTCCGACAGCCGTGCGTAGACCTCGGACAGTGCTTCGCCGAGCCTCCGCTGCCGTGTGGTCAGATCGTCCTGGCCCGGGTAGTTCAGTCCGTCCGCGAACCACAGCTTCAGATGGCTCGAACCCGTGGCGTCCATGATGTCCACGCAATCGAGCAGATGCCCGATGGCCTTGCGCCGGATCACCGGATCGGGGTGACAGACGCTGCCGAGCTTGTAGTCGTCATCCTGGAAGGTGTTGGAGTTGATCACTCCGATCGAAACTTCGTGCTCGCGTGCGTGTTCGGCGAGTTCGGCGTAGTCGTCCACAGCGTCCCACGGGATGTGCAGCGACACCTCGGGGGTTACGCCGGTGTAGCGGTGCACCTGCGCCGCGTCGGCGATCTTCTCGAACGGATCGCGCGGCACGCCGGGCTGGGCGAAAACCTTGAAGCGGGTTCCGGAGTTCCCGAACGCCCAAGACGGCAGCTCGATGTGCAGTTCGCGCAGTACCGCGCTGGGATCGGCAGGGCCTGGCATCGTCGTCAACTCCTGGATTGAAACGTTTCAGAACGATGATGAAGATAATATCCGCTCATGACGGCAGTCAATACCGTCCAGCGCGCATTCCTTGCGAGCGGTGAAAATCCACTACGATTGACACGTTTCAATGGGAGGAGCGGTCATGGCGGCGAGCATCAAGGACGTAGCGCGGCGCGCGGGTGTCTCGCTGGGCACCGTCAGCAACGTGCTCAATCGCCCCGACCAGGTGTCTCCTCGCACCCGGGAGCGGGTCCAGCGGGCTATCGCGGAAACCGGGTATGTGCGCAACGATTCGGCACGCCAGCTCCGCGAGGGGCGCAGTCGCACCCTGGCCATGGTGGTGCTCGACATGGCCAACCCCTTCTTCGCCGACGTCGCACACGGCGCCGAGGAGGAAGCCGCCGCGCACAACGCGATGCTGGTGCTGTGCAACAGCGCCGATGATTCGGTTCGCGAGCGCAGGCATCTCGAACTCATCGCCGAGCAGCGCATGCGCGGTGTGCTGATCACACCGGTACTGGGTGACGGTGAACAGGCCCTGGAGACGCTGGCCTCTCAGGGGATTCCAGCGGTGCTGGTGGACCGTCGGAGCGGTCGTCCCGGTCGGTGCTCGGTATCGGTCGACGACGTCCTCGGAGGACGGCTCGCCGTCCGGCACCTGCTCGACCTCGGTCATACGCGGATCGGGTTCGTCGGTGATCCGGCAGGCACCACGCAGGTCGCGGACCGCCATCGGGGCGCAGCCGAAGCCATCGCTGAATCGGGGGCGCACCTGGACGTGATTCCCATGGCGGCAATGACTTTCGAGGCGGGACGGGACGCCACCGAAGCCCTGCTGGACCAGGCGGACCGGCCCACCGCACTGTTCTGCGCGAATGATCTGCTGGCGCTTGGCGCATTGCAAGCGCTGACCCTGCGCGGCAAATCCGTGCCCGGCGATATGGCTGTAATCGGCTACGACGACATCGATTTCGCGGCCGCCGCGGCCGTACCGCTCTCCTCGGTCCGGCAACCCCGCGCGGAACTCGGGCGCACGGCGGCGCGATTGCTGCTGGAGGAAGCCGATAACGCCGACGGTCATCGCCATCAGCACGTGGTGTTCATGCCCGAACTCGTCACCCGGCGATCGACTCTCGGCTGAGCCCCTCGTATGGCGCGGTGAGCTCCGTGCGGACCCTCGGGCCGCCGTGTCCGGGCGCGAGGCGGTAACGACTATGCCGCGTGGACGGTTCGCCGGGGGCTGACGCCGCCATCACTTCCGGCCCCGAGAATCGTTGCTCAGGCAGCTCACCGGCCCGGGACGGAATGGGCTGCTTCAGCCCGCCAATGTCGACTCGCGGGCAGTGAGCGTCACCAGGTGGGCGTGTGAGGATGAGGTTTGCGGGTTTTCGTGGAGGAGTTGATCCACCAGGTGCCGAGCCATGGCGATGTGGTCGATCCGGATGCTCGACAGGGTGGGGGCGAAGGCGGCGGCCGTTGGGCTGTCACCGTGGCCGACCACGGCGATGTCGCCGGGCACCGACAAGCCGGCGCGCAGGGCGGCTCCGACGACGGCCGCGGCGGTGTCGTCGTCGAATGCGACCACGCCGGTGACGCCGACGCGCCGCCAATCGCGGATCGCCGCCGCGGCCGAGGCGGCGTGATCGACGGTGTGCGCCAGCAGTGGCGCGAGACCGAGCCGCGTGGCGGCGTCCTGCGCCTGCGCGGTGCGGTCGGCCACTGCGGTGCGACGATTCGGATCGCTAGGAGCCGCGAATCCCAAACGGTGATGGCGGCATTCGTGCAGATGCGTCACCTGAAGCTGGGTTCCGATGAGGGTCCCCGGCCAGTCGTCGCCCGGTATCGTCAGGAACCGCTCGACACCCGCGGCGTGCAGGCTTGCGGCGTCGTGCTCGGCGAAGGTCCCCAAAGCGAAGGTGCGCACCGCATCCGGTGACCGCCAGTTCCGTGCGACTCCCCGGGCGGGTTGAATCTGGGTGAGCAAGCTGTACCCCGAATGTTCCAGCATCCGCTCGGCTTCCGCCAGGCAGGCCGAAACGACCGGATCCAGGGCGCGGGAGGGAAGTACCAGGAGCAGGACCCTGCACGCCGCCTGGCGAGCCGCAGTCCGTCGTGCGCTCGATCGGAGTGCGCCGTCGACGGTGCGGCAGTAGCGATCCGCGTATGGCTGAGGCGCGGCGTCACTCATCGCGGTGACCCCGCTTCGGTTCGCGGTGGGCCAGCCGGAACTGTCTCGCGTACGCGAACCGGTCCAGGACGACACATTGTTACTCCTCCGGGCGTCGATGCGTCGGGGACAACTGTATGAAACGTTTCATTTACCGGTCGTGAATAAGACCGTAACACTCCGATTCGGCCGTGACAACCCTCGCGGAACTGGGGTTTTGCGATGAATTTGGGCCGTTATTCGGGGTTTTGGCGAACGTAGAGCCGAAAAGGTGACTCGATGTGACTCTCACGCGATCGTACTAGCGCGAGATAGTTGATCGTGGCTTCCACATGGCGCTTGAAGGCCCACGGATGTGGCGGCATTCGAAAGATTCAGGAGAAGTCGGTGTCGAGTACCGGGAAGGCGAGGGCGCCCCTGTGGCGCACCGCGGTGATGCTGTCGGCGGTCGCGATGGGTGGCCTGCGCGTTGTCGGCGGGAATGATGGAACCCGTTTCGGCCCATGCAGATTCGGCAGGATCGACCGCGCCCACCGCCGAGGACCTGTACGCGGCGACGAGCCGATCGGGCGCATTCCTTGCGCTGGATTACGGTCCGCCCGTACTATCGTGTGAACTAGCACGCAATAGTGCTGTCTATCTGGGCTTTTAATCTCCGAAATGGGTATGGTTACGTGAAAGTGGAATCCTCCGAAGAGTTGATCGCCGACCGATTGCCGGGTGCGCCCGCTGTGCTGGAACCGGTCGACGGCGCGTTCATCGGTCTGATGGTCGGCGCTCAGTTCGGGGTCTTCCTGGCGTTCATCACCCCTTTGGCCATCTCGTTGTCGATGAAGCTCGATCAGCTGGTCCCGGGGCACGAGCAATACCTGGGATACGTCACCGGCGCGGGTGCGGTGGTGCCGTTGCTCTCCGGACCGCTGATCGGCACGCTCAGCGACCGGGTTCGCGGCCGGTTCGGCCGACGGCGACCGTTCCTGGTCGGGGGAATGTGCCTCGGCCTGATTGCGCTCGCGGTCATGGCGCTGGCCGACAGCGTGCCCATGCTCGTCGCCGGTTGGATCCTTGCCCAGGCGGGGTGGGGGACGGCCTTCGGGGTGCTGAGTTTCGTTCAGGCCGACCGGGTGCCGGAGGAACAGCGCGGCAAGGTGGCTGGACTCGGAGGTTTCGCCAGTCTGATCGCTCCGGTGGTCGGAGTCGTCCTCTCAGGCGCGCTCAAAGGCTCGAACCTGACGTTGTTCCTGGTACCCGGCGTATTGGGCGCGATCCTGTTGACGGCGTTCGTGTTTTGCGTGCCCGAGGACAGCCGCGCGCTGCCGCCGGCCGAGCCGATCAGCGTGCGGTCGCTGCTGGGCAAGTACGTCTTCGATCCACGTCGGCATCCTGACTTCTCATTGAACTGGCTGGGCCGCTTCCTGTTCTACTTCGGCCTGACCTTCAACTCCACCTACGCGGCCTTCTACTTCGCCTCCCGCTTGGGCGTGAGTGTCGACCAGGTGACCACCGTGCTCGGGGTCGCTTCGGCGGGCAGCGTGCTCGCGACGGCGGTCGGTGCGCTGGGCGGCGGCTTCCTGTCCGACCGGCTGCGGCGTCGCCGTTCGCTGGTGCTGGCGTCCGGCATCGTGTTCGCGATAGGGGCGGTGGTGATGGCGCTGTCCACGGGCATCGCGACGCTCGTCGCGGGTTCGTTCATCACCGCGGTCGGCCTCGGCATGTTCTCGACTGTCGATCAGGCGCTCGCGTTGGATGTGCTTCCCGATCGCGAGACCCAAGCCGGCCGTTATCTCGGTGTCCTCGGCTTCGCCACGTCGGTGCCGCAGTCGGTGGCCCCCTTCGTCGCTCCGCTCGTGCTCGGGTTGGGCGTCGCGGCGGGGGAGAAGAACTACGAGTTGCTCTATCTGCTGGCCGCGGCGTTCACCGTCGCGGGCGGCTTGGTGATCATGCGGATTCGATCCGCGCACTGAACAGACCGACAAGGACAAGGTAATGACATCACAATGGCGTGCGGCCTTCGTGACCGCTCCATTCGACCTCGAACCAGGCGGTGCCGCACCGTATTTCCGTCGTGAGTTCGAGCTCGAGACCGCGCCGGTGCGCGCAACCCTGCATGTGACGGGCATTGGTCTGGTCGAGCCGCATCTCAACGGGGCGCGCGTGGGCGACGAGATGCTCGCGCCGGGCTGGACGTCCTATCGGCATCGGCTCCAGGTCAGCAGCCATGACGTCACCGGGCTCGTGCAGGCGGGACCGAACGTGGTGGGCGCGGTGGTCGGTGAGGGCTGGGCGGTGGGCCGGATCGGCTATGAGGGCCGCAACCATCACTATGCCGATCGTCCCGCCCTCTTCCTGCAGCTGGATCTGGACTACGGCGATCACACCGAATCCCTCTGCTCCGGACCCGAATTCACCGCTGCCACCGGCGCGGTACTGGCCAACGGCATCTACGACGGCGAGACCTACGACGCCCGGCTGGAACCGGCGGGCTGGTCCGAACCGGGCTTCGACGCGACGGCGTGGCAGCCGGCCGCCGAGTTCGAATGGGACGCAGCGACCCTCGTGGCGCCCATCGCCCAACCGATCCGGCGAATCGAGGAACTTGCGCCGGTCGCCATCACCACCTCGCCGAGCGGCAAGACCATCGTCGACTTCGGTCAGATCCTCAGTGGCTGGGTGAGGCTCACCGTCGAGGGCACGGCCGGAGCGACGGTGGCCCTGCGGCACGGTGAATTGCTGAGCGACGGTGAACTCGACGTCAGCACCCTGCGCACCGCCGCGGCGACCGACCGCTACACCTTGCGCGGCGGCGGGCCGGAGACCTGGGAGCCGCGCTTCACCTTCCATGGATTCCGCTACGCCGAAATCGACGGATATCCCGGTGAATTGAGCGCCGACTCCCTGCGGGCGGTGGTGGTACACAGCGATATGCCGCGCACCGGCTGGCTGGAAACCTCTGACGCCCGGCTGAATCAGCTGTACTCCAACGTGGCGTGGTCCATGCGCGGCAACTTCGTCGGCGTGCCCACCGACTGCCCGCAGCGCGATGAAAGGCTCGGCTGGACCGGCGATATCAACGCCTTCGGCCCGGTCGCGGCATTCCTGTACGACGTGCGCGGCGTACTCGGATCCTGGCTGCGGGATCTTGCAGTCGAGCATCGCGAGAAGGGCTTCGTGCCCTTCGTCGTCCCCGATGTTCTCACCGCGCCTTCCCCGCCCACCGCGCTGTGGGGAGACGTCGCGGTGAGCCTTCCGTGGACGCTCTACCGCGAGTACGGCGACCCGGATATCCTGCGCGACAGCTACGAATCGATGACCGCCTTCGTGCGTCAGGTCGCCGAACGGCTCGACGAGCGCGGATTGTGGAGCACCGGTTTCCAATACGGTGACTGGCTCGATCCGGACGCTCCCGAGGACCGACCCTCGGAAGCCAAGACCGATCGGCACCTGGTCGCACAAGCCTACTTCTGCAAGGTCGTCAAGGAACTCGCCCGCACCGCCAAGGTCATCGGAAAAGACCAGGACGCGCTCGAATTCACGACCCTCGCCGACCGGGTGCGGGATGCCTTCCGGCGCGAATACATCACCCCGGCCGGCCGCGTGGCGAGCGAGACGGTGACCGCTTACGCATTGGCCATCGTGTTCGATCTGCTCGAGCCGGATCAGCTGGCGGTGGCGGGGGAGAGGATCGCGGATCTGGTGGCGCGCAGCGGCTATCGCATCTCCACCGGATTCGCGGGTACACCGCACGTACTGCCCGCGCTCACCGACACCGGTCAGCTGGAAGCCGCGTACTCGGTCCTGATGGAGACAGGCTGCCCGTCGTTCCTCTACCCGGTCACCATGGGCGCGACGACGATCTGGGAGCGCTGGGACGCCATTCGCCCCGACGGCACGTTGAATCCGTCGGGCATGACCTCGTTGAATCATTACGCCTATGGGGCCGTGGCGGATTGGCTGCACCGGGTGGTGGGCGGACTGATCGGTGAGGAGCCGGGCTACCGTCGCATGCGGATCGCGCCGCGACCCGGAGGCGGGCTCACCCACGCCACATTGCGCCACACGACCGGGCACGGGGAGATCACCGTCGCCTGGCGGATCACCGGCGACGCCATGCGCGTCGAAGTCGACATCCCGGCCGGCACCGCGGCGACGGTCGAACTGCCGTGCCATCCAGACGGGCTCGCGGTGGCGATCGAAGGCGGACACCACGAGTGGGAATACACCCTGCCGGGTGTAGCCACTGTGGAGTACACGATGGACACTCCGCTGCGCACCCTCGCCGACGACACTGCGGTATGGCGTGCCTTGACCGCCGTATTCTCCAAACACTTTCCGGGGATCCCGATCGACGGCAAGGCGCCGGAGGCCGCCGCGGTGTCCCTCAACACCATTCTCGAATATGTCCCCGGTGCGCCCGCGGACCTGAAAGCCGATCTCGTCGCGGCGCTGACGGCGGCGGAAGTGGGAGGACACTGATGTCCGATATCGACGCTCTCACACTGGAACAGAAGGCCTCTCTGCTGTCCGGTGCGGACATGTGGCGCACCAAGGCGGTCGAGGCGGCCGGTATCGAGTCGTTCGTACTGGCCGACGGTCCGCACGGGGTCCGGTACCAGGAGGGTGTGGCCGACCATCTCGGCATCAACAACAGCCTTCCGGCAACCTGCTATCCGACCGCCGCGGCGGTCGGATCGAGCTGGGACCCGGACGTCGCACAGCGCATCGGCGCGGCCATCGGGCGGGAGTGCCGGGCATTCGGCATCACGGTGAGTCTGGGCCCCGGGGTGAACATCAAGCGATCCCCGTTGTGCGGCCGCAATTTCGAGTACTACTCGGAGGACCCAGTGCTGTCCGGCGCTCTGGGCGCCGCGCATGTGCGGGGGCTGCAAGGCGAGGGCGTGGCCGCGTCGGTGAAGCACTTCGCCGCCAACAACCAGGAAACCGATCGGATGCAGGTCAGCGCCGACATCGACGAGCGCACGCTGCGAGAGATCTACCTGCCCGCCTTCGAAACGGTGGTGAACCAGGCGAGTCCGGCGACGGTGATGTGTTCCTACAACCGTGTCAACGGAATCCACGCCTCACAGCATCGCTGGCTGCTGACCGACGTGCTGCGCGAGGAATGGGGATTCGGCGGCGTCGTGGTCTCCGACTGGGGCGCGGTCCACGATCGCGTCGCGGCGCTCGCCGCCGGACTGGATCTGCAGATGCCCGGCAGCACGGGTGATGACGCGACGGTCGCCGCAGCAGTGCGGGCGGACGAGCTCTCGGCCGAGGTCGTCGACATGAGCGTGCGCAGGCTTGCCGCTTTGGCCGCGCGAAAGCAGCCTCCCACCGGAGGTTTCGATGTCGATGCTCACCATCGGCTCGCCCGGGAACTAGCCGCGGAGTGCGCCGTCCTCCTCAAGAACGACGGCGCGGTGCTCCCGCTGACGGAGGCCGTCGGCTCGATCGCGGTGGTCGGAGCCTTCGCGGCTCAGCCGCGCTTTCAGGGCGGGGGCAGCTCGCACATCAACCCCACACGCGTGGAGACGGCCCTCGAAGCCATCCAGGCGTACGCCGCGGAGCACGGTCACGCGGTGGTGCACGCCGCCGGGTTGGAAGAAGGCGCGGTCACCGTTGCCGCCCGCGCCGACGTGGCCGTCGTTTTCGCCGGTCTCGCGGAGAAGGACGAGTCGGAGGGATTCGACCGCGCGAGCATCGAATTGCCCGTCGAGCAGGTGGCGCTCATCCGTGCCGTCGCGGCGGTGGCGACGCGGACCGTGGTGGTGCTCTCCCATGGCGGCGTGGTCTCGATGGAGGGCTGGCACGACGACGTCGACGCCATCCTGGATGGCTGGCTGCTGGGCCAGGCCGGTGGGGGCGCGATCGCGGACCTGCTCTTCGGGGTCACTGCGCCATCCGGACGTCTCGCAGAGACGATTCCGATGCGGCTGCAAGACAATCCGTCGTATCTGAACTTTCCGGGCGAAGCCGGGCACGTGCGCTATGGCGAGGGCACGATGGTCGGCTACCGCTACTACGAGACCGCCGAGGTGAACGTTCGCTACCCGTTCGGCCACGGCTTGACCTACACGCGCTTCGCGGTGTCCGGTCTCGAGGTGCTCAGCGACGGCGACGACGCCGCGACCGTGCGCGCCACCGTCACCAATATCGGTGACCTGCCAGGCAAGTACGTGCTGCAGGTGTATGTGGCGACCGAGGCCGGTCAGGTGCGTCGCCCGGTGCGGGAACTGCGCGCGTTCCGCAAGGTAGCTCTGGCCCAAGGCGAATCGACGACGGTGGAGCTGACCTTGGACCGGCGTGCGTTCGCCTACTACGACATCGTCCGAGGCGATTGGGCGATATCCAGCGGTGAGTATGCGATTCAACTCTGTGACGATGCCTCCACCGTGATCGCGGAACACTCGCTTGTGCTCGCGGGTGACCTTCTCGCCCGGGAGCTTTCACTCGATTCGACCGTCGGCGAATGGTTCGGTCATCCGACAGTGGGACCCGCGCTCGTCGAATCGCTGGGTGCGGGGCTGACCGACGAACAGCGGCAGCAGGCCGAACAGGGCATGGAGATGCTGAAGATGGTCGAATCGATGCCCATGCGGCAGCTACTGGATTTCCCCGGGGTCGACATCCCGGGGGAGACCCTGCGGTCACTCATGGAACTCAGCAGATCCGCGGCGCCGGTGGTGTGAGTTCCGAGAGTCGCTCACGTCGGACTCGGGGCTACCGTCGGCCCCGGTGAGCGGCAGGGGTGCGAGGTACTGCGAGCGCTTCCCTCTCGCAGTACCTCGCACGTGCTAGCGTAAGTTTGGCTGGCCAATGCGTTTTCGGGAGGTGAATGTCGGTGCCGCCGGCGAAACAGCGGGTCACCGCGTCCGATGTCGCCCGCTCGCTCGGGCTGTCCCGGGCGACGGTGGGCTTCGTGCTGAACAACACTCCCGGGCAGACGATTTCGGAGAAGACGCGCAAGCGAGTGCTGGCCGAGGCCGACCGGCTCGGCTACCGGCCCAATCGCGCCGCGCAAGCGCTGCGCCGCGGTCGGAGTCATCTGATCCTGTTGGTCCTACCGGACTGGCCGAGGGAATCGGCCATGGGCGAATTCCTCGACGAGCTCGCCACGGTCCTCGACGAGGCCGGCTATTCGCTGGTGACCGACACCCGCCGGACCGGCGACAACAAGGCTCGTCCCCTCTGGGAGTCGCTGGCCCCGGACGTCGTCATCGGTTTGGCGAATTTCGGTCCCGCTCAACTGGATTCGCTGCATGCCAGCGGAGTCGGCCAGATTCTGACCGGGGCGCTGGGAGATTCGGAGTCAGCGACCGCGGGCACTCGAGTACAGGTTCGGTACCTGTATTCTCGCGGCCATCGCCGGCTGGCGTTCGCCGCACCTCGGGATGAGCGCCTCGGCGATCTGGCCCAAGCCCGAATCGCAGCCGCCCAAGCGGAAGCGGCTGCGCTGGGACTCGGGCCTCTCGACGTGGCCGCGGTCGAACAAGCCGACGGCTCGGCCGATCAAGCGGTGCGGAACTGGCGGGACGCCGGTGTCACGGGTGTAGTGGCCTACAACGACATCAGCGCGGCGGTGGTGGTCGGTGCCGCGGTTCGCGCTGGCATCGGCGTCCCCGCGCCGCTCGCGGTGATCGGTCACGACGACACCAGGCTCGCGGACACTTTCGTGCCGTCCCTGTCCAGCGTCCGGATGGATGCGGTAGCCCTCGGTCGGCAGGTCGCGGAGCTCGCCCTGCATGCGGCGGGGCACCTGCCTGTCCCTCCGGATCCGGTCTCCCCGGAGTTCACCGTGGTGCGGCGCGAGTCCGCCTGATCACGGCTTCTCCATTCGGTATTCGTTCCCACGTGAGTGAAGTCCGTAGGAGCACTAGTACGAGCTAGTGAGACGCGCTACCGTGCGGTTGGCCGAGCGGCCAGTCGGGGGCGCTCGGCGCAGCTTCGCGTGCTCACAGTTGACGGGCCACAGTCACTTACGCCGCCGAAACAGGAGAGCAAGGGCCTCCAGGATCGCCGGACGATCCTCGGGCTTCATGTCCCTCATGACGATCAATCGTGACGCTGTTGATCGGTGATCTTGACGGCGCCCGCGACGGTCGAGACTCCGCATAGGTGAAATCTGACGTCGTGGCACTGATTGACATCCGGCCGTGGCCGTTCGAACCGCGCACTATGCGGCTAGTAAGAGTGCGCTCGGTAGGCGCGCCGATGCGGTGGGATACGCCAATCGGTGACGTCAGTTTTCGCCGATGCCAACAGATGTCCGTGGCCATGACAAAGTCCCCGCTGGTGGCCAGCGGTAGGTCCCCGCTGGCGGCCAGGTAGAAGTCCCCATTTCCCCTTGCTCGTCGTGTCAGCCCGGAACTCGTGGCCTGGGCGGTGACGGTGATAGCGCCAACTGTCACATCACCGCCCAGGGAGTTCCATTGAAGTCTGCGAGGGAGCGAATGGACATCATTTCCGCCTATCGAGAGGTCGGAACGTATCGAGGTGCGGCCGAGTTGTGCGGCACCACCCACAAAACGGTGAAACGAGTCGTCGAGCGGGCCGCAGCCGGCGGCGCAGCACCGGCGGCGAGGCCGCGGAATTTCGACCTTGTCGCCGAGCTGGTCGGTGAGCGGGTCGCGAAGTCGAAGGGCCGGATCTCGGCCAAACGGCTGATGCCGATCGCGCGCGCCGCCGGTTACGAGGGGTCGCCGCGGAACTTCCGGCGCTTGGTGGCCGAGCAGAAAGCGTTGTGGCGCAGGGATAATCATCGCGGTCGGCGTCCGGCGGTGTGGTCGCCGGGTGAGTATTTGGTGATCGATTGGGCCGAGGCCGCGCCGGGATTGCAGGTGTTCTGCGCGGTGCTCGCGTTCTCACGGTGGCGCTTCGCCGCCTTCGCCGCCGACCAGAAACAGTCCACGACGCTGGCGATGATCGCCGAGGCCCTGGCCGCGATCGGCGGGGTCCCGGCCAAGGTGCTGGCCGACCGGATGGGCTGTCTGAAGGCCGGGGTGGTCGCAGATGTCGTGGTCCCGACCCCCGAATACATCAGGTTCGCAACACATTACGGCTTCGTCCCGGACTTCTGCCGCGCCGCCGACCCGCAGTCGAAAGGCATCGTGGAGAACCTCTGCGGGTATGCCCAACGCGACCTGGCGGTCCCGTTGCTCACTGAAGCTGCCATGACCAGCCGAACCCTCGGGCTGCGCGAGGCCAACGCGGCGGCGAAAACCTGGTGCGCGGAGGTGAATTCGCTGGCGCATTCGGAGATCTGCGCGGTCCCCAACCAGCGCCTGGAAACCGAGCGAGAGTTGTTGACGCCATTGCCGTCTCTGCGAATGGAGATCGGCGCGGCAACGGAGAACCGCAAGGTCGATCGACTGTCCTGTGTTCGCTATGGGTCGGCCCGCTATTCGGTGCCCACCCGCCTGATCGGCGAAGCAGTCCAGATCGTTGTCGATCACGGCGCGTTGCTGGTGCTCGAACCCGCGACCGGGGTGATCGTGGCCGAACACGAGTTGGTCGCCCCCGGCGAGGCATCGATTCTCGATGCCCATTACGACGGGCCCCGTCCCGCACCGAATCGTGGTCCACGCCCGAAAACCACTGTCGAGCAACAGTTCTGCGCTCTCGGCGAAGACGCCGAAGCATTCCTAGTCGGCGCGGCGGCCCAGGGCAACAGCCGCCTGGCTGCCGAGTTGGAGATCCTGCTCGCTCTCGCCGCGGCGCACGGCGAGCAGGCCCTGATCGCGGCACTGCGACGGGCGGTGGCGTTCAAACGGTTCCGCGCCGCCGACGTCCGCTCCATCCTGGCCGCCGGCACCGGAACCCCGCAGCCCCGCCCGGCCGGAGACGCACTGGTGCTGGACCTGCCCACCGCGCCCACCCGGTCGCTCGTCGCTTACAAAATCTCCCGCGACGGGAGCGGAGCATGACCACCACTCGATCGAAAACAGCTGCACCCAAACCGATCCCGGAACTGGCGGCCGATCTCGATGCCGGGCTACGCCGGTTGAAACTGGCTGCCATCCGCCGCACCGCCCCTGAAGTCCTCGCCGTCGCCAAGACCCAGCGTTGGACCCCGGAAGAGGTGCTGCGCACCCTGCTCGATACCGAACTGGCCGCCCGCGATGCCTCCAACGCCCGCAACCGGCTCAAGGCCGCCGCGTTCCCTATCACCAAGACCCTCGACAGCTTCGACGTCGCGGCCTCCTCGATCCCGCAAGCAACATTCGACTACCTGTCGAGTTTGGAATGGGTTCGCGCGCAACAGAATCTGGCATTGATCGGCCCGCCGGGCACCGGGAAGAGCCACACCCTGATCGGACTCGGGCATGCCGCGGTCACCGCCGGGCACAAGGTCCGGTATTTCACCGCCGCCGACCTGATCGACACCCTCTACCGCGGCCTGGCCGACAACACCGTCGGCAAAGTCATCGACACCCTGCTACGCGCGGACCTGCTCATCCTCGACGAAATCGGGTTCGCACCCTTGGACGACACCGGCACCCAACTGCTGTTCCGCCTGGTCGCGGCCGCCTACGAACGCCACTCCCTGGCAGTCGCTTCGCACTGGCCGTTCGAGCAATGGGGCCGGTTCCTGCCCGAACACACCACCGCCGCCAGCATCCTCGACCGACTGCTGCACCACGCCACCGTCGTCATCACCGACGGCGACTCCTACCGCACGAGAAACCGAACCAAGCGAGGTGAACAACCCTGAACTAACCACCCACCCCAGCAAGGGGGTGGGGACTTTTCCTGGCCACCAGTGGATACCTCACCCGGCCACCAGCGGCGACTTCCATATGGCCATTGACAACAGATCTCGACCGTGCGGCGCGACGTCACAGTTGACCGATGATCGACGTCGAATATAACCAGCACGGCCACTTGCACGCGGAGGCGCTGCGCGGGCTCGAATTGTACTTGCCCAGCGGCGTCGGATTACCCGGTCCGCACTGGGTCTCCGGTGACCCGTGCATGCTCGGCCAAGAGTCGCTCCAGTTGGCGGAATCAAATGGTGTTTGGCGGAATCATCGAATCGGCTGTCGGCCAATGCGCGCTTGACCTATCGGCCAGGCTCGCGAAGCTGGGTATCCGGCGACCGCGAACATCCGCCCTTACGGCACGCATTCCTGGGCCTATTGGAACGACCTACCGAAATCGTCCTGGCCAGTGTTGGCCCGCGGATTGGGCCTGTGAGCGCCGCATCACGCCGAAGTCGGCTTCCGCTGAGTGGCGGGTCACTTTCGGCAATGGCTTGGCGTCTCGACTAGCACGATGTAGCCTGCATCACTAGCACGAGTTAGTTGTGCGAGTTTCCGCAAGACCTTCGCAGATGAGGGAGAACATGAACGTACGTAGAACGACCGTGGCGGCGGTGTTGTCGGCCGCGCTGGTCGCCGGTGGTGCGGTGACGGTGGCGACCGCGCCGGCGGCGGTGGCGGACTCGGCCCCGAGCTCCGTACCGGCCCAGACCGGTGTGCACTACGCCGCTCGGTTGGACGGGGCGTCGGTCGTAGCCACGCTCGACGACGGCGCGGTGTTTACTGCCGATGGCGATGGCGTCACGGTTCGCGACAGTGGTGGCCGTGCTCTGCGGGCTCTGCCGTTGACCTTCACTTTCGACGGTCAGCAGCGGGGGATCGCGCACGAGATCTCCGCCGATGGCGGCACTCTGCGGTTGACTCCGGACACCGCGGGGCTGGTGGCTCGACCCGCTGTGCATGAGGTGGCGTCACCGCTCGAGAACCAGCTGGCCATGAACGATCTCATCAATGCCGCCGGTATCGGCCTCAGTATCGGGAGTCTGATCGGCACCATCATCGGCACCGTGCTCGGGCTGGGCGTCGGCTTCGTGATGGCGGGCGCGTCCTGCCTGGTGCTGAGCCTTGCCTGCATCGTCACCGCGCTACCCACTATGGCCATGCTCGCGGGTGTCGGCGGCATCATCGGCCTGGACGTCGGCGGTGCGAGTGTGATTCCGGCGGTGATGAACTACGTGAACACGCTGAACGCCCCCGATGGAACCAGCATCTACGCCAGCCAGATTCCAGCGTTCAAGAACAATGATCCGCAACCCGCACCGGCATCCTGACTGGAAAGCAGCTGATTCCATGAGCATTCGCAGATGGACCGCCACCGCGATGATCGCGGCAGCAGCCGTCACGGTTTCGGCCGGTGTCGCAACTGCCGCGCCGGGCGACCCGGATCCCGCGGTTGTTTCCGCCGACGCGAGCCCGGTGCAGCATCACACCACGTTGTACGACGACTCGGTTGTTACTGTGCTCGACAATGGTGTCTTCGCTCTCGACGCGGACGGGGCGTCGATCAGCGCTCGTGACCTCAGCGGGCGAGTGGTGGGATCGATCCCGCTGCGGTTCGAGCTTGCCGGGCAGACGCATCGCATCGACGGGCAGATCTCGCCCGATGGGCGTTCCGTGCGGCTGGTCCCCGACGTCGTGGCCGCCACGCGGCAGCCCGTTGCGTCGCCACTGGAAAACCAAATGGCAGCAAACGATTTGGGCGGCAAGCTCGGTCAGGCGGCCATGTTCGGTCCGATCGGTGGTTCGGCAGTTGGGGCGATCGTCGGTCTCGTGGTGGCCGTCGCGTCCTGTGCGGTGCTGACCATCGGCTGTCTGGTAGCCGGGTTGCCGATCGTCGGCGCGTTCGCTGCGGCCGGTGGTGTGCTGGGAACGATCGTGCTCACGGGCGGAACGTTCCTCACGGTCGGCGTGAAATACCTGCAGACTCTGATGGCGCAGCCCGGAGAGAGTGATTACGCCAACCAGGGGCTGAACGGCGCCGGGGTGCCGGATTCGAACTTCCGCTTCCCGAAGCTCGCCCTCGGATCGGGCTCTGGCAGTGGCAGTGGCAGTGGAAGCGGATCGAGCAGCGGAAGCGGTGGATAGCTCGTCCTTCAGGTCGGCTATCGCCTGTGCCCCTCCGGAAGGAGTTGGGCACAGGCGATTCGGCATGCCGTGCAGGCTGAGCAATGGCCTTCGATCCGGGTCCGTTCCGAGATTCAAACGTGTGAATCTCGGCGTGGTACCACGGCATTTGCTTCCTTCAAGTTTTCAGTTGACCGCGAGGGCATCCGCCATATTCGGGGTCTGACCGTTGGATCAGAGGTCTATTGCATTGGCGGCATGGCCGAACCGCTTGCCGCGCAGCGACTCTCACGTCTCTGATCGGCACTTGCACGGCATGTCGCGCTCTTCCTGTCGATCTTGAATCCGCCCGCAAGTCTCGGGCACCAGCCCTTTTCAAGTGCGTGTGGACGCCGCACGGCGACGGCCGTATCGGGCATCCCGTCCGGTGGAAAAATGCGATTTGAGGGCGGCGTGATCGATGTAGTGTCCCGTGTCACATACGGACAAGGACTATTTCGCGTGTGTTTTCTGTCGCCAGCACTCAATGATGAGGTTTTCCATGGTATTTTCAGTCAGCAATGATCGGCAGTCATATGCGCATCGCGCATCAGTGATTTTCGCAGGTATCGCCGGGGCCGCAATTCTCTTGGTTGGTAGTTCTACCGTGCACGCAGACCCTACGTCCGTCGTGCCGACACCCGGCGCTACGGCCGATCGGCCGAGTCCGTCTCCGCATCGAAACGACACACTCCAGCAGCTCGCGCAACGTTATGACAAGTACTTCGGGACGGCGGTGGTCGCTGAGGCACTCGCTGGTGATGCCCCATACAGCCGTCTGGCCGGCGATCAATTCGGCGCGGTCACCCCGGCGAATGAAATGAAATGGGCGAATGTCGAACCGGTCCAGGGCCAGTACAACTGGGGTCCCGCGGACAAGGTCGTCGAATTCGCCGAAGCGCACCACCAACGCATCCGTGGACACAATCTCCTGTGGTGGGAGACGCAGCCGGATTGGGTGACCAACGGAACCTGGACTGCGGATCAACTCAAGGACGTGCTCAAACAGCACATCATGACCGAAGTGGGCCGGTACCGCGGCAAGATTTACGCGTGGGATGTGATCAACGAGCCGTTCAACATCCAGGACGGAAGCTGGCGGGACAACATCTACTACAAGACGCTCGGGCCGGAGTACGTCGCCGACGCGATTCGATGGGCGCACGAGGCTGACCCGCACGCGAAGCTCTACATCAACGAGTACGGCATCGAGGGTCCCGGACCGAAGTCGGATGCCATGTACGACCTCGCGAAATCATTGAAGGCGCAGGGTGTTCCGCTCGATGGAATCGGCTTCGAAAGCCACTTCCTCGAGAGCGTGTTCGAGCCGGACGGGCAAGCCTCGAACTTCGAGCGCTTCACCGACCTCGATCTCGACGTGGCTGTCACCGAGCTCGACGACAGCCTGAATCAGCCTCCGTCGCAGCAGGATCTGGTGCAACAGGGCAAGGACTACACGAACTCTGTCTTCGCATGCCTGCAGGTACGGCGCTGCGTCGGAATCACCGTTTGGGGATTCAGCGACAAGCAGCCCTTGATGTCCGGAATCCCCGGCTTCGGAACACCGGACATGTACGACGAGAACTACCAGCCCAAACCTGCCTTGGATGCGGTGAAGGATGCCCTCGCCGATCACCACGATCGCTGAACAGGGTTGGAATGCAGATGGTTTCACGTTCCAGCCACTTCGGCGGTGTGAGCGTTGCCGCGGCCGTGGCTGTCAGTGTGGCGCTGGTGACCGGTACGACACCGAGCGCTTCGGCCGATCCCGCAGATTGGCACCGCTATGTCGAAGGATCACAGTCGGACAAGGTCACGCCGCAGGCGATAGTCTCCACAAGCGGTGATGTGAAGAATGGTCAAGGTCTGATTCGTGGCGGTGACGTCACATTGACCAAGTCGGCGGACGGGCCGGACCCGGTGGTCGTACTCGACTACGGGATCGACGTAGCCGGAGTGCCCTACTTCGATGTCAGCGCCGCAACCGGTACACCGACACTCAGTGCGTCCTACAGCGAGGGGCAGCAGTTCATCGGCCCCGATGGCGACGAGCAGTCGACCACCTTCTTCCCCCGGCCGGGCGTCGACCCGAAGCGGGTCGACAACTATCAGGTCGCCGGGAAAGGGATGATCGACAACAACACTGTGCAGGGCGGTGAACGTTACGAGTGTCTGAGGCTGACCACGCCGGGAAGCGTCACATTGCGAGCGGTCGGGATCCGGTCTACCGGATTCCGGGCCGACAAGGACGCATACCAGGGCTGGTTCTTGTCCAGTGACGAGCAGCTCAACAAGATTTGGTACGCGGGCGCCTACACCGCCCAGCTCAGCATGCTCCCGGTGGGCGCGCCGGACGCGGGTCCGCAACCGGTGCTCCTCGACGGCGCCAAACGCGACCGGTTGCTGTGGCTGGGCGACCTGGCTCAGACCGCACCGACGGTCGCGGTTTCGCTGGGACGCAACGGGGCCGACTACATCAAGCAGACACTGGCGATGTTCGGCAACAACCAGATCACCACGCAACCGTCGGCCCAGCCGGCGGCCGCGGCCAAGACCCAGGACTCGACAGATGCGGCCGCCGCACCGCCCTCGGTCGTCGGCGCGGTGCCCGGTTTTGCCACGCCGACGGGATACACGAGTTTCTACTCGGTGTCCTACTCGATGTACTACGTACTGTGCCTGGCCACCTACCTTCGGTACACCGGTGACAACGAATTCGCCTCCGACCAATACGCGGTGGTGCAGAAAGAACTGGAGTTCAACAAATCTCTCGTTGACTCCTCGACGGGATTGCTCACGCTGCCAGATCAGGTGGGCCATGACTGGGATCCCACCGATGGGTCCAAGACCGGAGCGGTCACGGAGTTCAACGCGATCTACTACAAAGCGCTGCTGGACGCCGCGTTTCTTGCGGAATCGACCGGACACGCCAGTGACGCTTCGGGATATCGGCAACAGGCCGCTCAACTGCATGACTCCATCAACACGCACCTGTTCAACGCGAGCACTGGCGTCTACGACATCAGTGACACCAAACGCGGCTCAATCGCCCAGGACGCCAACGCGATCGCGTTGCTCTTCGGCGTTGCACCCGATGACAAGGTCGACGGCGTACTCCAGGCTCTGCGCAGCAAGCTGTGGACAAGCCATGGCGCACTGGCATTTTCGCCTGATTCGGGCTACGGGGCGATAATCAGCCCGTTCGTGGGCGGATTCGAAGCACAGGCCAGATTCGCGGTCGGCAATGCATCGGATGCATTGTCGCTGATACGAACTGAATGGGGCCAAATGGTGACGCCTGGGCCTGGGTACACCGGTGCGGTCTGGGAGAACCTGCAAGCCGACGGCACCGTCGGTGGAGGCGGGGTCAGCCTGGCACACGGATGGTCCTCCGGACCGACATCGGCCCTGACCAACTATGTACTCGGTGTCCGGCCTATCGGATCCGGCTTCTCGACCTGGCGTATCGAACCGCACACCGGGGATGTGGAGTGGGCCCGAGGCGAGGTCCCAACGCCCCACGGCCCCATCAAGATTCAGTGGAAGCACGAGGGGGCTCGCTTCACCGTGGAGATCACGGTGCCAGCCGGGACCTCCGGCATTGTCGCTCTTCCCGGGCTCGGTGCCACTCCTATCCAGGTGGACGGAAAGGCCGCGCACACATCGAAGGCGCAAGATCGCGCCGTGCCCGAGATCGCCGATATTGGCGCGGGCACGCACACAATCGTTGCGGGATGAACCCAGCTTGTGGCGCACCGGTCTCGCGTCCGGTGCGCCACAGAACCCCGAGGCGCCGCGACCTGAATCCTGGAATTCGACACCGCGCATCGGACGCGAATTCCCGGTTCTCGAAGCTCGCCATAGGGTTCGGCTCGACCAGTCGCCACGGAAGCGGCTCGGGCAGCGGTAGCCAGGGCTAATCGGCTCTACGCTCGGTCATCGCCTGTGTCCCCTCCGGAAGGAGTTCGGGCACAGGTGATTCAGCTTTTCGTCTGGCGTATGCCATTCGGCTACGTGGTCGAGAGTGGAGCGCTTGCGCCGACGCATGCCATCGATGCCCGGGCGATCCGGCCGAACTGTCCGTCATCGGACCTCTCCAAGTGCTTCGGCGGAGTGCGCTTCGGCTCGGAGCATCGCGTCGGAGATAGCCCGGGCCGCGCGCTGGACCAGTGGTGCGACGCGATGCAGGACTGTCTGCTCGGTGGCGGCGACCGAGATCGCGCCGAGCGGCCCCGTCGTGGGGTGGAACGAGGCCGCCACGCAGCCGAGCGCCGAGATGTATTCGCCGAATTCGTAGGCGGGAGAGTCGGTGTTCCGGTTGTGGACGAGTTCCCGATGCAGCTCGGCGAGGCTTCCGACGCTCTTCGAGGTGCAGCGCATGACACCGGACGAGTACGCGAGATCGATGTACTCCGGACTCAAGCGGGACAGCATGGCCTTGCCGGCCGCGGTGCAATGCGCGGGCGCCCGCCCGCCGACCCGAGACGGCACGCGGGCGGCGTTCGGACCGCCGACCTTGTCCAGGTAGTGGACACTGGTGCCATTCAGGACGGTCAGGTGTACGACCAATTTCGTGTGGGTCGCAAGATTGTGCAGCACTGGCGCAGCGGCAGCGCGCAGGGCGTTGTGGCCGAGCTCGCGTCCACCGATGCCCAGGGACCGATACCCGAGCCGGAATCCCCGACCGGCGCGCTCGAGCCAGTTGAGCCTCGTCAGGTGCTCCAGGATCCGGTAGGTCGTCGACCGTGGCAGGCCCGTCAGCTGGGTGACCTGCTCGCGGGTGTGAATGGTGTCCGGCCGCTCGAACAGGTCCATGATGAGCGTGAATCGGTCGAGCATCGAAGGAGGCGACTCCTTCTGATCGGCCAGAGCGTGCCTGTGTACACCGCTTACTGGGGGCATGCCACCACCTTCGATCGTCGATCCGAGTTACGGCTCGACGCTAGGCGGTGAAACCTCCTCGGCCGCTGGACGATTCCGGCCAATGGGAGATCGAAGCGGGTTCCGCGTCCACGTAGCCGGCGGAACCTGCCCCGGTTCTAACATCCGGCGCGGTGCGCAATGGGCGCGACGGCCGGTCCGATCGACCAGTCGCCAGTTACCGGCCGATTCGGCCCGGATGCGGAGAGGCGGCCCGTCCATGCGTGTGAGGTTGGGGAACGGGCCGCTCCGGACACCCGAAGGGGTACGGATACCGGTTACTCCGGACACAGTTCTAGCATCGACGACTGAGCCGCCGAGGCGGCCATTCCATTGGGCGGAACACGCGAAGTGAACATGACGACGGCACTACATCCGCTGGAATGGCTTCGGCCGAGGTGGATTTCGGCGTTATGGTCGGCGCGATCCTCGACACGGTGGCACCTGAATGCGAGGACCGAAGTTCGATCCGGCCGGACAACGACTCAGGTGTCGCGCTGGTGGCGGCGAGGGAGTGCGGGGCGCGTCGGATTCGTGAATGGCGGGATGTCCGTGCCGGAATCTGCCACGCTGTCGAGGGGTTTCGGGAGGGGTTCGATCACGGGCACCGACCAGCTAGTGGGGAACGGATCATGAGCTGCTCGTGGGTCTTCGGTCAGCAGGGCGGCGGGGATCAGGACGACCGCGCGGATCCCGCTGAAATCCGATTCGCCCAGGCGTACCGAAATATCGTGGCGTGATGCGAGTTTCGCGATGGCGAACATGCCCAGGCGGAGTCCGTCGCTGCGGTCGGCGAAGCTGAAATCCGGTGCGTTGCGCAGAAGTTCGTTTCGATCGGCAAGCTCGTCGGCAGTCATGCCGAGGCCGTGGTCGGTGGTCTCGAGGGCGACGCCGCGGCCCACCGCGCGGCCGGTGACATCGACGTGAGTCTGTGGCGGGGAGAACGCGGTGGCATTGTCCATCAGCTCGGCCAGCAGGTGGATGAGGTCGGCCACCACGGTGCCCGCGACGCGGACAGTCGGTAGTCGGGCGGCGCGAATCCTGGTGTACTCCAGCGTTTCCGCGACCGCACCGCGGACGACGTCGATAAGCGGAACAGGGGTCCGCCATTGGCGCCCCGGCTTCCCGCCGCCGAGGATGATGAGGTTCTCCGCGTGCCGACGGGCACGAGTGGCGAGGTGATCGAGCTGGAACAAGGTGTCGAGATGGCTGGGGTCCTCGGCGTCGTGTTCGGCGCGGTCGAGAAGTTCGAGTTGGCGATGTGCGACCACCTGGCTCCGGTGGGCGATATTGAGGAAGACAGCGTTGATTCCGGTGCGGGTGCGCGCCTCCGCGATCGCGGCCGCAACCGCCGCCTGTTGTGCCTGATTGAAAGCCTTTGCCACCTCGCCGATCTCGTCGTCACCGTGGTCGAGTCGGAGAGTGCTCGCGTCGAAATCGACAAGGGTCCCGTCGCGGAGACCCGTGACGATCTCAGGCAGGCGCTCATCGGCGAGGACCAGCGTTTCGCGACGCAGACGAGTCAGTCGGACGATGAACCGATTGGCCAGCACCACGGCCGCGGCGGCCGCGGTCAGAGCCAGCAGCAGCGCCGCCGCGCCGCCGAGCAACGAGCCGGTCGCGATTCGTTCGCCGGCGTCGGTGGCGGCTTGCTGGGCTGAATCGTTTTGGGCTCTCCACAATTCGAGCAGCCCCGTGGCCACCTCACCGCTGGCGGTCTGCCAGGACGAGGCTGTGATCGGTAGCGCGCTCGCTCTGTCGGGATGTTGTACCCCTCGGGCGCTGATCGTTTCCTCCATGGAAACGGATTGCTGCCAGGCTGGTGTGGAGGTCAGTGCCGTCAATCTAGCCTGCTCGGCCGGGGCGAGGTGCGCCGCCGACTCGGCGAGCGCCGTGCGGAAGTAGCCGATCTCGTGGTTGTAGGCCGTCAACTCGTCCTGAGTCAGCCCCCCGGCATTCAGCGCGACGACGGCGAGTGCATGCGCACGAGACATGGCCTCGATGGCGCGGAACAAGCTCGCGGCGTCGGCGAGTGCGATCGAGGTGGCGGCATCGGGAGCGACCTCCGCGGCAATGATCGAGCCGGCTCCCACGGCGTCGATGGTCTGGTTGTAGTACGCGTACGCGTCCGCTGTCGACAACTCGCTGGAATCGACTTTGGCGCGAATGTCCGGCAGTTGCGCCAGCAGCTTGTTGACGGTCGCGACCGTGTGACCGGTCGCGTCGGGATCTAGTGCGGACATGGCGCTTCCGACCGGGACCAGGGAGCGCAGTGCGTTGTCGACGCGGGTTCTGGTGGCCGCGAGCGCGGTGACGGCCGCGCTGTTGCCGGTCAGCAGTTCGAAGGTCTGCAGCCGTTCGTGTTCGAACGAATCGACCATTGCGACGGTCGGCGTCGTGCCCTCGTGCAATTGTGCTGCCCAATCACGGGCATGCCTCCCGGCATCCACGAAGTACCCCGCAACGGCGATTCCGGTGACGAGCATGGTGACGCTCGGGACGAGCGCGATGGCCAGAATGCGAGCACGCACTCCGAGGGTGGGTTTCCGGACGCTGAACACGCGCAACACGCTAGGTTCGCGGAAATCGTTGCGATGGGCGGATTTCCATTGGGCGGAAAGGAGGATTCCGACGTTGATGAGCCCGGCTGCCTTTGATGGCCGCCGGGCTCAATCGAGTCTCGACCCACTCGGTCGGATCACATGTGCGAGCCGCCGTCGACGCGGACCTCCGTGCCGGTGACGAAGTACGCGTCGGGCGACCCGAGCATGGCCACGACTGCGGCCACCGCGTCGGGCTTGGCGAAGATCGCGCCGTTGTCCAGAGGCAACATCGGGGCGGTCTTGCCGAAGAGACTGAAGTCGGTGTCGGCTGGCAGGCCGGGTCCGACGCTCTGCTTGGCCTCGCCGGTGCCGTCGGTCATGCCGGACGAGATGGAGCCGGGCTGAACGGAATTGAACCGGATGCCGGCTTTGCTGAACTCCATGGCCAGGGCGTGGGTCATGGCCTGGATGCCGCCCTTGGACGCCGCGTAGGCGGACATGTACGGATGCGCGAACGCGGCGGAGGTGGAGCTGAAGTTGACCACGGCCGGGCCGTTGCCCGTGCGTAGTGCGGGAATCGACTCGCGAATGACGAGGAAGGTACCGATCAGGTTGATTCGGATCACTTGCTCGAAATCGGCCAGGGTGGTCTGCTCGAAATTCGCCGACCGCAGGATACCCGCGGCGTTCACCAGCGTGTCGAGACCGCCGAGGACCTGGACTGCTTCGGCCACAGCGGATTTGACGGACTCCTCGGCGGCGATGTCGATCACGATGGGAGACAGCCGGTCGGCGTGGGCGCCGGCCTTGTCGGCGGTGTCCTTCAGCCCGGTCTCGCTGATGTCCGCGGCTACGACGCGGCCGCCTTCCTCGAGAATCCGCAGGACGGTCGCTTGGCCGATACCCGATCCCGCTCCGGTGACGAGCACTCGGCGGTCGGCGTAGCGCTGTAGAACTGACATGGGCGTGAAGCTCCTTTGCTTGTTGGTTCGAGTTGTGCGGGTGCTCTCGTGAGCATGACCGGGGAGCGCGTCGATTCAGGACGGGATTCCGCTGAGCGGAAGCGTTATGACGTTTCGGTGGGTTTCCGCAGCCATTCGGTGATGGTGTCGATGGAGCGGTCGAACGTGTCCTTGTCGGGACTGTTGAGATGACCGTGACGAGTGCCGGGCTCGTAGAGTGCCTGCACTGGCCGATCATGGGCGCGCAATTCGTCGGCGAACAATTCACCGGAGGCTCTCAGCGTGTCTCGCTCGGAGTTGACGATCAGTGTCGGCGGAAAATCTGTGAGGTCGGCCCCGCCGGGAAACGCCTGCGGCAGGCGTTCCAGGTGGTCGCGGCCCACGTAGTTGTGGGCGATCCAGCGTTTCATGGATCGGGTGAACGTGCCGATGCGACGCCAGCCACGCAGTGCATGCCGCAATTCGGGGCTGAACGGAGGTATTTCCGGGTGCAGTCCCGGATACGCGAGTACCGCGCCCGAAGGCGTGGCTGTTCCACCGCGCTGGCGCAGGCACAGTGAGGCGGCCAGCACGCCTCCCGCACTCGCGCCGCCGACGTAGAGGCCTCGAGCGCCGAGTTGCTCGGCGTTGGCGACCAGGTAGCGCCAACCCAGCTCACAATCGTCGAGCGGCAAGGGGAAGCGCACGTCGTCCTCGCGTGGTGATCGCCGCGGCGCGTATCCAGGTGCCAGACGATAATCGACACTCACGCAGCGGATTCCGCGATTGGTCAATGCCTTGCATACGGCGTCACCCTCGGGCATGTCGATGGAACCGCCGATGAATGCTCCGCCGTGCATCCACAGCAGGGCTGGCCCCGGGTCGGTGGTCTCCGGCTCGTACACCCGCAGGCGCACGCCATATGGGGCATCGGGCGGGACGACATCATGGATCTTCACGCGGCTCGCGCTCCTTTGTTCGGCACTGAATCATCACGGCTTCGCCCGATCGATCCCGATCCGGCGGATTTCGCGTAAGCCCTATTCAAGGAGACTAGCACGAGCTAGTATCCGTGCACCGGCTGGCAGTTCGCGTTGTACGGACCCCGTTCCGCCGGACTGCCGCGGCCAGGAACGCACACATTCCTCAGGGCCACGGCAGGCAGCCGGGTGTCCGCGAGCGGCCGCCCGAGCACGATTCATCGAAAGGCAAGTCCGTGACCACTACCGCAACGGAGCGACAGGACAGTAGTGGCGCCGGTATCGGCGCTCGTTATGCCCTGCTGCTCATCTCCCTGATCTGGCCGGCCCAGCTGCTGTCCATGATCGGCCTGCTCGCCGGAAACGCGCAGGCGCAGATCGCCATTCACTTCCAGACCACGCAGATCGCCTGGTTCAACCTGAGCGCCGCACTCGTCGGCACCTTCGTCACCCCGTTTGTGATCAAGGCGGCCGACCTGTTCGGCAAGCGGCGGGTCATGATTATCGTCACCGCCATCGGCCTGGTCGGAGATCTGATCGCTGCGGTGGCCCCAAGTTTCACCGTTCTGTTGATCGGTAAGGGCATCAGCGGCTTCTACATGGCGATCGCCGCGCTGGTGTACGCCTTGGCGCGAGATGTGTTCCCGCGCAACCTGGTCGGGCCCGCGAGCGGTGCGATCGGCGGTGCCGTGGGGCTGGTGGCCCTCGGTGGTCCGTTCCTGTCGGGCTGGCTAATCGATCACCACGGGTTCCGCGGTGTGCTGTGGTTCCTGGTTATCGCGACGGCGGTCAGCTTGGCACTGCTGGTGCTGTTCGTGCCCGAAAGTCCGGTACGTAACGAGAACCGGTCCTTCGACTGGCTGGGTGGTGTCCTGCTTGGCAGTGGCCTCACCGCGATCATCTATGGGGTCGGCAAGGGATCGGCGTGGGGCTGGACCGCCATGTCCACGCTGGCGTTCATCGTCGGCGGTGTGATCGCTCTGATCGCGTTCCTCGGCGTGGAAGCCGTTGTGCCGGAGCCGATGTTTCAGCTCGGTCTGCTCGCGCGCCGGGAAGTCTGGACGGTCCTCTCCGTCACCGCTCTGCTGGCCGGCACCGCTCTTACCGCGGGCACCATCAGCCAGCTGCTCGCGCTGATGCCCCCGATTCCGACGATCTCCGACGGGCTCGGCTACAGCGCGACCAAACTCGCCCTCATCGGTGCCCCGGCCAGCGTGCTCCTCCTGCTGACCGCGGTGGGGACCGGGATCCTTGCCCGCAAGGTCGATACCAGACTGCTGCTGGTTGCCAGCGCGGTGTTCACCGCGGGCGGCTACGCGATGATGGCGCACTACCATTACACGCCCAAACAATTGGCGGTCACCGGGATCATCGCGGGTCTCGGCATCGGCATCATCGCCGCCCTTGTTCCGATCATGGTCATCGAAGCGGTGCGGGCACACGAGCAGGCGCTCGCCAACGGCATGCAGGCGATGCTCCAGGGAATCGTCACCACCGTGGTCACCCAGCTCGTGTACGTGATGATGACGCACGGCGGCATGGTCATGCAGGGCACCCAGTTCTACCGTGACACCGGCTTCAAACAGGCCTACTACCTTGTGGTCGGGTTCGCCATCGTCGCGCTCGTGCTGACCCCCCTCATTCCGCGGATCAAGCGCCTCTCCGAGGCCGAGGTTGGCGAGGCCGCGATTTCGTGAATTTCGGACTCAGCTCGAAACTCACAATGGCCCTGGGCATCACGGCAGCTGTGCTGGCCGCGTCGCTCGGGGCCTTCGGCTGCCGGGCGGCCGGTGCCGCACCTGAACCGGACAGCATCGCCGTCATAGCGGCAGGGATCGTCTCGGCCGACGCCTCGCGGATCGCCCGCGTCAAACGAGCCGACAACCGTCATCTCGCACGGCGTCGGTCTCGGCGGCGAAGGGCCGGGGTCTCCAGATCCTGGTGCAGCGGCCCGCCGAGGCATCCCGGGCCCATCCTCACCGCCGGAATGGGCCTATAGCCGACCGTGATGGCGGCAATCGTGGCACTATCCGCCGATAGAAACTAGCACGAGATAGTATCGAATTGCCGAGGCTCCTTCGCGTTCTACTAATCTCCAGGGGGAGTGGTCGACGACCTGCTCTCATCGCAGGTGGCTGACTCTTCGGGGGCCGGCTGTTCATCAGGTAGTGGCGGTCTGCCCGCTTTTGGGGCGGGCAGACCGCCACGGCGGCGATTCCCCAAGGGCTCGAGTCTCGCGTGAATGCCGTCCTTTTCTTCGCCAGTCCTTTGCAGGGAAGCGGAGTCGGTGTGCCCACTTCCTCGACACGGCAGTGGAATTCGCCGTAGACCCGCTTTGAGGGGCACCCGTCGGCACGGCTGCGATGGGCTGTTCGCTTCTCGCGCGGGCGGAATCCCGTTGCGCGGGAATCAGCTACACCGGTCCGGCACACTGCGGTGAGGGTTGCGACATGAGCGCAGAGATTCCCGAAGTTGTGTCGGTGTCGGAGGTCGAGGAGTGGTCGGCGAACGTCGACGTGGTCGTCGTGGGGCTGGGTGTCGCCGGCGGGTGTGCGGCGGCCGAGGCGGCGACCGGCGGGGCCGAGGTACTGGTGCTGGAGCGGGCCGCCGTCGGGGGCGGTACCTCGGCGATGGCGGGCGGGCACTTCTATCTCGGCGGGGGCACCGCGGTGCAGCTCGCCACCGGCCACGCCGACAGCGAGCAGGAGATGGAGAAGTACTTGATCGCCGTCTCCCGGCAGCCCGATCTCGCCAAGATCCACGACTACTGCGTCGACAGCGTCGAGCATTTCGACTGGCTGGAGGGCCTTGGGTTCCGGTTCGAGCGCAGCTACTACCCGGACAAGGCCGTGATCCAGCCCGGGACACAAGGCCTGATGTACACCGGCAACGAAAAGGTTTGGCCCTACCGGGATTTGGCGACTCCGGCGCCGCGTGGTCACAAGGTGCCGGTCTCCGGCGATACCGGGGGAGCGGCGTTGGTGACAAACCTGCTCATCGAGCGTCTCGCCCGGCTCGGCGTCACCGTTCAGTACGAGACTGCGGCGCGGCAGCTGATCTGCGACGAGACCGGGACCGTGGTCGGCGTTCGGTGGAAGCGCTTCGGTGAGACCGGGGCCGTTCGGGCGAGCGCGGTCGTCCTCGCGGCCGGGGGATTCGTCATGAATTCGGAGATGGTGCGGCAGTTCGTTCCCCACCTGGCCGCGAAACCCTATCCGCTCGGGTCGTCATTCGACGACGGGCTGGGCATCCGGCTCGGCATGTCGGTGGGAGCGGCGACCGAGCAGATGGACCAGTGCTTCGTCACCGCGCCGATCTACCCGCCCGCGCGCCACCTCACCGGCATCATCGTCAATGCCCACGGGCAGCGTTTCGTCGCCGAAGACTCCTATCACGCGCGCACGGCAGGGTTCGTGTTGGAACAGCCGGACGCGAAGGCTTATCTGATCCTGGACCAAGCGCATCTGGAGAAACGGGACTTCCAACTCGTGCCCTTCATCGACGGATGGGATTCGATCGCCGAGATGGAAGCGGCGCTGAAGATCCCGGAGGGAAACCTGCGGCGGACACTCGACGACTACAACACGCACGCCGCGGCCGGGGCCGATCCTCGATTCCACAAGCAGCCCGAGAATCTCGAGGCGCAAAATCAGGGTCCATGGGCCGCCTTCGACCTGTCGCTCGGGGCAGCCTCCTATGCGGGGTTCACCTTGGGCGGCCTGCGGACGAACGTCGACGGCCAGGTGCGGCGTGCGGACGGTTCGATCGTCGCGGGACTGTACGCCGCGGGTGCGTGTGCGTCGACACTCGCGCAGGACGGCAAGGGATACGCGAGCGGCACGCAATTGGGCGCGGGCTCGTATTTCGGCCGGAGAGCCGGGCGGCATGCGGCTTTTCAGGTTGGAAAGCCCACGGACGCACGGTGATCGGCGGGTGTTGTGCCGTTGAACGGGAAACCTGATCCGATGCCCGCCACAGTGGTGCCAGGCTCGCGGTATGACTACAGCCGTCGACACCCCAGCGATCCCCGAACTTCGCGAACTCCCGAGCGAGCGAGGTGTGCTGCGCTACCGCGAAAGTGGCGACGGGCCGCCGTTGCTGCTCCTGCACGGCTCCGGCCCCGGCGTGACCGGCTGGCGTAACTTCGGCGGTAATCTGCCGACTTTTGCGCGGCACTTCCGGACCCTCGTGCTCGAGTTGCCGGGGTTCGGTGTCAGCGACGATTTCGACGCACCACATCCGATGGTCTCCGCGCAGGCTGCGGTGACGGCGTTTCTCGATGGGCTGGGTCTGGACCGGGTCCGGATCATCGGCAACTCGATGGGCGGCTTTGTGGCGACGGACTTCGCCCTCGCCGCCCCCGAGCGGGTGGAACGATTGGTCACCATCGGTGGCATCGGAACGTCGCTGTTCAGCCCGCAGCCCGGCGAGGGCATCATCCGGCTCAGCGAGTTCGTGGACAATCCCAGCAAGGAGGCGCTCACCGCCTGGCTGCGATCGATGGTGTTCGATCCCGCGCTGGTGACCGAGGAACTGGTGCGGGAGCGGTGGGAACAGGCCACCGATCCCGCGACCCTGGAGAACTCACGCCGCATGTACGGCGCCGCCGCCCTGGCGCGGATGGCCGAATCCATGCGGTCGGCCGACACCACGCCCGGGTGGGCCAATCTGCGTCGGCTCACGGTGCCGACCCTGGTCACCTGGGGGCGCGATGATCGCGTGAGTCCCGTCGACATGGCATTGATTCCGCTGCGCATGCTGCCGAATGGGGAAGTCCACATCTTCCCCAACTGCGGTCACTGGGTGATGATCGAGCAGAAACAGGCGTGGGAGGACGCCGTCCTAGCGTTCCTGCGCCGCTGAGAGCGCCGTCGGCGCCGCGTCCATGAGGACCGGCGCCGACATCGCGCAAAAGCTGTGGCACACCCGGTCTTTCACGATCTGCTCGGGGCACTCGGGATCGAACCAGCGGTCGACATGACCCCAGTGGATCGGGTGATTCATGTAGGGTCCGAGCAACGCGTCCACATCGGTGAACTCCTGTTCCCACACGTGGGTCCATCCCGTCGCGCCGGTGGCGTGGGCGACCCGGCTCAGCTGCCAGGCCCGGATGCCGGAGACGTGCTCGGGAATCTGGAGCATCGCGTGCTCGAACCGATCCACCTCCGACTGCGCCGCCGAATCCTCTACGCGCAGCAGCAATGTGCGGTAGAGCGCGGGCGGATTCGCCGATGGGCGGCGGCCCGCGCGCCCCTGAGCGGCGGATCCGCCGACATACTCGACGGAGTCGACTCGATCGATGGCCGGTCCGCGGGTCACGGCGTCGATGGTCGCCTGCTGGCTCGACCATTCCGATTCCGATTCGAACTGGAAGTGGGCGACGATATCGCCGCCGTTACGCGCGCCGGGCAGCGTGCGCGCGACGAGGCTGTGACGGGCTCCGGCCGATTCGGCCGCCGCGGTGACCTCGCGAAGCACCGCCGCGACGGCCACTTCGTCGTCGGCGTGGATAAGGTGCAGCAATCGGGTGACCTTATACATTGCACAGCCCTTCGACGGCGTCGGCGTCGGTGGCCATGGACCGGGTGCGCTCGACGATCATGGGGGAAACGGACTCCCACCATCGTGCGTGCGCCGGATCATGGCGGCCCTTCACCGCCGCCTCCCACCACCGCCGCGGACCCGCGACGGTCCAGGTCGCGGTGACGACATTGCTCTCCCCGTCGATCCAGACCGGCGGACTGACCAGGACCCGATCCAGCGTCAGCCCTCGCGCACGCGCACCGGGCGCGTACTCGCTCAGATAGGCGTCGATGAACGCGCGGGCATCGCCTGGTTTGAGCACTATCCGGTCGATGATGTAGATGGTGCTGTCGCTCATGTTGATCAACGTAATTGGGGCGGAGCCGGGTCGATGACCACGTTCCCGTCAGCCGGGATCAACCCTGGAGGGAAGGCCCGAAAGGCCTTGTAAGCTCGGCGATCATGGGTACCGACGGCGATTCGTTTCCGAACCTTCCGGCCACCAGCTGGGCCGTGCTGGGCATGCTGTCCTTCGGTGAGGAATTGACCGGCAACGAGCTGCGGAAGTGGGCCGACTGGAGCATCGGCTTCTTCTACTGGAGCCCCTCGGTCAGCCAGATCTACAGCGAACTCAAGAAGCTCGAAGACCTGTCGCTGGTGAGTTCCCGGGTTGTCGCGGACGCGGGGGTGCGCAATCGCCGGCGCTACCGCATCACCCCGGAGGGCGTGGCGGCACTGCGGAAGTGGTCGGCCGACGCCGAGGTGGAGACGCCGATGCTCAAACACGGTGTGATGCTTCGGCTTTGGATGGGACACCTGCACGAGCCGGATCAGCTGAAACGTATCGTGCGCGCCCACATCGAGAACCTGCGCGAGCGTGCGCGGCAGGCCGGCGGACACGCCGATCGGTCGGATCCGGAGCCGGGGTGGGCTTTCACCCAGATGAGCCTGCGGTGGTCGCAGCGCTACTTCGAAGCCGAGATCGAGCTCGCCGAACAGCTGCTGGCCGATATCGACGCCGCGGCGGAGCACTATCGCGCGGCGGTGGTCACCGACTCGGAGGGGATGCCGGTGCCGCGTCATCCGGGCAGCTGGCGTGACGTCGGTGATCAGGGTCCCGAACCGGGGAGTCGGCCCGACTAGACCGGCCGGGGTGGCTCAGCCCTCTGCGAGCACGGAGGGTGCGGTCGGCAACGCCCGCAGGATGTTTCGGCGCTGCAGGGTCGGGGTGACGAATCGGCCGATGTTGAGGCTGCGCACGATGGCGGCGGCGGTGAGCTGGACCGGCGTCGTCAGACGGCTGTCGAAACTCATGTGAGTGCGGGGACCGCAGATCGATACCGCGGTGTTGGCCTCGCCTACCTCTCCGATCGGAGCCGCGATGCATCCGAAGCCGCTCGGCGTTCCACTGCGCTCGACTGCGTATCCGAGTTCCCGGATCAGCTCGCCGCCGGGTTCGTCGTGATCCCGGTATGCCAGCAGCGCCTTGCCCAGGGCCGTGCGCGCGGCGGGCAGTCGGCCACCGATCCGCGTCGGCACCTGCGGCGCCAGCCGCCCGCCGATCTTGTCCAGGTACACCACGTCGTCGCCGTCGAGGACCGCGAGGTGCACCACCATTCCGGTGGCGCGATAGAGATGGTGCAGGTGTTCGCGGGCGGCCGCGTGCACCCGATCCTGATGGACGGCCAGCGAGCCGAGTTCGACCAGTCGGATGCCGAGGCTGTAGCTGCGGCCTTCGCGGTGCAGCCAGCGCAGGCGGACCAGGCGGTCGAGCATCCGATGCGCGGATGAGCTGGGAAGCCCGGTTCGGTTCACGATCTCCGTCAACCCGAGGCTCTCATGCCCGTCGAAGGCGTCGAGGACGAGAGTCATTCGGTCGAGGATGTTGCTGGGAGTGTTCACCTCGGCCGGAGGGATCTCCTGTGTCATGGTCATGCTGTGCTCCTCGCTGACGACGGCAACGCACTGACGTCGCTATTTCAATTTGAAAATAGTGGCACATCGACCTCGATTCGTGAAGTGGATCACGTAGGTTGCCTCGACCCGGGGCGCGGGCGGAAATTCTCGCCGCCCTTCCCGGTGGACGGGAATCGCCATCGGCGACCCCGTCTTCGATCCGCACATAATCGCCGCTGTCATCGACTGTGATGCACGTCATGCGAGGAGTCCGGTATGCCGGGGAACACTAGGCGCGGCCTCTCCTCGTCAGTAAGGAGAGTTCGGATCATGAAACTTGGCGGACATGCTCGCCACCGGCGCGCACTAGCCGGAATCAGCGCTTTGGCCCTGCTGGGGGCACTGGGGGTCACCGCGTGCAGCAGTGACAACGGATCGAACAACAGCGCGGTGGCAGGCGCGTCCACCACCGCGCTACCGGACAACCCCGCCGCCGGGGCACCGGTGAAGATCGGATTCATCTCCACCGAGGGCGGCGCCGTCGTCTCGATTCCGGAGATGCGCGAGGGTGCTCAGGCGGCGGCCGAGTACGTGAACAAGAACGGTGGCGGCCTCGCCGGTCATCCGATCGACCTCGTGGTCTGCAAACAGCAGGAGGAGCCGACCTCGGCGACCAAGTGTGCCAACGAATTGGTGGAGCAGAAGGTCGCGGCCGTGCTGTCACCGGGAACCTCGCAGGGGCCGGCGATCGTCCCGATCGTCGCCGGGGCGGCAATCCCGTACATCACCCTGAACGGCGTGTCGGCGGATGAGCTGACCTCACCGCAGTCCTCGTCGCTGTCGGCCGGTCTGCCCGGAACGCTGACCGCCATGGCTGCGGCGGCCAAGAAACAGAACATGAAGTCGTTCACGCTCTTCGCCAGTGACGGCGGAGGGATCGGCGCCATGATCAAGGCGATGGGGGCTCCGATCTTCCAGGGCTTCGGTGTTGCGTTCCAGGTCGTGCCGATCGCGCTGGGCGTACCGGACCCGACCCCGCTCGTCACCTCGGGCTTGTCGTCGAAGCCGGACGGGATCAGCGTCATGGCCGATGCCGGTACGTGCGCCTCGGTGTACAAGGCCGTATTGACCGCAGATCCGAATGTGCAGAAGGTCTACATCCCGACCTGTCTGGATCCCTCCGTCACGAACATCATCGGTATGGACGCGGTCAAGGGCAGCATCGGTATCACCGCGACCGACTACCTGTCGGACCGGCCGGATTCGGTGCTCTACCGCTCGGTGCTGCAGAAGTACGCCCCGGACGCGAATGTCACCGGCGCTGCGTCATCGGGCTACCAGCTCGTCATGGCTCTGGCGGGAGCCGCCAAGAACCTGCAGGGCCAAGCCGATGCGGCGGGGATCGCTCAGGTGCTGAAGGCCGCCAAGAACGTCGAGATGCCCGCCGGAGGCGGGGTCACCTTCACCTGCGACGGCACGGCCGTGCCGCAGATGCCCTCGATCTGCTCGCGTCAGATGCTGATCGGCACGCTCAACGACAAGGGCGTCCCCGTCAACCTCGAAGTGACCGGATAACCCAGGCGACAAGGAGATTCGACCAGAGAGACCGCCATGACAGACCATCTTTCCTACCTCGTACTCGGCCTCGGAAACGGGGCGGTGTACGCGGCGATCGGGCTCGCGCTCGTGATGACGTTCAAGAGCTCGGGTGTGGTGAACTTCGCGACCGGCACGGTCGCGCTGTACACCGCCTACACCTATGCCCTGCTCCGCAAGGGAGAGCTGCTGGTTCCGATACCGGGACTGCCCAAATCGATCCATCTCGGTGGGCCGCTGGGCCTCCTCCCGGCCATGGCGATCTCACTGGCCTTCGCCGCCGTCCTCGGAGTGCTCTGCTACGCGCTGGTGTTCCGCCCGATGCGCACAGCCTCAGTGGTGGCGAAGGCGGTCGCGTCGATCGGGTTGATGATCGTGATCCAGGCGATGATCGCTCAGCGGGTCGGCACCGGGCTGGTCGCGGTCCGGCCCATCTTCGCGCTCAACACCTTCCACATCGGAAGCCGGACCGTGCCCACCGACCGGATCTGGCTCGCGGTGTCGATCCTCGGCATCGCCATCGTCGCCACGGTCGTCTTCCGCTTCACCCGCTTCGGTGTCGCGACCGAAGCAGCAGCAGAGTCGGAGAAGGGCGCATACCTGACCGGGCTGTCACCGGACCGGATCGCCTTCAGCAACTGGGCGCTGTCCTCGGTGGTCGCGGGCCTGGGCGGCATCCTCATCGCGCCGCTGGTGGCGCTCAATCCCGTCGCCTACTCGATGTTCATCGTGCCCGCGCTGGCGGCCACCCTGGTCGGCAACTTCCGATCGATCTGGCTGACCGTCGCGGCGGGCATCGCGATCGGAGCACTGCAGGCCGAGGCCACGAACTTGCGCGGACTCTACAGCTGGATGCCGGATTCCGGTACCGCCGAAGGGATTTCGCTACTCCTCATTCTGGGCTTCCTGGTCGTGAAGGGACAGCCGTTGCCCGACCGCGGCAGCGTGGTGCGTAAATCGCTCGGCCGCGCACCGAGACCCGACCACATCGTGATTCCCGCGGGGCTCGCCCTGGTCGGGGCCGTGGTGGCGTTGACGGCGACCTCGGGCAGCTATCGTGCGGCCGTCGTCAGCAGCATCATCTTCGGGGTGCTGGCCCTGTCGCAGGTGGTGGTCACCGGGTACGCGGGCCAGATCTCGCTCGCCCAGCTCACCTTGGCAGGCGTCTCGGCGTACGCGTTGAGCGTAGTGAATCAGCATCTGGGAATAGGGTTTCCGTTCGCACCGATCCTGTCCGCGTTGTTCGCGACCATGGTGGGCGTGGTGGTCGGGGTGCCCGCGCTGCGGGTACGCGGCCTGCCGCTCACAGTGGTGACCCTGGCCCTGGCGATGTTCGTGGAGGCGTTCTGGTTCCGAAATCCCGGGCTCAATGGAGGCGTCGCCGGCGCGACGATCGATACGCCACGGCTGTTCGGAGTCGACCTCGGAATCGGTGTGGGACATGCGTATCCGCGGATCGCGTTCGGGCTGCTCTGTCTTCTCGTTCTCACCCTGGCCGGGCTGGCCGTGGCGTGGCTGCGGCGCAGCGGCCTCGGCACCGACATGCTCGCCGTCCGGGCCAATGAGCGGTCGGCGGCGGCCGCGGGAATCGATGTCGCGCGCACCAAGCTGATCACCTTCGCGATCGGCGCGTTCATCGCGGGACTGGCGGGCGCGCTGCTCGGATACCAGCAACGGCTGGCCACGCCGGAGCCGTTCACGGTCTTCGCGGGGATCGGATTGTTCGCGGTCATGTACATCGCGGGTGTCACCTCGATCACCGGCGCGATCCTCGCCGGTGTCATGGCTCCGGGCGGCGTGGTGTACCTGCTGGTCGATCGCTTCCTGCACATTGGTGACTACTACGCGGTACTCAGCGGCGTGTTGCTCATCGTCACCGTGATGACCAACCCGGACGGCATCGCCGACAAGTTGCCGCGCATCCGGTGGCCCGAACTCCGGCGCGCGGAACGCATCCCGCCCGGCGAGGCGGTGGTGGAAGCTCCGCCGCACCGCCACCCGGACACCCCGCTGCTGTCGGTCGAGGGAGTGAGCGTCTCCTACGGCGCGGTGGCCGCGGTATCGGATGTCACCTTCGAAGTGTTCCCCGGTGAGATCGTCGGTCTGATCGGGCCGAACGGTGCGGGCAAGACCACCCTGATCGACGCGGTCACCGGCTTCGCCTCGGCAGGCGGTGCGATCACCCTGAATGGTGCCGCGATCTCCGGAACCCCGCCGCATCGGCGCAGCCGATCGGGTCTGGGCCGCAGCTTCCAGGACGTGGAACTCTACGACGACCTCACCGTCGCGGAGAACGTCCAGGTCGGCGCCTCCAGGTCGCAGTCGAAACTGCCTGTTTCCCAGCGTGTTTCACGGGTCCTGTCGGTGCTGGGGCTGAGCGGTATGGCAGACGTCACCGCCGCCTCGCTGTCACAGGGGCAGCGACAGCTGGTCTCGATGGCGCGCGTGCTGGCGGCAGTGCCGACCGTGGCGCTTCTCGACGAACCGGCCGCCGGTCTCGACAGCAACGAAAGCCGTTGGCTCGGGCAGAGATTGCGCTCTGTTCGCGACGAGGGCACGGCCATCCTGCTGGTGGATCACGATATGGAGTTGGTGCTCACCATCTGTGACCGGGTGATCGTGCTCGACCTGGGCAGGGTCATCGCCAGCGGCCCACCGGAGTCGATCCGGACGCACCCGGAGGTATTGCGGGCCTACCTCGGCGGTCCCGCGAACGCGGCGGCCGACACTGCGGCCGACCCGCGGACCGGCGAACTCACCAGCCAGGAGGCATGAGCCATGACCGTCTTGGAATGTCGCGATCTCAGCGCGGGCTATCTGGAGCAGCGACCGTGCTTGCGCGGCGTGGATCTGAACCTGCACGCCGGAGAGATCACATGTCTGCTGGGGCCGAACGGCGCGGGCAAGACCACCCTGCTGACGACTCTGGCCGGACTACTGCCGCGGGCGGGTGGTGAAGTCCGCCTCGACGGGCGCGATCTCGTCGGCGGTAGTCCCCGGGTCGCCGTGCGCGCCGGGATGGTGCTGGTCCCTGATGACCGGGCGCTGTTCCGGCAGTTGAGTACTCGGCAGAATCTGCTGCTCGCGGTCACCGAGCGAGGTCGGCGAGGTTCCGCGGTCGCCGAGGTTCTCGAGTACTTTCCGGCGTTGGAGAAGCGGCTGTCGGTCGACGCCGGTCGATTATCCGGCGGCGAACAGCAGATGTTGGCCATCGGACGCGCGATCCTGCAGCGGCCCAAGGTATTGCTCATCGACGAGCTGAGCATGGGTCTCGCCCCGGTTATCGTGGCCGAGATCCTCGCGGTGCTGCGCACTCTCGCCGACGCGGGCATGAGCGTGCTGTTGGTCGAACAGCACGTGCAGCTGGCATTGGGTGTCGCCGACCATGGCACGATTCTTGTGCACGGGACGGTCGCCGATTCCGATACGGCGGCCGTGCTGCGGGAAGATCCGCAACGGATCGAGCGGGCGTACCTCGGAGCGGTCGCCGAGGAAGCGGCCGAATCCGTGTCCTGAACGCTAACGACATTGCCGCCCAACATATATCGGGCGACGTTGTGAATCCGTCGTAGACAGCCCTCGATCCTGTGGCCGGGATCGAGGGCCTTGGCATGGTCACGGCAGCTCGGCGCCGCGCCGATTCGACGTCCCGGGAGCGATTACGACGTGGTCGGCGGAACGCCCTCATGGAGCTCTCCCGCTCAATGGGAGAGCGTCGGCTGACGCGGATCGCGGAAACCTATCGTCCTGACATGCCATGCACCTGTGACGCAGTTCACCGCCGTGAACTCGGTGCACCGGACCTGGCAAGCCATCGCCGTCGCATCCGCCGGTAGCCGTGGCAGGTGTGTGCCGCGGCATCGAAATCGCCACGGTCACACCGACTTTCCGTCCCTATCACCGTTGCTGGAGGGCCCATCATGACCAATCCCGTCGACATCGTCGCCACGGCCGTGGCCGCGGCCAAAGCCCCGACCCACGAGGCTCGCAGGATCTCGACCGGATATTCCTGGCCGGAGTGCCCGCGATGGCACGAGGGCACCTTCTGGTTCTCGGACATGTACACCGGAACGCTGAAGACTCTGGACGCGGACGGCAACGCCACCGTCGTCATCGACGCCAACGCCCGGGCCGCCGACACCGACGTCCCGATCGTGCTGGGCGGATTCGGCTGGCTGCCCGATGGTCGGCTGATCGTGGTATCGATGCACGAGAAGCTGGTGCTGATCCACGGCGGAGCGGGACCCGAGGACCTGTCGGTGTACGCCGACATCTCTGCGCACTGCCCCGCAGCCGCCAATGACATGGTGGTCGATGCCGACGGCCGTGCCTACATCACACAGCTCGGTTTCGACCTGTTCAAGGGCGAGGAACCCACGCCGTCACCGTTGATCGTGGTGGAGCCGGACGGCACCGTCGGGACCCCGGAGAAGGTCGGTCCGCTGCTGTGCGCCAACGGAATCGCCATCAGCGCCGACGGCACCCGGGTCTACACCGCCGAGGTGATGGCATACAAGATCACCGTGATGGATCGCGCCGCCGACGGCGCGCTGTCCAATCCTCGGCAATTCGCCGCCTGCCCCTTCATGCCGGACGGGATCGGCCTCGACGCCGAAGGTGGCGTGTGGGCGGCCCTGCCGGGCGGCGGCTTTGTCGTGCGCTTCACCGAGGAGGGCATCACCGACGCGGTTCCGCTGCCCCTGGAGAACGGCATTGCCTCCGCCTGCCTGCTCGGCGGCGACGACCGCAGCACCCTCTACCTGACCGCCGGCTTCGAGGTCTTCGACTTCGAGAAGTCCGCCCGGGAAGCGCTTGGCGGCATCTGGGTGGCGGATGTGCCGCAGCACGGCGGCGACACCCGCCCCTGACCCGCCCACCGAATTCACAGAGCTCGAGGAAAAGACAATGGCAACACTGGATTTCAGCGACCGCATCGTTATCGTGACCGGCGCGGGCCGGGGCATCGGCCGGGCGTACGCGCTGCTGCTCGCCGCTCGTGGCGCCTCGGTCGTGGTCGGCGATCTCGGCGCACGCATCGACGGTTCCGGCGTGGACGGTGACGATCCCGCCGCGCAGGTGGTCGCCGAGATCACCGCCGCCGGTGGCAAAGCGGTCGCCTGCGCCGCCGACGTCGCCACCGAGGACGGCGCTCGCGCCCTCGTCGAGACGGCGGTCTCCCACTACGGAGGGCTGACCAGCGTGGTGAACAACGCCGGCATCGTGCGCACCGCGCCGTTCGACGAGGTGCCCGACGAGGAGTACCAACGCCATCTCGATGTGCACTACTTCGGCACGTTGCGTGTGTGTCGGGCGGCGTGGCCGCACCTGACGAAGGCCGAAGCGCCGAGCATCGTCAACACCATTTCCCAAGCGATGCTGGGCAATCCGGGAATGTCGCACTACGGCGGTTCCAAGGGCGCGGTATTCGGCCTGACCCGCAACCTCGCACTCGAAGGTCTGGCGAAGGGGATCAAGGTGAACGCGGTTGCTCCCGGCGCGGGCACCCGGATGGCCGAAGCCGCAGCCGACACGCTGTCCCCGGAGATCATGGAGTACATGCGCACCTCGCTGCTGCCCGAGCACATCGCTCCGGTGGTGGCCTATCTGCTGCACCCCAGCAGCAACATCAACGGTGAGGTGTTCAATGTGGCCGGCGGCATCGTGAACCGGCTGGCGCTGGTCAACACCGTGGGCATCCACGATCCCGGCCTGACCGTCGAAACCGTCGCTGAACGGATCGACGAGATCGTGGCGATCACCCCCGACGCCACGCCGCAGGTCGTCGCTCCGGCGCAGATGCCGGTCTCCTGATCCGCCCCCGCACTCCTGACTGGATTCCGCTGATGAGTACAACCGATACGGTCACGCCGACCGACTACCCCTTCGAACCGGTGCCGCCGCAGGACGCGGTCGCCCGGTATCGGGCCATCGCCGCCGAGCGGCCGATGACGAAGATGACCATGCCCTACGGTGGCGACGTCTGGGTCATTCACCGCAATGCCGCCGCTCGCCAGATGCTGAGCGACGGGCGTTTCGTCCGGGAACCGTTCCGTACCGGCGAGCGCGTGGTGCCCTACTTCGTCGAATTCCCCGACTTCCTCAGGACCACACTGCAATTCGAGGATCCTCCGCACCACACCAAGCTGCGCAAACTCGTCCAGCGCTCCATTTCGCCCAAACGGGTGAAGGCGATGCGGGATTCGGCGATCGAGTTCGCCAACCATCTCATCGACGAGATGGTCGCCAAGGGCGCACCGACGAACCTGGTGCACGACTACGCGGTCGCGCTGCCGATCCAGATGCTGGCCAACCTGCTCGGTGTGCCGCCGGAGGACCGGGCGAAGTTCCAGAAATGGAGTTCCGCGACGCTCGCGGTGGCGAACATGCCCCAAGAGGAAGCCGTCGCCAACATGACCGAACTGGTCGTGTACATGATGGCGCTGATCGAGGAACGCCGGAAGAACCCGCGCGAGGATCTGCTCAGCGATCTGGCCAATGCCCGCGACAAGGACGACAGCCTCACCGACGGTGAGATCCTTCCGATCGCGCTGGTACTGATCATCGGCGGCTTCGACAACACGGCCAACTTCATATGCGCCGGCGTCCTCTCGCTGTTGCGAAATCCCGACCAGCTCGAGCTATTCCTGCGGGATCCGGACGCCATCGCGCCCACCGCGGTCGAGGAGGTCCTTCGCCACGGTCGAATGGCGTTGGGCAACAAGGTCGCCGGTGGCGGCGGGATGGTGCCGTTCGTAGCGACCGAGGACGTGGAGATCGACGGTCAGGTGATCGCGCGCGGCGAGGCCGTGCTGTTCGACCCCGCGGCGGTGGCACACGACGGGGTGGCCCTCGACCGTGACGACGCGTTCGACATCACGCGCAGCAACAATCCGCATCTGACTCTGAGCTACGGACTGCACCACTGCCTCGGCGCGCCGCTGGCGCGGATGGAGATGCAGGTCGGGCTCGCGGAGCTGTTCAAGCGGCTACCCGGGTTGGCCCTCGACGGCGAGGCGGTCGTCGACATGGACAACCTCACCCAGCCGATCGTCGACCTACCGGTGACCTGGTAGGAGCGTATCGATGCCCAAAGTGTTCTACACCCAGCCCGACGGCGCGGTGCGGGTCGTCGACGGCGCCGCAGGCGATTCGGTCATGTCCACGGCAGTCAAGAACGGCGTGAACGGCATCGTCGGCCAGTGCGGCGGGACCTTGTCGTGCGCGACGTGCCACGTGTATCTCGAGCCCGCGGAACTGCGGTACTTCCCGGAGCCCTCCGAGGACGAGGACGAGATGCTCGACTGCACGGCCTCCGATCGCGAGGACAATTCCCGGCTGTCGTGCCAGCTGACACTGTCGGACGGACTCGACCTGCACGTCATCATCCCCGACGAGCAGGTCTGAACGATGGGCGCATCCAAAGACGAGCCGGGAGTGTCGGTGCGGCCGCGCAGCATCGTGGTGGTCGGCGCCTCCCACGCCGGAGTACAGCTCGCCGATCGCCTGCGTGGCGGCGGCTACACCGGCGAGCTCACGCTGATCTCGCACGAACCGCACCTGCCGTATCAGCGCCCGCCGCTGTCGAAGGCGTGGCTCGAGGGCAAGGCCACCAGTGAATCGGTGCTGCTGCGGGAACCGGATCATTACCGGGACAACAAGATAGAGCTGATCACCGGGGCTCGGGTCGAGTACGTCGAGCGGATACCGCACGGTGTCGCCATGCGATTCCGCCGCGAGGGCAACGCGGTGATCCGGGGATTCGATCGATTGGTGCTGGCCACCGGGGCACGGCCGAGGCGGCTGCGGCTGCCCGGCGCCGATCATCGCGATGTGCTCGTGCTGCGTGATCTGGACGATGCCCGATCACTCGCCGCACGGGTGCCCGCCGGGCCCGTTGTCGTCATCGGTGGCGGGTTCGTCGGTCTGGAGGTCGCCGCCACCGCGCGCGCCCTCGGCGCCGAGGTGACCGTGATCGAGGCGGGGGAGCGGCTGCTGGCCCGGGCGGTGGGTGCGGACACGGCCGCCACCCTGCTCGCCGCCCATCGGGCGATGGCGACCGACGTCGTGCTCGGGGACCTTCCGGTCTCGATCACGCACCGCGACAACCGTGTTCACGCGGTGCGACTCGAGAGCGGCCGGGAGATCCCGGCCGCGACGGTGGTGGTGGGCATCGGCGCGGAGGCGCGCACCGAGCTCGCCGAACAACTCGGTTTGGAACGCGACGGCGGGATCGTGGTCGACGAACAGTGTCTGGCCTCCGACGGCTGGACGCTCGCCATCGGCGACTGTGCGACGCACGTGTCCGGGTCCGGTGTCCGCTACCGGCTCGAATCGGTGGACAACGCGATCGAGCAGGCGAACAAGGCCGCCGCGGTGCTGCTGGGCGAGCCTTCCCCGCAGCCGGCTGCCCCGTGGTTCTGGTCGGATCAAGGCGATCAGAAGCTGCAGATCGTCGGCCTGATCGGCGGGCACACGTCCATGCTGGTCCGGGTGGATCCACAACGGCCGCAGCGTCGGGTGGCCCTGTACTTCGCCGACGACGCCCTCGTCGCCGCCGAATGCCTGAATTCGCCCGCGGATTTCGTGGTTCTGCGGGCAGCGCTGAGCCGTGGCCATCAACCCGGCCCGGCGGCGCTGGCCGACGCCACGGTTCCGCTGAAGAAGCTGCTGGCTCCGGTGCGGAGCTAGCAACCGTTTCGAAAGCAGTGAAGGCGGGCCGATGGCCCGCCTTCACTGTTTTCCAACACCATCGGTCGCCGATCAGCGCCCCATTCGGAAGCGTGCGGAAACCACCGCACCCACTTCCGCGATCGCCGCCCGACCACGGGCAACCGAGGGAGCCTGCATGGCGAAGCCGTGGCCCACACCCGGATAGCGCATCTGCACCGTCGGCACGCCGGCCTCGCGTAGGCGATCGCCGTATGCCTCGACACTGTCGCGGATCGGGTCGGCGTAGCCGACGGCGATGACAGCCGGGGGCAGGTCGGCCAGGGAATCCGCAAGTGCCGGAACACCATACGCGTTGTCGGCTGCCGGATCCGGGCCCAGATAGAGGCTCTTCATCCAGTCGATGTCCTCAGCGGTGAGGAACGGCGAGCCGCCGAATTCGCGCATGGAGGGCCGGTCGGTGCGGCGTTCGACGCCGGGATAGAACAGCACCTGCTGGGCGATGGCCGGGCCGCTCTCGTCACGGCTGCGCAAGGCGGTCGCCGCTGCCAGCCCGCCTCCCGCGCTGTCGCCGCCGACCCCGATCCGGGCCGGGTCGACGCCCCAGTCCGCGGTGGTGTCGACTACCCACCGCAACGCGGCGTAGGCCTCGTCGTTGGCCACCGGGAAGCGGTGTTCGGGCGCGAGACGGTAGTCGACATTGAACAACACCGCCCCGGTCGCATCGGCGACATCGCGAGCGAGCCGGTCGAAGGACTGCAGTGTGCCCATGATCATCCCGCCGCCGTGATACCAAACCAGCGCGGGCGCTTCGGTTTCCGGGGCGGTCAGGGGATGGTAGACGCGGACCGGAACGGCGCCGTGCGGTCCGTCGAAGGAGGTGTCGCGCACGGTACGCATCTGCGGACCCGGCGGGCGAACAATGGATTCCAGGGCGCTGCGTGCAGCCTCGACGCCGATGGCGTGCATGGGGCCGGACGTGCCCGCCCGCACCCTGTCCACGATGACGGCGACGTCGGGATCCCACGCGAAGCGGTAAGACTGATATCCGGTCGATGCGGTCACGGTTCACTCCTCGGAACGGCGGGATCGGCTGCGGAACGCGTGGCGCGCAACATCATCCCGGTACTGGTCTCCCCACCGCGCCGGTGCTCGTTCATCAATTCGACGAGCCGCGCGTTGTCGTGGCGGGTCAACGCTTCGATCATCTGGTCGTGTTCGGCCACGACGCGAGCGCGCGCGGCCGGGTCGTACAGGTAGGCGGCGTGATAGGGCATCGCCAACGTCCACAGGCGGCGGATCTCGGCGACTACCAGATTCAGCGGGGATCGTTCGAAGATCGCGAAATGGAAGGCGTGGTTCTGTAGTCGCATCGCGAGTACATCGCCCTGCTGGGCGGCTTCGACCACCAGTTCGGCGGCGCGGGCGACCTCGGCGAGGACCTCGGCGGGAAACGCCGGAAGCGACAGCAGCACCTCGCGTTCCAGGACGGCTCGCATCAGGTAGATCTGGTCGAAGTCCGACTGCTGCAGCCGCGCCACCGTGTAGCCCACATTGTGTTCGTGCTCCACCAGGCCTTCCGCGGCCAGATGGCGCAGGGCCTCACGGATCGGCAGCCGACTGACCCCGAGGCGTTCGGCCATCAGCACCTGACGGATCGGCTGACCGGGCAACAATTCGCCGGTCACGATCATCCGTTCCAGTTCCGCGACCACCCGCACGGCGGCCTGGCCGACTCCGCGGCCTGGATCCGTCTGCGTGACACTTTCGATTGGGCTGCTCACGGGTCTCCGAAGATACCAGCCGAACGCAAGTCGGCGATCCGCTCGGCGGGGTATCCCATCGCCGCCAGCACCACGGTGGTGTCGGCGCCGCGTGGCACCGCGGGGCGCGGCCGCCGGGAGGGCGAGCGGCTCAGTGAGATCGGCACCCCGACGCCGCGATAGTCCGGTTTCTCGATGAACAGGTCGCGATGGCGTGCCTGCGGGGACCGCAGGGCTTCGTCGACGGTATGCACCGCGCTGGCCGCGACACCGGCCGCTTCCAGGCGGGTGGCCAGGTCGGCCCGGGTCCAGGTGGCGATCCGCTCGCCGAGCAGCGCGACAAGGTCCTCCCGGTGGGCGTATCGCTGCGCGTTGGACGCGAAGCGCGGGTCGTCGGCGAGCTCGGGGACCCCGAGAGTCTGTGTCAGCGAACGGAATTGACGATCATTGGCCGCACTGACGAAGAAGTCGCCGTCGGCGGCGCGGAAGACCTGGTAGGGGACCACGGTCGGATGGAAATCGCCCGTTCGCTGGGGGACTGTGCCGTTGGCGATCCAGTTGGCCGCGTGCGGATGCAGGACGGAGATGACCGCGTCCAGCAGCGTCATGTCGACCAGCTGCCCTTCTCCGCTGCGGTCGCGCTCCAGCAGTGCGAGCAGGATGCCGTTGACGGCCAGGTTGGCGGTGACGATATCGACGATCGGCACGCCCACACGCAGTGGGTTGCCGTCGGGGTAGCCGTTGATGCTCATCAGGCCGCCGAAGGATTGCAGCACCGCGTCGTAGCCGGGCAGACCGCCCATCGGGCCGTCGACTCCGAATCCGGTGATGCGGCAATAGATCAGCTTCGGGTGCCGCTGGGTGAGCACCGTCTCGAAATCGAATCCCCAGCGGGCCATCGTGCCCGCCTTGAAGTTCTCGATGACCACATCGGCGCCGTCGAGGAGGTGGCCGAGGATCTCGCGTCCCTCGGGAGCGCGCAGATCCAGGCAGATGTTGTCCTTGCTGTGGTTGAGGCTGCCGTAATAGGCGCTACTGGTGCCGGAATCCACGAAAGGCGGTCCCCACCCTCGGGTTTCGTCGCCCGCGGGTGCCTCCACCTTGATCACCTCGGCGCCCTGGTCAGCCAGCATCTGAGCGGTGTACGGGCCGGCCAGCACGCGGCTCAGGTCCAGCACGCGCAGGCCGGTCAGCACTCCGTTGCCGGTGGCGGTGTCCGCGGCGCGCCAGGCCGCGCGCCCGTCGACGCGCACCTCGTCGCCGGTCTCGGCGGGGACGGGCGAGATGGTGCTCATAGTGAATTTCCTTCTGCGACAGTGTGTTCGACGGGACTTTCGGCGCCGACGACGACATCCCACAGGTCGGCTCCCTCGTCGAGGATCTGACCGGCAAGCACACCGGACCAGTACTCCTCGGATCCGTGGCGCTCTCGCCAACCCCACAGGGCGGTGGTGAATCGTCCCAGGCTGTGCTCGGCGGTGAATCCGATCGCCCCGTGGATCTGATGCGCGGCGGCGGCGACCTCGCGAGCCGATACCGAGGTCACCACCTTCGCGGCGGCGATCGCCGCTCGGCGTTGTAGAGAGGCGCCGTCAACAGTCTCGGCAGCGGCAGCGGCTGCGGCGCCCATCAGCGCGGCGCGAGCGGAGAGACCAGCGAGACGTTGCTGGATGGCCTGGAATTTGGCCAGCGGACGGCCGAACTGGATGCGTTCGGCGGCGTAGCGCAGGGTGCGGTCGCGCACGGCGCCGGCGGTCGCCGCCATCGCCACCGCATAGGCCAGAGCGCCGCGTTCTTCGAGTTCTGCTGCACCGAACGGTGATTCGACGTACAGCTCCACGGGCGTCGAGTCGAACCGGTAGTCGTCGAGTGCCGCGCCGAGCAGATCGGTTCCAGGTTGCACGTGGACCCCTGCGGCGTCGGTGGCGACGATCGCGATCGATGCGCGCTCGCCCGCGGCCGTGGGCTCGAACAGTACGACGAGGCGGGCGGCGTCGCGCCCGTGCACGACGCCGGTGACGACGCCGTCGAGCACGAGGACGCCGTCGACTTCGCGTACGCCGCAACGCTTATCGGCGATCGCCACGGTGCTGGGTCCCGTCGGTGCGGTGCCGGCGCAGTCGGCCAGCAGCGGTCCGGCCAATACAGTGTGCTCGATCAGCATGGTGTTCGATCCCCGTTCGGCGGCGGCGTGCACCACCGACAGGGCATCGGCTGTCGTGCCGCCGCTGCCGCCCCGTGCTTCGGGGATGCCTATCTCGGTGAATCCGGCCTCGGCCAGCGCGTCCCACACTGCCTGATCGAGGCCGACAGCCGGAGTGGCCGTGTCGATTCCGACGCGATCGATCATCTCGGTCACGACCGTGACCAGTTCGGCATTCGGATGAGTCATCGCAGTCCCATTCCACGCGCGACGATTCCGCGCAAGATCTCGTTCGTTCCGCCGCGCAGGGTGAACGCGGGGATGTGCAGGACGGCGGCGGCCAGCAATCGGGCGAACGGGTCGCCGCCGTCGCGGCGGGGCTGCACGTCGGCGCAGGCGCGAATCGCCTCCACCACATCGCCTTCGAAGGTCGAGCCGAGATCCTTGACGATCGCCGCGAGCACATCGGGTCTACGGCCCGCGGTCAGTTCGGCGGTGACGGCCAGCGACATCCTCCGCAATGCCCATGCCTGCGCGGTGAGTTCACCGAGAACAGTGCGCTGACGCGGAGTGGCTCCGGCATGGCGCAAGTTCTCCGCCCAGGCCCGCAGCAGCGGCATCGTCGACAGATAGCGCTCGGGCCCAGAGCGTTCGTAGGCGAGTTCGCTCATCACCTGTGCCCACCCCGCACCACGGCGTCCGAGCAGGGCGTCCGCGCTGACGCGGGCGTCGTGGAAGACGACCTCGTTGAAATGACGGCCGCCGTCGATGCTGCGTAGCGGGCGCACCTCGATATCGGGGTGGTCGAGATCGACCAGGAATTGCGACAGACCGGTGTGACGGTCGCCGGGGCTGCCGTCGGTGCGGGCCAGCAGCACCATCGCGTGCGCGACGTGCGCGCCGGTGGTCCACACCTTGGTCCCGCTGATCGTCCACGATCCGTCGGCGTCGGCGACCGCTCTCGTTCGCACCGCGGCCAGATCCGATCCTGCATCGGGTTCGCTCATGCCGATCGCGAAGAACAGTTCACCCGCGGCGATGCCGGGCAGATAGCGTCGTTTCTGCTCCTCGGTGCCATTGGCGAGGATGCCCGGCGCCATCTGCCGGTCCGCGATCCAGTGCGCGGCGACCGGTGCGCCGTGGGCCAGCAGCTCCTCGGTGACGACGAAACGTTCGAGCAGCGAGCGTCCCTGCCCGCCATAGCGTTCGGGCATCGTCATACCGAGCCATCCGCGCCGCCCCAGCTCGGCGCTGAAAGTGGGGTCGAATCCGCTCATCCAGTTGTCGGGCGCCGGGGTGAAGGAGCCTTTGTCGATTTCCGAGCGGAGAAACGCCCGGATTTCCCCGCGCAGCCGGTCGATTCCCGATGTCGCTTCGGAAGTGCCTGGCACGGTTGAGATTTCGCTCATCGGCCCGGACCCCGCGACGACCACGACGCCTGTCCCTTGCGCGACATCGACCACATCTGCACTCCGCGTTCGATCTCGAGCGCCGAGGCCCAGCTCACCGCCGGCGGGCCGAGCTCGAGGCGGGCGCTGCTCATGATGCGGCGGGTGAGTTCGGGGTCGGCGGCGGCGGGCTTGGTGAGCTCAGCGATACGGGCATCGAGTTCGGGCTCCTCGGCCGCCAGTTGGGCCAGCCCTCGCGCGACGGCTTCGGAGCCGGTGAGCGACTGCCCGCAGGCTGCGAGCGCAATGGTTCCCGACCAGCCGACCGCACGGCCGAGCAACGCGAGATGCCCACCGCCGGGATGGATTCCGCGAGCGAGGAAGCCGCTGTCCAGGTGCGCTTCCGGCGTGACGGCCATGAGATCGGTGGCCAGGGCGAGGTTGAGCCCGGCGCCGACCGCCCCGCCGACGACCCGGGAGATGGTGGGAACCGGCAGCGAACCCACCCGGACAAACGCGCCGTACACCGCGGAGGTGCGGCGCACGGCTTCCGGTGAGGCCGGATCGGCCGAGGATGCCGCCAGATCCCTGGTGTCAGCGCCACTGCAGAAGTACTCGCCGACCGAGCGCACCACCACGGCCCCGATACCGGAATCGGTTTCAACGCGAGTGCAGAACTCGTCGATGAGCGCGGCCATCTCCAGATTGATCGCATTCTTGCGCCGCGGATTGTTGAGGGTCAGCTGGGCGACCCCGTCGGCGAACTCGGTAAGGACCGGCGGTTCGGACGGGGCGTCGACGGGTGTGTCGGTCGTCATGAGCGCCACCGTAGCAGATTGGATCCAAAATAAAATCCAATAATGATTGACAATGTGGACCGCGCTCGGCGAGTCTGCCAAGGACGGGACGCCATCCCCGGTAGTGATGGCGGAATCGACGAAAGGTGAACTCTCGTGTTCGAGTTGGATGGGCGAATCGCCCTGGTCAGCGGTGCGGGGCAGAGCGTGGGGGAGGGAATCGCCACCGTGCTCGCTCGGCAGGGGGCGACCGTCATCGTCAACGATCTGCACGCCGATCGTGCGGAGCGGGTGGCGGCGGCCATTGCAGACGAGGGCAACAGGGCGATCGTCCGGGCATTCGACGTCACCGACTACGCGGCGACCGTGGAGGCCGTGCGCTCGGCCGAAGCCGAGCTGGGCGGGCACGTCGACATCCTGGTCAACAATGCGGGGGTCGCCGAGGACCGGGTTGCGAAGCCGTTTCGGGAACTGGCTCCGGAGCAGTGGCCGCCGTCCATCGATCTCAACATCTACGGCGCGATGAACTGCATCAAAGCGGTGATCGACGGGATGTGTGACGCCGGTTGGGGTCGCGTCGTGCAGATCTCGTCGGGTAGCGCCCGCACCGGGCAGAACATCAACGTGTCGATGTACGCGACCGGCAAGAGCGGCATCGAAGGCTTCATCCGGCACCTGGCCGCCGAGACGGGTCAGTACGGCGTCACCGCCAATATTGTCGCGCTCGGCCTGCAGGCCAATCTCGTCGAGAAGATGCCACCGGAGCAGATCGAGCGACTCATCGCCGGAATTCCGATCGGCCGCCTCGGTGACCCCATCGAAGTCGGGGCATTCTGCGCCTATCTCGCCTCGAGCGAGGCCGGGGGAATGACCGGGCAGACGCTGGACTTCAACGGCGGATCGCAGACACGATGAGCACGTCGCCGATCACGTTGTCGCTCACCGCTTTACGGGTCTCCAACCTGGCCGTGGCCACCGCTTTCTATACCGAGGGCTGTGGATTCGCCGAGGAACGGGCATTCTCCACCGACGCATTCGACGTCGTGATCCTCCGGGCCGGCACCGCGGGCATCGAACTGCTCGCGCCACGAGCGGGCCAGAGCGCACCGGACCACGGAAACATGCTGGTGAAATTGGTGCTCAACACTTCCGACGTCGCGGGCTTGCTGGCCCGCGCGTGCGCCAACGGCGGCGTCGAGGAGATGCCCGCGACGGTGCTCACCCAGCACGCAGGCCGCACCATCGGCGCAGTCCGCGATCCCGACGGGTACCTGATCGAGGTCGTCGGCCCACCCGCCGAACCTGTGTAGCAACGCTGCCATTGAGCGGGAGGGCCGGGTTCGGAGGGGACATCCGGCCCTTACTGTGACGCCGTTCACGCCCGGACCAGAGAATGGAGTGAGTCGGCGATGACCTGGGATAGTGCGTACGACGTCGTAGTGGTGGGCTCGGGTGGGGCCGCCCTCGCGGGAGCCCTTGCGGCCACCCACCGCGGCCTGTCGACCTGTGTGATCGAGAAGACCGACCGCTTCGGCGGGACATCCGCGTATTCCGGTGGCAGCGTGTGGCTTCCGGGCAACCATGTGCTCGCCCGGCAGGGCGTCGACGATTCCGTCGAGCAGGGACTGACCTACTTCTCGGCCCTCGTCGGCGACCGCACCAGCTCCGAGCTGCAGCGCGCCTACCTGGAGACCGGGCCGATCGTGGCTGAATTCTTGGAGAACACGGCAGGCATCCCGCTCGAGCACCGGCCCTTCCCGGACTACTACGACGCCCCGGGCCGAAGTGCGAACGGGCGCAGCATCTTCGCGCGGTCGATCGAGGCCGCGGAGGTCGGCGACCGGCTCGACGATATCCGGCCGATGGTGCCGGCCGACCAGTTTGCGGTGGAGATGGACCGGTCGGTGCTCGACGGCGGCCAAGCCTGGATCGCTCGCATGGTCCTCGCACTCGACGCGTCGGGTGTGGCCGACTTGAAGCTGTCGACCCGTGTCACCGAACTGGCACAGGACGACCAGGGGCGGGTGACCGGTGTCGTCGTCACCGGGCTCGACGGCACCCGATCCCGCATCCAGGCGCGCGGGGGAGTCCTGCTCGCCGCGGGCGGATTCGAGCGTTCGCCGGAGCTGCGCGCCAAGTGGCAGGACATGCCGACCGATTGGAGCTCCTCACACCCGGACACCGGCTCCGGCGATGCTCTCGCGCTGGCCGAATCTGTCGGCGCCGCAGTCGATCTGATGGATCAGTCGTGGTGGTGCCCGGCCACGCTGTTTCCCAACGGGCATGCCGCGTTCACGCTCGGTGTGCGGGCCGGAATCATTGTCGACGCCACCGGCCAGCGCTTCGCCAACGAGATGCTGCCCTACGACCGGATGGGCCGGGCCATGCGTGAGCAGATGCTCCTCGGCCACGGCGACTCCTTCTGGTTCATCTTCGACGATCAGCCCGGCGACATGCTGCCCGCCATCTGCGTGCCGGCGCCCAGCCGCGAGGAGCTCTCCACCGCCGGGCTGTGGCACACGGCCGACGACATTGCCACGCTCGCCGACGCGATCGGTGTGGACGCGGAGCGGTTGACCGCATCGGTGCTGCGTTTCAACGAATCTGCCGAGAAGGGGAAGGACGAGGATTTCGGTCGCGGCGAAGACCCGTTCGGCCGGTTCTTCGTCGGTGCGACATCGCCCGAGCCATGCCTGCGCCCATTGCGCGGTTCCGGCTTCCACGCCGTACGACTCGTCCTCGGCGACCTCGGCACCAAGGGCGGCGCAGTCATCGATCGCGACGGCGCCGTCGAACGACCCGACGGATCGGTGATCGCGGGGCTCTACGCCGCGGGCAACTCCTCGGCCTCGGTTGCCGGACCGGTCTACCCGGGCCCGGGCGTTCCGCTCGGATCCGGAATGGTCATTGCCTACCGCGCCGCCGCGGCCATGGCCGAGCGGATCGCCACCGCCTCGGCGGCTTCCTGAATCTGGACCCGGGCCGCGATGTGCGGCCCGGGCTCTGTGGGATCTAGTGGGACGCCAAGTCGGCCGCTACGCAGCGATCCCAGATTTCACGGGCGGCCACCCGTACCGGCCCCACCAGCTTGCGGTAGTCCAGTGCGGTGACCGGCGCGCAGACCGAGATGCCGGCGCAGTTGCCGTAGATGTGCGTTGGCGGGCCGATAGATACTCCGACACAACCGATTCCGGCGAAGCACTCACCGTGATCGAACGCGGCGCCGCGGTCGCGAACGTTCGCGAGATCCTCCTCGAGCCTGGCGTCGGAGGCGATGCTCTGTGTGGTGCGCTGGACCAGCTCGCCGCCGCTGGTGTGCTGGAGTCCACGCACCACGTCAGGATTCGTGGTCGTCTGCATCCATGCCAGCTGTGCCTTTCCGACGGCCGTCAGGTGCGCGGGCACCCGCTGTCCGACGGCGGTCGGCGTCGGCCCGGACGCGCGGCCGTTGAACTTGGCCAGGTATACGGTGTCGCTGTGGTCCACGACCACACCCAACTGGATGGTGAGGCCGGTTTGCTGCGCGAAGGCCTGCATCACCGGGCGCGCGCCCTGAAGCAGCCGATTCTGGTTCAGCGCGGCCTGGCCCATTTCGTAGGCCTTCACCCCGAGCTCATAGGTCTGCTCGGGTGAGCGTGCGAGCCAACCGGCGGCGGTCAGCTGTTCGAGCAGTCGATGCGCCGACGACCGAGGAAGGCCGGTCCGGGCGGTCACCTGCGCCAGGGTCAGAGGGCCCACGCCGTTGAATGTTTCGAGCACGAGGGATATCCGCTCGACGACCGAGACCGGCACCCCGGCAGTATTTGTTGTTCTCACCAGACCTCCCGCCAGGCACCACGTCACTGTGATCCAAGCCACGGTACTACCACGTGCTTGCGTATTTCAAACAGCCTTGTCGCAGGCGGAGGGCATTTCATCGCGACGGTGAACCCTCCATCGCCGAACCCTCCCGATGAACGGAATGCCACCCCGCCGAGCGTGCCGCCGCACCGTACCCTCCCGGGGTCTCGCCGCTGATCAGGGCGAAGTCGAATCACAACCAGGAGTGCGGATGTCGACGCAAACGAGTGCAGAACCGGACGGCCGCACGGCGGCGACCTCGCCGAATTCCCGTATCGTCCGGGTCCGGATAGCGGAGGTGATCGAGGAGACCGCCGATGCGCGGTCGTTCGTCGTCGAAGCTGTCGACAAGACGGTAACCCCCGACTACCGGCCGGGGCAATTTCTCACCGTCCGGGTGCCGGATATCGGATCGGGATCGGCGCGCTGCTATTCGCTGTCGAGTTCGCCGCATATCGATGCGGCCATGAAGTTCACCGTCAAACGGGTAGAGGGCGGGCACGGATCCAACTGGCTGTGCGAAACCGTCCACGTCGGTGACGAATTGGACGTCTTGCCGCCCGCCGGGGCCTTCGTGCCCGCTTCCCTCGACGAGTCTGTCGTGCTGGTGGCCGGTGGCAGCGGAATCACGCCGATGATGTCGATCGCGAAATCGATTCTGTTCGCCGGCACGGGCGACGTCGTGCTGATCTACGCGAATCGCGACCAGGATTCGGTCATCTTCGCCGCTGGGCTGCGTGAGCTGGAAAGCCGCTTCGCCGAACGGTTTTCGGTGATCCACGTGCTGGAGTCGGTACAGGGGTATCCCACCCGGCGGTCGCTGTCGATGCTGCTGCGCCCACTGTGCGGGCGCAGCGCCTACCTGTGCGGGCCGACTCCGCTGATGGACCTCGCCGCCGAAGTGTGCGCGGAGGTCGGATTCTCGCCCGCGCGAGTGCATGCGGAGCGGTTCCTGTCTTTGCAGAGCGATCCGTTCGCCGCGCAGCCGGATCAGGAGACGGAGGCGGGCGAGGTCGTCTGCCGGGTACGGGTGTCCCTCGACGGCGCCGAGCGAGAGGTGCCGTGGACCGCGGGGCGCACTCTGCTCGACGCACTGCTCGCGGCCGGAGTCGATGCGCCCTACTCGTGCCGGGAGGGCGCGTGCAGCGCCTGCGTCTGTTCGCTCACGCAAGGGCGAGTCGACTTGGTGCGCAACGAAATTCTGACCGAGGACGATCTTGCCGAGGGTTACATTCTGGCCTGTCAGGCCCAGCCCGTCAGCGATGAGATCTCGATCGAATACTGATCCAGCGGCAAGGTCGGCGCGATATCGGGAACGAAACCATCCCATTCAGCAGGAGACTCACGTCACACCGCCTGATCCGGCTGCGACGCTGATCCCATCGCGAAAGGCTGCTCATCAGCAGCCGTCTGACCAGGAGGTATCGTGAATTCCGCGACCGAGGCCAACGAGAAGATCCGCGTCATCGACAGCGGTGTTCCGCCTGCGCGATTCGCCCGCGGCTGGCACTGCCTGGGCCTTGTTCGCGAGTTCGGCGACGGTCGGCCGCATCAGGTCTCGGCGTTCGGCACCGAACTCGTCGTCTTTCGCGGGGAGGACGGAAAACTCAACGTGCTCAACGCTTTCTGCCCGCACATGGGTGGAAACCTGGCCGACGGAACGATCAAGGGCAACGACATCGCCTGCCCCTTCCACGACTGGCGCTGGCGCGGCGACGGCAAGTGCGCGGGAATCCCCTACGCGCGGCGGGTGCCGCCGCTGGCGCGAACCAAAGCCTGGCCGACGATGGAGATCAGCGGACAGCTGTTCGTCTGGAACGACCCGCAGGGGCGTAAACCGCCCGCCGAGCTCACCATCCCGGAGATCCCGACCTACGGTGACGAGTCCTGGACCGACTGGGTCTGGAATCACGTGGACGTGGAGAACTCGCACTGCCGCGAGATCGTCGACAACGTCGTCGACATGGCCCATTTCTTCTACGTCCACTACTCCATGCCGACCTATTTCCGCAATGTCTTCGAAGGGCACACCGCGAACCAGCTCATGCGGTCGCGACCCCGGGCGGACGCTGTCGGCGTCAGTCAGAACACCAACTACAGTGCCGAAGGCCAGTCGGACGCAACGTATTACGGTCCGTCCTACATGGTGGACAAGCTGTGGAGCGCGGGTCGTGATCGCGAGGGCGAACCCAATATCTATCTGATCAATTGCCACTATCCGATCACGCCGACCTCGTTCCGGTTGCAGTACGGCGTGATGGTGGAGAAGCCGGCCGGAATGGACGACGAGGCGGCGAACCAGATCGCGGCCGCCATCGCCAAGGGCGTGTCGATCGGCTTCGAGCAGGACGTGCAGATCTGGAAGAAGAAGGCACGCATCGACAATCCGCTGTTGTCGGAGGAGGACGGGCCCGTCTACCAGCTGCGCCGGTGGTACGAGCAGTTCTACGTCGACGTCGAGGACATCAAGCCCGAAATGGTCAACCGGTTCGAATTCGAGATCGATACCGAACGCGCCCTGCAGAACTGGCAGGCCGAGGTGGACGCCAACCTCGCCGAAGGGCGTAGCGCCATCGCCCCCAATCTGTCGGTCAACCGCGAGGAAGCCGTCGCCGGTTCCTGATCTCCGACCCCAAATTTCCCACTTCCCCAGGAGTTCTCAGATGTCTTACGCAGTGCTCGACAAAATCGTCGCCCTCGCCGACCAGATCAGCGCCGGCGCCGAGGAAGGCGAGTCGCTCGGTCGGCTGCCCGACGATATGGCCAAGGCCCTCAAGGATGCCGGGCTGATCCGGCTGCTGCAACGCAAGAAGTACAGCGGATTCGAGGCCCACCCACGGGAATTCGCGGAAACCGTGATGAAGACCGCGAGCATCTACGGTTCGGCTGGATGGGTCGGCGGCATCGTGGGCGTCCATCCATGGCAGCTCGCCTTCGCCGACCCGAAGGTCCAGGACGAGGTGCTCGGCGCCGACAACGACACCTGGCAGGCCTCGCCCTACATGCCCGGCGGCGTCGCCGTACCCCGCGACGGCGGCTATGTACTCAACGGGCGTTGGCAGTTCTCCTCCGGCACCGATCACTGCGACTGGATCTTCCTCGGCGCGCTGGTCGGCGGCGAGGACGGCAAACCGGTCATGCCGCCGCGAGGACTGCACGTGATCCTGCCCCGGTCCGACTACGAGATCGTGCCGGACTCCTGGGATGTGGTTGGACTGCGCGGCACCGGCAGCAAGGACATCCGGGTGAAGGACGCCTTCATCCCGGCATACCGGGTGATGGACTCGGCGAAGGTGATCGACGGCACCGCGGCCAAGGAGTACGGGGTTACCGAGACGCTCTACAAGATGCCGTGGTCGACCATGTTCCCGCTCGGGATCACCGCGGCGACCATCGGCATCTGCGAAGGAGTCCTGGCCGCCGGAATCGCCTACCAGCGCGACCGCGTCGGCGCCGCCGGAACTCTCATCAAGGACGACCCCTACGTCCTGCATGCCCTGGGCGAATCGGCGTCGGAGATCGACTCCGCTCGCCAGCAGTTGCTCGCCAATGTCGATCGGATCTTCGACCTGGTGGACCGTGGCGAGGAGATCGACTTCGAGACCCGGTCGCGGGTGCGCCGCGATCAGGTTCGCGTCGCCTGGCGAGCGGTCCGCGCCGCCGACGAGATCTTCGACCGTGCCGGCGGCAACGCGCTGCGCATGGACAACCCGCTGCAACGGTTCTGGCGTGACGCGCACGCCGGATTGCACCACGCCATCCATGTAAGCAGCACCGTCTATCACGCGGCGGCGATGTCCGGGTTGGGCGTGGAGGTGCCGCCGGGTCCACTGCGCGTGATGATCTGACGCTTCTCGGAAAGGAACACGAGCACGATGACCGAAATCAAGGGGCTCGGCTACGTCCGCATCTTGGCGACCGACCTCGAGCGCTGGCGCGAACTCGGATTCGAGGTACTCGGTTTCGCCCCGGGCTTCGGCGTCGAGGACGACGCCCTGCACTTCCGGATGGACGAGCGACCGGCCCGCATCACCGTCGAACGCGCCGACGTGAACCGGGTCAGCGCGGTCGGCTGGGAGGTGCGTGACGGTGCCGCACTCCGGCAGCTGGCCGCGACGCTCGACGCCGCCGGATACGAGTACACGCCGATGCCGCCGGAGCTCGCCGATCAGCGCAAGGTCGAGGCTGGAATCAGCATGCGGGACCCCGGCGGCACGCCGTTGGAGTTCTTTCACGGGCCGGTGCTCGAACACAGCCCGGTGCTGACCAGATACGGCCAGCGGTTCGTGACCGCAGCCCAGGGCCTAGGGCATGTCGTCATGCCGACAACCAATTTCGACGAGTCGTACGGCTTCTACACCGAGATCCTCGGCTTCTTGCCGCGTGGTGCGTTCCGCATGCCGTCGCCGCCCGATGCCCCGCCGCAGCGGATCCGCTTCCTCGGGGTGAATCAGCGCCATCACAGCCTGGCGATCATGCCCAGCCTCGAGGGCCGCGATCCGGGACTGATCCACGTGATGGTCGAGGTCGACGAGCTGGACGCCGTTGGTCGCGCCTACGACCAGGTGATGGCACGCGATTTCCCGGTGTCCTCGACGCTGGGCCGGCACACCAACGACAAGATGATCTCCTTCTACGTTCGGGTCCCCGGCGGATGGGACATCGAGTACGGAACCGGCGGCAGGCTCGTCGACGAGGCGTACTACACCGCCGAGGAGATCACTGCCGACAGCTACTGGGGCCACGAGTGGATGTGGGCGCGGCAGGCGAAACAAGCGCAATCGATGAAACAGATCGAGCCGGACGCGCGGACCGTCGGGGCGTGACGGCCTCAGACCATCGCTATCAACCGGGTGGTTTCAGCCGCTCGCCTCATCGAGGGAAGAAGTGAATGTTGTGACAAATCAGGACACCGATTTCGACGCCGTCGTTGTCGGGGCGGGGATCTCCGGGCTCTACGCGGTGCACAAGCTGCGTGGCCGTGGGATGCGGGTGCACGGTTTCGAATCCGCCGAAGGGGTGGGCGGCACCTGGTACCACAACCGGTATCCGGGAGCACGCTGCGACGTGGAGAGTATCGACTACTCCTACTCCTTCGACGACGAACTGCAGCAGGAGTGGACCTGGTCGGAGCGTTTCGCTACGCAAGCGGAGATCCTGCGCTATCTCGAACACGTCGCCGACCGGCACGACTTGCGCTCGGACTATGACTTCCTGACCCGGGTGACCGCGACGGTCTACGACGAGCGGGCTCGGCGTTGGACCATTACCACCGACACCGGTCGCACGGTCACGGCGCGGTACTGCATTCTCGCGACGGGCGTGCTGTCGGCCACGAACAAGCCGGACATTCCGGGCCGCGACACCTTCGCCGGTGCGAGCTACCACACTGGCGAGTGGCCGCACGAACCCGTCGATTTCACGGGTAAGCGCATCGGCGTGATTGGCACCGGCTCCTCGGGCATCCAGGCGGTGCCGGTGATCGCCGAACACGCCGAGCACCTCTACGTCTTCCAGCGGACACCGAACTATTCGATTCCGGCCGGCAACCGACCGCTGGATCCCGAATTCATTGCCGAGGTGAAGGCGGATTACGCCGAGCGGCGTCGGCTGTCGCGCGTCAGCGGCGGCGGCACCCCGAACAGTCCCCACCCCAAGGGCGCACTCGAAGTCGATGCCGCCGAACGCACCAGGATCTACGACGAGTGGTGGCAGCGCGGCGGATATCTGTTCGCCAAGGCATTCCCGGACCAGACGACCAGCCTGGATGCCAACGACACCGCACGCGAATACGTCGAGGCGAAGATCCGCGAGATGGTGCGCGATCCCGAAGTCGCCGAACAGCTCATCCCTAACGATCACCCCATCGGAACCAAGCGGATTGTCACCGACGACGGCTACTTCCAGACCTACAACCGCGACAACGTGACGCTGGTGAACCTGCGTCGCACCCCGATCACCGAGATCACCGAGACCGGAGTCCGCACGACGGAGGCGTCCTACGACCTCGACGTCCTGATCTTCGCCACCGGTTTCGACGCGATGACCGGCTCGCTGTCCCAGATCGAGATCCGTGGCCGCGGCGGCCGCCAACTGAGTCAGGAGTGGGCGGCCGGCCCGCGTACTTACCTGGGCCTGGCCGTGGCGGGGTTCCCGAACATGTTCATCCTGGCCGGTCCCGGCAGCCCCAGCGTGCTGGCCAACATGGTGTTGATGGCCGAGCAGCACGTCGACTGGATCGGCGACTGCCTCGATTACCTCGACGAGCACGGATTCACCACGGTCGAGGCCACCGAGGAATCGGTCGACGAGTGGGTGGCCACCTGCAACACGGTCGCATCCCACACGTTGTTCCCGACCGCGAATTCCTGGTACATGGGCGCGAACATCCCCGGTAAGCCACGCGTCTTCATGCCCTACATCGGTGGATTCGGCAAATACAACGGGATCTGCGCCGAGGTCGCCGCCTCCGGTTACAAGGGCTTCGACCTGACCGGCACGGCGACGTCGGCTCGCACCAATCAGAGGAAGTGATCGACATGGCCGGACGACGTTCCGACCTGCACCCCGATGTCGAGTCGATGCTGTCGGCACTGGAGGTGTTCCCCGATGTCACCCAGCATGAGCCCACCGAATTGCGGCAGATCATCGTTTCCCGGCGAGCTCCGCTGACACGACTGCCCGCCATGCGGAGCGCCGAGGACCGGAAGATCCCGGGGCCGGGCGGGGATCTCGCGGTGCGACTGTACGTGCCCGACAGCGACACGTCCGCACCACTACCGGTGGTGGTGTTCGCCCATGGAGGCGGTTTCGTCTTCTGCGACTTGGACAGTCACGACGAATTCTGCCGGTCGATGGCCGACGCGGTCGGTGTCGCCGTAGTCGCCGTGGACTATCGGCTCGCACCCGAACATCCCGGCCCCGCGGCCATGGAGGACATGTACGCGGCGGTCTGTTGGGCCGCCGAACACGCCGCCGAATTCGGCGGTGACGCGAACCGGCTCGTGGTGGCCGGCGACAGCGCGGGCGGCAATCTCGCGGCCACCGTTTCGCTGGCGGCGCGCGACCGCTGCGGCCCGCGCATCACCGCGCAAGTCCTGCTCTACCCGGTCATCGACGATGACCTCAGCACCGAGTCCTACCGGCTCTACGGTGAGGGCTACTACAACAACACCACGGCCATGCAGTGGTATTGGAAACAGTACGCGCCCAATGGAACCGACGATCCATACCTGGTCCCGAGCCGGGCCGAATCCCTTGCGGGTCTCCCCGCCGCGGTAGTGGCGACCGCAGAGCTCGATCCACCCTGCGTGGCAGGGGAGGACTACGCCCGACGCCTCGCCGAAGCCGGTGTCGCGGTCACCGCGCACCGCTTCGACGGTCTGTTCCACGGCTTTCTGACCTTCCCGAAGCTGTCGCTGACCGAACCGGCGCGCCAGAAGCTGTGGCAGATGATGCACGACGTGCTGGCCTCGGCCGCGGCCTCCGATTCGACCTCCCATTGAGCGGAAGTCCGCTCCGGACAAGGCCATTCGGCGACAGACGATCGAATCCGGGTGCGAACCCGGCACAGCGAAGGCAGAAAGTGATCAAGACACAGCGACTCGAAGGTAAGAGAGCCCTGGTCACCGGCAGTAGCCGGGGCATCGGGCGGGCCATCGCGCAGCGCCTGGCCGCGGAGGGTGCGACCGTCGCCGTGACGGCTCGGTCGCTCGAGCCGAGACCCTCGACGCGAGACGGCGAGACCCACCTGATCGCCGGCTCGCTCGCCGAGACCGTGCAGTTGATCGAGGCCGCGGGCGGCCGCGCAGTGGCGATTCCGGCGGATCTGGAAGACGGCGAACAGCGCACCGGGCTCGTCGACCGCGTCGTGGAAGAGCTCGGCGGGCTCGACATCCTGGTCAACAACGCCGGTTTCGCCGACTACAGCTCGATCGCGGAGATGAGCGACACGACGTTCCACCGGACCGTGCAGCACTACCTCGAGGTGCCATTCGTGCTCAGCCGCGCCGCGATCCCGGTGATGCGCAAACAAGGTGCGGGCTGGATCGTCAATATCGGATCCTCCACCGGGCTGAACCCGATTCGGCCGTTCCGGGAGTACAACAAGACCTCCGGCGATGTCGTATACGCCTCGGCAAAGGCCGCACTCCACCGGTTCACGCAGGGACTGGCGGCCGAACTCGTCGACGACGGCATCGCGGTCAACGCCGTCGGCCCGTCCACGGCCATCATGACCCCCGGCGCCGCGGCGCTGCTGCCCGCAGGCTACGAAACCGAGCCGGTGGAGTATCTGGCGCAGACCGTGCTCGAGATGTGTGCGCTGCCCGCCGCCGAGCGGACCGGTCTCGTGGCGTTCAGCCTGCATTTCCCTTATGCGACAAAGACCCCCGTGATGTCGCTGGACGGTGGCGCTGAACTGCCTCGGCGAGAGCCGCCCGCGTGGGCGAATCCGAACATCCTGCCGGAGGGGGTCTGATGGGCGCCACAGCGCGGGAGCGGTTCTCCCACGGCACCGCGGTCGTCACCGGCGCCGCCGCCGGAATCGGCGCCGGCCTGGCCCGGCATCTGGGTGAGCTCGGTATGCGGGTGATCGTCGCCGACATCGACGCCGAGCGCGCGTCGGGGGTGGCGAGCGAGATCGTCGCGGCAGGCGGCAGCGCCGAGGGCTACGGGATCGACGTCGCCGACGAGACGGCCATCGAGGAGATGGCGGCGATCATCTTCGCCCGGTACGGCAGCGTCGAGTTGCTCATCAACAACGCGGGTGTCGAGTCGGCCGGTCTGCTGTGGGAGATCGACCCGGCCCGGTGGCGACGGTTGATGCAGATCAATGTCGACGGTGTCTTCTACAGCTTGAAGTCGTTCGTGCCCAGGATGATTCGGACGGGTTCCCCCGCTTGTATCGCCAATCTGTCCTCGGTGGGTGGACTCAATACCGTCGCGGTCCAATCCCCTTACATCGTCAGCAAATTCGCGGTGCAGGCGATGACGGAATGCCTGCATCAGGATCTGTCGATCATCGCAGCCCCGATCCAAGTCAGTGCGGTGGTGCCCAGTTCGATTCGCAGCGAGATCTTCCTCGCCGCCCAGCGGGAGGCGCCCACCGCCGATCCGACCGCCAATGCCGTCTTCGCCGCGATGCAGCGCGACAACGTCGAGAAGGGCCTCGACCCGCTGGTGGCCGCCGAGCACATGATCGAACAGATCGCTCGCGGCGAGTTCTGGGTGTGGTCCGACGACGAGGCATGCATCGCCTCGGCGGTGCAGCGCGGGGAACAGCTGCTGAACCTCACTCCACCCTCCAATCCACGAGACATGCTCGCCCGCATGGGCGTGCCGCTCCCGGAAGGCAAATCATGACCGACACCGTCATCGCCGACGTCTCCGATCGGCAGGCCGCACTGCACCAGGCGATCGAGGAGTGCGAGGCGGCTCCGCTGCTGATGTCGCTGGTGCACGTGACCGGTGATCTCGGGCTGCTCGACGAGTTCGGCCCGCGGCTGACCATCGAGGAACCCGGCAGCCATTACCGCACCGGCATTCGGCCCACCGTCCCGCCGGGCACCTACCCCGATGACGTCGCCGCGGATGTCCGCGCCCGCGCGCGAGAGATCCTGACTGCGGATTCGACTGCCGCCCTGTGGGTTCCGGACGACGAGCTGTTCCAGCGGATGACGATGATCTGCACCGCGCAGCGGGTGGACGCCGAATTCGTCCCCCTGCTGCTGGAACAAGCCGGGTTCATCAAGGATCAGCGTCACGTCCCGGTGACGGTGGCGCCCCCGGCCGACTTCGAAGTCGTCGTCATCGGCGCCGGCATCGTCGGCATCAACGCCGGAATCAAGCTGGGGGAGGCCGGTTTCCGGTTCACCATCTTCGAGGAACGCGACGACATCGGCGGCACCTGGCAGGCCAACACCTATCCCGGCGCGGCGGTGGACACCCCGAGCCACTACTACTCGTATTCCTTCGAGCTCAATCCGAACTGGTCGCGGTATTATCCGACCGGACCCGAGTATCAGGACTATCTGCTCGGCGTCGTGGACAAATACCGACTGCGTGAGCACATCCGGTTCGGCACTCGTGTGCGTTCGGCCACCTGGCTGGCGGAGGAGAACCTGTGGGAGGTCGTGACCGAGGGGGGTGACGGCACGCTCACCCGGCAGCGGGCCCGTGCCGTGATCACCGCGTTGGGAATGCTCAACGCCCCCAACAAACCCGACGTGCCGGGAATGGACACCTTCGGCGGGACGCTCGTGCACACCGCCGAGTGGGACACCGGCATCGACCTGCACGGCAAGCGCGTCGTGGTCTTGGGCACCGGTTGCACGTCGGTGCAGGTCGTGGCCAGCATCGTCGAGGAGGTGGAAGCGCTCGACGTGGTCGTCCGCAGCCCGCACTGGCTGGTGCCGGAGAAGGCGGTCGGCGGTGACGTCCCGGCCGGTGAGAAGTGGGCGATGGCCAATCTGCCCTTCTACGACAAATGGTTCCGGCTGCGCACCTACTGGTTCGCCTCCGACAACCTGTACCCGATGCCGCGTATCGACAAAGAGTGGGCGGCCACCCACCTCTCGGCGTCGCCGGCCAACGACATGGCGTTGCGCACCGCACAGGAATACCTGCGCGCCAGCTTCCCGGATCGGCCCGATCTGGTCGAGAAGCTGACCCCGGACTTCCGGCCCTACGCCAAGCGAATTGTCAAGGACCCGGGCTTCTTCAAGGCGCTCAACCGCGAGCACGTGACCCTGCACCGGGCGTCGTTCGAGCGGATCACCCCCGACGGCGTGGTCACCACAGAGGGAACGTTCATCCCCGCCGACGTGATCATCCTGGCCACCGGATTCAAACTCCAGTTCACCACCGCCATCGACATCACCGGCCGTGACGGCGACACGCTGGCGCAGGTGTGGAAGGGCGGTGAGGATCCGCGCGCCTATCTCGGGGTGCAGGTGTCCGGCTTCCCGAATCTGTTCATCACCGCCGGACCGAACTCCGCACCGAATCACGGTGCGGGACACAACATCACCGGTGAGGAACAGGTCCACTACATCATCGAGTGCCTGCAGTACCTGCTCGAGCACGACCATGCCGCGATGGACGTCGAACAGCGGGCATTGGTCGAGTACAACGAGCGCGTCGACGAGGCGCTCGACGAGACCGTGTGGGTGCATCCCGGTGCGCAGGTCAACGGGTACTACCGCAATTCCGAGGGCCGTGCGGTCGTACCGTGCCCGTGGCGGCTGGTCGACTACTGGACGATGCTGCGCGCACCCCATCCCGAGGATCTGACCTTCCTGCCGCTTCGAAAGGCTTTGTCATGACCGCGAATCCGATACCCGACGCACCCCCGCGTTCGGTCGACGCGAGCCCGCCGGAAGTCGATCCGGTCATGATGCGAGCCGTCCTGGGACACTTCGCTACCGGCGTCGTGGCGATCACCGGAATCGACCCGGAGTCGGCGGCGCCGACCGGCTTGGCCGCCAACTCGTTCACCTCGGTGTCGTTGGATCCGCCGCTGATCGCGTTCTGTGTGGCGGCGACCAGTTCCTCGTGGCCGCGGGTTCGTGCGGCGGGGCGCTACACGGTCAACATCCTGTCCGAGAACCAGGAGTCCGTGTGCCGACAGTTCGCGGCTCGCGGGACGGACAAGTTCGAGGGCATCGATTGGCAGCCGTCGCCGGCGGGCGCTCCGATCCTGGCCGAGGGTCTGGCCTGGATCGAGGCGGAGCTGGAGGCCGAACACCCCGCGGGCGACCACACCATAGTGGTCTCGCGGGTCCGCCATCTGTACGCGACCGATCTGGCGCCGCTGATCTTCTTCCGCGGCCGATACGGTGACGTGGGCTCGAACCCGGGGACGTCCACGCGATGACGATGCGACCGCTCGACTGCGACCAGTGCGGCCAACGGGTGCTGATCGAGAAGTTCAGCGCGGCCCACACCTCGGTGCAGTGGGTCGGCGACGCCGGTAGGTGTCCGGTGATCGCGAGCGCGAATCGTGGTGTGGGACATCAGGAGCGCGGCTGTGACGTGCTGCGCCGCCGGATCGACCGGGCGGTGCTCGAACGGGCGGTGCTCGAATCGCGGATCGAGCTCCCGGTCGGCGACGACATCCCGCGCCTGCATTGAATGACCCGGGCGCGGCGATCGGTCGACGGGTGGGGCCGACGAGACCGTGCGTCGAGAACGCACGGTCTCGTCGGTTGTCGGCTCGGAGCTCAGGAGGCCGTTTCTTCGGATGGTATTGCTTGAGCGCACCATTCGAGTTCGGCCGGGCTCAGCATCCCCAGTTCCTTGGCGCGCCGACACCATCGCTGGATGAGCCCGACGAATTCGGCCGGATCGTAGATGTCCTCTTCTTTGGAGAATTTTCCCTCACCGGCGTAAGTGAGGATGCTGATGTTGTCGGCACCCATCTGAGAGCCGTCGCCCGGATCGCGCAGCAGGTTGTTCAGCTTCACCACGATGACGCCGTTGACGTCGTCGATCAAGTGCCAGTAGTCGGGGAATGACGTCATCGCGGAGCCGGGAAAGCGGGCAAGGGTCGGCTCGGCCCAGGCCCAGATCGCGTCACGCCCTTTCAATACTCCGACCATCTGCTCGTGGTATTCGGCATCGGGGGTGAAGAGGTCGACGAATTCCCGCCAACTGCCCGCACCCGACGCGGCTCGGGCCACCGTCGAACGCCAGTTCTGGAAGGCCGACTCCAATTCGGCTCTGCTCCATGTGCTACTCATACCCGGACGTTAATCAGATCCGCGTGGACACGGTGAAAGCCTTTTCCGCACAGTGGGATTCGCGGAACCGTCCCGCTCAATGGAAGGCCGGACTCCGTGGCTGCCGCCTCGAATCTAGGTTTGTGCAATCCATCGCATCTTGGAGAGTGGAGTTACCGATCATGGCGAAGAAGCCGATGCCCCCGCTCACGCACGCCCACGAATCGACCGTCGATCTCCTCGTGATCGGCTCAGGTAGCGGCATGGCCGCGGCGTTGGCGGCGCACGAGCTGGGATTGTCGACGGTCATCGTGGAGAAGACCGCCTACGTCGGCGGATCGACCGCACGCTCCGGTGGCGCGTTCTGGATTCCGGGAAACTCCACCCTGCCCGATACCGGATCGGCGGCGCTCGCCGAGGCGGGTACCTACATCAAGTCGGTGGTGGGAGATTCGGCTCCGGCCGAGCGCGGCGAGGCGTTCCTCGAGGCCGGCGCCGAGGCGGTGGCGATGCTGGAGCGGACCACGCCGATGCGATTCTTCTGGGCGCGTGGCTATTCCGACTACCACCCGGAGGAACCGGGCGGTCGCGCCGAAGGCCGGACCTGTGAGTGCCGCCCGTTCGATGCCTCGGTGCTGGGTGTGCAACGTCCGCGGCTGCGGCCGGGCGTGCTCGAAGCGCCGGTGCCGATGCCGGTCACCGGTGCCGACTACAAGTGGATGAACCTGGTCGCGCGCAAGCCGCTGAAGGCGTTGTCGCGCATACTGCGCCGCGCCGCGCTGGGCATCGGCGGCATGGTGATCGGCCGCGAATACGTGGCCGGCGGCCAGGCGCTCGCGGCAGGCATGTTCGCGGGCGTGCTGCGGTCCGGAATCCCGGTGTGGACCGAGACCAGCCTGGTCCGCCTCGTCCACGAAGGCGACCGCGTCACGGGTGCGGTGCTGCGCCAGGCCGAACGTGAGATCACCGTCACCGTGCGCCACGGCGTTGTGCTCGCGGCTGGTGGTTTCGACCACGATATGGCGGCCCGCCACAAGTTCCAGTCCCCGCGCCTGGACGACGATGCCAGCCTCGGCGCCGAGGGCAACACCGGTGAGGCCATCACCGCCGCACAGGAACTGGGCGCCGGTACCGCGCTGATGGATCAGGCATGGTGGTTCCCCGCCTTCGCTCCGCTGCCCGGCGCGGCCCCGGCGGTGATGCTCGCGGAACGCTCGTTGCCGGGCTCGTTCGTGGTCGATCAGACCGGTCGGCGATTCATCAACGAGGCCATGGACTACATGTCGTTCGGTCAGGCGCTGCTGGAGCGGGAGCGCGGCGGCGACCCGGTCGAGCAGATGTGGCTCGTGTTCGACCAGCGCTACCGCAACAACTACATCCTCGCCGGGCAGTACTTCCCTCGCCAGCCATTGCCGTCGGCATGGTTCGAGGCGGGCATCGCCCATCGCGCCGACAGCCCCGCCGCCCTGGCGCGGGCGATGGGCGTACCCGAGGACGCCTTCACCGAGACCTTCGACAACCTCAACCACTACGCGGAAACCGGGAACGATCCGGAGTTCTCGCGCGGCGACAGTGCCTACGACCGTTACTACGGCGACCCGACGGTGACCCCGAACCCGAACCTGGCGCCGCTGCGCAAAGCGCCGTTCTACGCGGTCAAGATGATCCTCAGCGACCTGGGCACCTGCGGCGGTCTCGTCGCCGATCGGGACGCGCGCGTGTTGCGTGAGGACGGCAGCGTCATCGAGGGGCTCTACGCGATCGGCAACACCGCGGCGAATGCTTTCGGTGCGACCTACCCGGGCGCGGGCGCCACCATCGGCCAGGCACTGGTCTTCGGTTACATCGCCGCACGGCACGCGGCGGCCCGGACAGAGCCCGAGTCGGTGTAGTCGCTTCGACTGCGTAAGCTTGTGCGGAACAATGCAGCCCGGCGATCATCCGAGTCGGCGGAAACCCCTTCGATGGCACCGAATGCGTTGGTTACGAAAGGGTTTCGCGTACGGGTAGCTCGTGGCTAGTGCCGCGTCCGAGAGATGCTGGAACCGCTGCCCGGGTGGCGGGTTGATTCTCGGCGGGTGAACGGTGATCCTGCCGGTGGAGGTGATGCCGGTGGCTCGCAAGCCGGATGTGTTCGTCAGAGCGTGACCCCGGACGAGGGCCGCAAACTGGCCCAGATCGCGCGACGCAGCAAGCAACCGATCCGGATGCGGCGGGGTGCGGTGGTGATGGCTTCAGCGCAGCATCAGCCGGTCGGGCTCATCGCGAAGCTGATGCAGGTGTCGGAATCGCCCAGGCCCAACGTATACTTCCAGTCGATCCGAGCCCGAACCGCCTGTGCGGCTTGATGATCGGTGAGCGCCTCGGCGAACTGCAGCACCGATACCAGTGCCAGCAACGCTGGCGACATCGCGGGCTGGCCGCGACACGAGAACGCCGCAGCGAACTCCGAATCAGTAAAGATCGGTCCCAGTACGTCCCGCAGCCGCATCGCCAGACACCCTCGGGGAACACCATCCTGGCAACCCGCACCGTCTCCACCGGAACCACATCCCACCTGCGCGGGCGCAAAGACACCCAACCTCCATCAACACCATGCACGATCACCCAACGTCGATCATGCCGAACCAACTCCGGCTCAACCGAATTCGCCAACAGTGTCCAAAATGGAGCGGGGGCAGGCCGGCGAAGACCGATCAGGCGACGCGTGATCGGATCTGTCGGATCGCCCGGTGCTGCCCCCCGTGACCTGGGGTGGCCGTTCGCGACGTGGAGTCTGTCGAAATTAGTGGACGTGTTGCGTATCAACGGTATTGCCGACATCAGCTACGAAACCGTCCGACAGATCCTCAAAACCGGTGGAGTGTAGTGGCAGGCCACGAAAGCCTGGAAAGCGAGCAATGACCCGGACTTTCAGGCCAAGATGGCCCGGATCCTCGATCTTTACGACAACCCGCCCGCCGACGGCCGGGTGATCGGCGTGGACGAGTTCGGCCCGCTGAACCTCCAACCCCGCAGCGGCCGAGGCTGGTTCACCGCCCGTCGGCCGCGCCGGCTGCGGGCGACCTACCACCGAACCCAGGGTGTCCGGCACATGTTCGGTGCCCTGGACCTGCGCTCGGGCCACTTGAGGTCACGTCGTCGACGATCGGCAATTCGCCGGAACATGCTGCCGCACAGATGGATTCGATAAACTGAGAGCAGCGCGGCAGCGCGGAGCGAGCCGATGTCGGCCCCATAGAGCGTTCGATGCACGCCGCGGTGGACGCGGCATCCACAGAGGCCGAGAGCTGACGTGGTTCCGAACCTCGACGTGATCCCATTGGCCGGGAATGCGCGCACATCAAGTACCCGCGCAATGGTTTCGTACGGACGTTCCTATCGAATCCAGGAGAGAAACCGATGGCTACTGCCGATCAGATCCGTTCCACCGTTCACCGGTACGTCGAGTTGATCGGATCCGGAACGTCGGCCGAGATCGCGGCGTTATTCAGCGACGAGGCGACCCTCGAAGACCCAGTCGGCGCACAGCCGCGGATCGGGCGCGCGGCGATCGAGCAGTTCTATGCCGCGCTGGATTCGGTACGCACCTCGACCGAACTTCACACGGTGCGGGTAGCGGGAGAGTCCGCGGCATTCTCGTTCCGCGTTGTGACCGAAACCGTGGATCGGGCCATCACGATCGAACCGATCAATGTCATGACATTGGACGACGAAGCGCGAATCACAAGCATGCATGCGTTCTGGTCCGCCGAGGACGTACGCGCCGATTGAGATCCCAGCTGGCAACGGCCCGGTCTCAGACAGCGCGCCGCCACTTCGTCGAAGAGCGATCCCCGACAATGGATTCGGTGGGCGAGGAGTATCCGGGCCAGATCCGCGAAGCGGCCGTTTGTGTCTGCGTGGTCGCAGCTTCGGACCGCCCGTCGTGCGCCTCGTGATAGTGACGAACACCCGCGTCAGTTGACGACTCGTACCTGGTGTTCTCGTAACTCAGCTCTGATATGGCGGTATGTGCGCCCGCATGCCCCAATTTCCGGCTCGGTCGCTATCCCGATCCAGTCGCCCGGTTCTGATCGATGTGCGGCGGCCCGATCAAGTGAAACCTATTGCCCTCCAACAGCAGTAGATGGTGTTGCACAATCGAGGGCTCGGGGTGTCGGTATGCCCGCGGGGGCGGCCTGGCAGGTGTGGAGCGAGCCTGCCCCTGGGCTGCTGTGCGCATGCACTCTGCGTCACCGGTGACGACCCCCGACTCCCGGCACCGGGCGATGGCCACGTTGGCGGCCCGACCGCGCGCACGTGCAGGCAAACGGCCGAGCCAGCTGTGTAGTACGGGATGATCGAGCCGAGCACGGATCAGGTGAGCCTCCCGCTCAGTGGAAGCCCCTTTCCCGCCCACCATTCGTAGCTGTGATTGTCATCGTATGCGTCATGGTGTAGTTCTCTTTACAAGCGACCGCGGAATTCGACCGGCAGCACTCGCAAAGGCCGCCGAGGAGCGCGGGTTCGATTCCTTCTACGTCCCGGAGCACACGCACATTCCGGTCAAACGCGATGCGCCCCATCCCGGAACCGGCGACGCCAGCCTCCCCGACGATCGGTACATGCGAACACTGGATCCATGGATTGCGCTGGCGACGGTAGCCGAGGTGACCGAGCGGATCGAGTTGTCCACGGCGGTAGCACTACCGGTTCAGCACGATCCGATCGCCCTGGCGAAAACGCTTGCCACGCTCGACCACCTCTCAGGAGGTCGGGTGAGCCTGTGCGCCGGGTTCGGTTGGAACGCTGACGAATTGGCCAATCACCGTGTCCCGTTCACACGTCGGCGGGCGGTGCTACGCGAGTATGTCGAGGCGATGCGAGTCCTCTGGACCGAGGAAGAGGCAAGCTACGCAGGCGAGTTCATCTCGTTCGAACCGGCATGGGCGTGGCCGAAGCCGGAGCGGCACATTCCACTAATCATCGGAGCAGAAGCCGGACCCAAGACTCTGGCCTGGATCGCTGATCACGCTGATGGTTGGTTGAGCACCCCGCGGACCGACGATGTCTTCGCCCGTGCAAAGGAATTCGCTCAAGTCTGGAGTGAGCACGGACGAGACGGTGCGCCGATCATCAAGGCTCTCGGCCCGGATCCTGATCTTCACGACAAGTACGTGGATGCGGGCGTCACCGATCTCGTGTGGAGCGCAGGGGACGGAACCGAGACACAGGCGTTGCGTCGTCTCGATGAGATCGCTGGCAGGTTCGATCTGTGAACGGGACGCCGTCTGCCGCCTGGCGTGACATCGGCGAGCTGCTCGACCGGCAGGCAATTCGCGAGGTCATCACCCGATACTGCCGTGGCATCGACCGCCTCGATATGGACGCGGTCCGTAGTTGCTATCACTCGGACGCGATCGATCACCACACCGCGGCGTTCAACGGCACTGTGGAAGAGTTCATCGCCTGGGCGGAACCCGGTTTGAAACGGTTCGCCGGCACCCGGCATATCGTGACCAACCATGTCTGCGAGCTCTCGGGTGACCGGGCCGTCACCGAGACATACGCGATCACCTACCACTGGGGACACTCGAGCGGTGATACTACGAAGAACTTTGTCGGACACGGTAGATACGTCGATCGCTTCGAACGTCGCGGTGGAGGGCAGTGGCGGATAGCAGAGCGGTGGGTCGAGATCGATTGCACTACTCCATTCGCGGGTACGGCCCTGGAAGCACCGTCGTCGGATCCCGGCCGACGCAACGACCTCTTCGGTGATCTGGCTCGAACGATGCGCCACAGTTGATCCGGATGTCGCTGCCCCAGTGCACGCTGGTGTGCGCGAATAGGCCACTGTCGCCGCGAGTGGCGCGAGAACGATTGCAGTGCGAGGGCTTCTCGAGTGCGACGCCAGTCAGGAACGCGGCCGCGGCGGCGCTGTGCCTGGACGGAAATGACGACGAGGTGGGTGCCGGAACCAGCCGCCGGTGGGCAGCTGCTCGGCGGCCGGTCTAGGGCGCGCGATGAGCGTCTTGAGTCCGGCGTTGACCGCGAGGCTCGTGCCCGCGAGGGAGGCCACACCGCGCAGGACGCCCGCGACCAGGCAGGCAGGTGTGCCGGAGGTCGCCACCAACGCATCGGAATAGGTGGTCATGAGGAATCTCTGCAGGCCAGAGTCTCAGGCGGCGGGGAACCTCAGTGCCGAGGGTGGTGGATCGGTGGCCGCTGTTTCGGCCAGACGGTACTGATCGGACTTCGGGCAGCGAGGGGCGCGCAGTCCTGTAGACAACCGATTGGGCCATGGATCCTCCAATGATCAGTGGCCACAGCCATGCCTCCATGTCCGGAACTCCGGCCACTCCGGCGAGGTCGCGTATTGCGGTGAACAACAGCCTGAACGTGCCGACCGCGATCAGTACCGTCATCAGGGTTGCGAGTGTGTGGATCAGTCGGGCGCGGGCGTGCGCACGCAGCAGGATCGTGACGCCATGCACGGCGCTGAGCAATGCGATCGGCGGCACGATTGCAACGGCCGCGGCCAGCAACACCAGCATGTGTGCGTGCAGCACGGCGTGGGTGGCGTTGCCGGTGATGCTGATGGCTGCGGCGGTGGCGAGTTCACACCAGAAGAAGGTGTGCGCACGTCGGTTCGCCTGGGCGGCGCCGTCCGGATCAGTCGCAGCGGGTCGTCAGCGGTGGACGGTTGTGCCGGATTGTCTGTGGGATCGTTGTCGGTGGGCATGGTGAGGTCCTTGGACAGTATCGAGTAGCGATGAACCTGCGTAGATGATTGCTGCTTGATTGCTATGGCGAGATATCCGATTCACAGCTCGGCGTGTCGACACGCCGAGCTGACGTGTGGGCTATCTCGGACCCTGGCGGCGGCCGCCTGGTGTGCGCATGGGTGTGCCGCGTTGGCGGAGTGCGTCGCGGATGGTGCTGGCGGGGAATCCAGTGAGGCGGCTGCAGCTGGCCAACGAGTGGCCGGCGAGGTAGAGCCGTTCGGCATTGTCGATGTCGTCCGCGGGTATCGACTGGAAGCGTCTCGGTACGCCGCGGTTGTTCAGCAGCGCAAGGACTGCGGTCTTTGAGATGCCGAAGCGCGTCGCGAGCTGTGCAGTGGAGGCGCCGTCACGGTAAGCGCTGATCAGCTGTTCGAGTATTGAGGGGCCGAGGCGCCGCTCGATTCGGCGGGGCTCGCGACGACCCTCTGTCGGAGGTTTCCGGCGTCGTCGGGGGAGCGTTGAGGGCCGCCCGGCTTCGATTTTGGCGCGGCTGGCTTCGAGTTTCTGCAGGTCAGCCCATTTGGAATAACGCCCAGCCAGGTCCACCATAAGGGGCTTATTCCAACCGGCGTCCGCTCGCTGGTTCGAGTAAGCCCCTTTCTGCTTTTTCTGTGCGGTGGGGGACTGGTGCAGGTGCGGCTGGCTTGATGGAGGGCGGCGAACAGGTCGGTTTTCTCGTCGCTGATTGTCGGTTCGATGGTGTCGTGATGATCGTCGATGTAGAAGCGTTGGTAGAAGGTTTCGTTGAGCAGGCGGCGGACGTCGGTGCCGGCGTCGCGGTAGAGGACGTAGGGGTCGGCTACGAGGTCCAAGGCGTGCCGGAGCACTCCCGCGCCGATGGTGAGCTCTTCGGAGGTGTTCGTGAGCCCGGCTTCGAGGCGTTTGCGTTGGGTCTTGATGTCGATCAGCTTCATGCGGACTTTTGCTTGGGGCATCGAGCCGTCGGCGAGCAGGTCGATCAGGCGGTTTTCTTTGGCGTCGAGCTGTTTCAGTTGACGGTTGAGGCTCGCGTGTCGGTCACGGACGGTGGTGTGGTCATCGGCGACGACTTCTTCGAGGAGCCTTCGGGTCTCGGTGGCAAAGGATGTCGAGAGCTGCAGTGTGCGATAGTGCTCGGCCACCGCCTCTTCGACCATTTGGGACTGAACCTGATCGTCATGTCCACAAGTCGGACACGTGATGTCGATTCCCACGGTGACGTCCCGTCCCAGTGCAGTCGCGCCACGGTCGTGACGGTCGCCGCGCAACAGCGCTTGTGCTGGTTCCCGCTGATGCAGTGGTTTGCTCCATCGAACACCGCGCTGGGGTGCTTGTCGAGTTTGAGGTATCCGGAGTCATCCAAAGGTCCTCTCTGGTCGTAATGCGAGGTGCCAGGAGGCGGGATCTGAGCTGAGGGAGTGTGAGTCCGCTGTGATGCGACAACTGACCATCCGCCTGAGACAGGCGGATCCGTCGCTGGGGTCACCGGATCGAACGGGTGAGAACTGATTGGTCCTGACGAGCAACGAACAAGCCGAGCGCAGCCTGCACGGCACCGATGTAGCCACCCGCTCAAGCGCCGCAGTCCTGCTTGCTGAGTCGCGCCTTAGATCCAGAGAAGGCAACGGCCCGATGGAAATCGGATGGACGGTGCGGGGTGGGGCGCAGTAATGAGCTGGCTCGGCCACCCCTCGACAAGGGCCGAACAGGCTTCGCACCGGGGCCATTCCAGCTTGTTCGGTCGTTCGCGGCAGGATCCCAGGCTAACGACGAAAGGAGACTGTCGGTTGCCGACCTCACCCAACGAGGTCCTCGACCAGCTGGTTACCGACAGAGCCAAGACGGGATGGGCGACAATGACGATCCCGCTGGCACTCTTCAAAGCCTTTGCGCGCGAACGCGGATGGGAAGCAGTCGCGACCAGGCGGGGAGGTGCGACGCCCACGCTAGCTCATCTGGCCACCTGAATCGTGGGCTCCTGCCCGAAATGCCTTGATATCCGCTGGAATTCCATTTTGGACGGGTCCATTTTGGACCCACCCTCGGTTTGCTGTGCGAAGCAACCTTCGCGCTTCATTCATCCGAGGTCGCGCCAGGCGACACGTCCGCAAGCAGTCCGCAGGAGCGCCGCATCCAGCCAATCGTACCAACGACACAACCCGAGATTCCGCCGCTCAGGGACCGAATCTCCTTGCTTGCCAACGGTGCCCGTCACTCGCAAACAACGAGAGCAACAGACGTCCGGTCCGCTCACCGAGCGTACTGATGATCTCGTGGCGTCGGGGCGGATATGGAAAACACCGCTATCGTGGGATCGGTGACCCGCCTTGGATTCCGCGTGTTGACGGTGCTTCCCGCTGTGGCGCTGTGCGCGCTGGCCGTCGGCTGTGCCCAGACTCCGCATACGGCGCACTCCTCCGAGAAAGCGCGCCCTGTGCCGACCGGTTCACTCGACATGCTGGGCACCACCTCGCTGGCGGCCACGACCACCCCCGCGCCCGTGACAACCACGGCGACGCCGCAATCCGTCCCCGCCCAGCCCGCTTTCACCGAGGACGACGCCCGTTACACGGTCCGCCGCTACCTGTCCCGCTGGATCGGGCAGCCGCTCCAGCCCGATGACACCGAGGGCAAGTACCCCCTCGTCTGCGCGGGCTCGACGCTGGCCAACAATCCCGGAAGGCTCACCGGCACAACAGCCTTCGACGCCGACCGGATGACGGCCCGCACCGGCGACACGGGTGCGGCCGTGACCGTCCCGGTGACGAATTCCTCCGCCGTCACCACCGTGCTCACCTTCACCCTGCGCGCCGCGACCCAGGGCTACTGCATCGCGGACATCGCGAGCTGACCCATCGGCCGCCCGGAACGCTTCAGGAACTCCCGTGCCAACTCCCGATACTGTTCCGCACCACGGGATTTCGGTGCCCACGTGGTGAGCGGTTCGCCCGCGATGGTGGAGTCCGGGAACCGCACCGTCCGCGAGATCACCGTGTCGTACAGCTCCGCCTCGAACGTCTCCGCCACCCGGTCCCGCACCTGCCGGCAGTGCAGCAGTCGCGGATCGAACATGGTGACCACGATGCCCGACAGCTCGAGCCGCGGATTGAGCCGTTCGCGCACCTTCTCCATGGTGTCGTTGAGCAGCGCCAGCCCGCGCAGCGAGAAGAACTCGCACTCCATGGGAATGATGACCCCGTCCGCGCAGGCGAGCGCATTCACGGTGAGCAGGCTCAGCGACGGCTGGCAGTCGATGAGGATGTAGTCGTAGCGATCCCGGATCGGATCGAGCACCCGGCGCATCGAATGCTCTCGGCCCACCTCGTTGACGAGCTGGATCTCCGCCGCGGACAGATCGATATTGCTGGGCAGCAGATGCAGGTTCGTGACGCCGGTCTTGATCAGCACGTCGTCGATCGGCGGCGCCGACCGGCTCAGCAGGTCGTAGACGGTGAGTTCGAGATCGTGGTGCGCGACGCCCAGGGCCGCCGACAGCGCCCCCTGCGGATCGAGGTCCACCAGCAGCACGCGCAGCCCGCACTCGGCAAGCGCGGCACCCAGATTGACCGTCGAGGTGGTCTTCCCGACGCCGCCCTTCTGATTGCACAGCGCAATCACCTGGGCTTCGCCTGCGGTCGCCCCGGCCTCCTCAACAGCAATGTTTGCCGACATTTCGCCAGCCTAACCCGTCACGTGGCGGATCGGTCGGACCCGCTCCGGAGTCCTGTCGCACGTCGGCAAGTGCGGCGATCTACCAGTGATTTTCACAATCCCGGCAATGAACCAGCATGTCGGACAACGGTGGAGCCCAGCGCATGCTGGTCATTAGCCCAAATGTGGTGTGGCGAGCCGCCGGGGCAATGCACCACGCCGCCCGCCACATCGAACCCGGATGAACCGGGCATATCACCGTCAGTGATCCGGCAGTACCAGGATCTTCACGTGCTCTTCCGGATTCCGCAGCGCCGTGAAGGCATCCGCCACCCCGTCCAGCCCGACCCGCCCGGTGATCAGTGCCTCCGCGTCGATCGCCCCGGACGCCAGCCGCTCCAGCGTGATGTCGTAGGCGTTCTCGTAGGGCCCGTGCCCGAAATTGACCGCGATCCGCCGGAACTGCCCGACCACCGGAATGATCGGCTCGTCCGCGAACGGCGCGGCCAGCACCTGGATCCGCGAGTTGAACGGCATGGTCCGCATGAGCGTGCCGATAATCCCTGCACGCCCGCTGCATTCATAGGCGATGAGAATGCCCGTGCCCGACTGGCCCACCACGCTGTCGCCCTGCGCGACCGCCGTCATCCACGCCTCGATCGGATCCTGCTCGTTCGGATCCACCACGATGTCCGCGCCGACGGCCCGCGCGAGCTCCCGCCGCTTCGGGGAGGGCTCCGAAGCCACCACCAGCCGCGCCCCGTGCGCCTTGGCCGCGATGATCGCGCCCAGCCCGATGGTCCCGCAGCCGATGACCAGCGCCGAATCCTCTGCGGTGAGACCGGATTGCTGCACGTGCATCTCGCCGACGTGCAGCGGCTCGGCCAGCGTCGCATGCTCGAGCGACAGCCCCTCGGGCACGTGCCGCACCCAGAACGCGTCCACCACGATGCTCTCGCCGAACGCCCCGTGATAGTCGTTCGAATACCCGATGATCGTCGGAATGCCGGTCGCCGCCTCGGTCGCGAGCCCGATCCCCGCGACGCGGTCGCCGACCGCGAAATCCGTGACCCCGGCGCCGATTTCGGTGACGGTCCCGGCGTACTCGTGCCCGAGCACGACCGGTCGCTCGGTGTCGAAGGTGGCCAGCGGATACCCGCTGTCCGCCGCCACCTGCACGAATCGGCACGGATCCTTCGACATGGACAGATCGCTGCCGCAGATGCCGCACGCGGCCACCGCGATCCGCAATTGCCCCGGACCCGGTGCGGGCGGCTCGGCCACCTCGGCGGGGGAGAACTGCCCGTTCAGAAACTGTGTGGCGCGCATGGGATCACGCTCCCGTCGCGGCGGTCTCGCCGTAGTAGTCGGTGTGTGCCTTGGTGATGGCGGTGACCAGCTGCCCGATCAGCAGCTCCCGGTTGTCCTGCGCGTATTGCAGGCTGTCCTCGCGGCGGCGGTTGCGATTCTTGAAGTGCGGGATCACCTCCGAGGCGAACAGCTCGTAGCTGCGCTTGGTGTCCTCCCAGCTCGCCATGTCCACGTGCAGGACCAGCATGGTGCCGAACCCGCCGGTCTTCTCGATGAGCTTCTCGATGCGCGCGATCGCCTCGTCCGGCGTGCCGATGATGGCCTGCCCGAATTCGCCGAGGTTGTCATTGCGCCACTGATCGATGATGCCCTTGGGCGTGTCCGCCCATGCCGGCTGCTCGCCGGTCTGCCGGTTCACGTACGCGGCCATCGAGCCGATTCGGCGGCTCACGGCGCGCTCGGCGTCGGCGCGGGTCTCGGCCAGGAAGATCGGATTGACCAGCCGCCACCGCGACCGGTCCGCGGTGTGCCCGTGCTCGGCGCACACCTTCTCGTAGACGCCCCAATTGCGGTCCAGCACTTCGAAACCCATGGGGGAGCTGGCCGCCAGCGACAGCAGCGACAGCCCGTGCGTCCCGGCCAGCACCGAGCCGTTGGGGGAAATGGTCGAGGCGGTGGCGACCTCGATGCCGGCCGGGTCGTAGGTCGGCAGCTGGGCGCGGGCGTCGCGCAGGGTGAACCAGTCGGTGGTCATGTTCACCACCTCGCCGCGCAGCAGCGCGAGGATGGCCTCGAGCGCCTCGCCCTGACGGCGGCGCTGATCCGACGGATTGATGCCCATCATGTGCGCGTCGAGCGGGATCTTGCCGGGGCCGGTGCCGAAGATCAGGCGGCCGCGGGTCTGCAGGTCCAGCTGCGTGATGCGGTCGACGGTGACCAGCGGATGGTGATACGGCAGCGACATCACACCCGTGCCGAAGCGCAGCCGCTCGGTGCGTTCGGCGGCCGCGGCGATGAAAACGTCGGGCGCGGGCACGATCTCGGCTCCGGTCGAGTGGTGCTCGCCCATCCACGCCTCGTCGAAGCCGAGGTGGTCGAGGTGTTCCATGAGATCGATGTCGCGACGCAGCTGCAGGGCCGGGTCGGCGTCGAGGGGGTGGTACGGGGCCAGGAAGGCCCCGAATTTCATCGATTCAGCGGTCCACACGGATGGATCTCCTTCACCCAGTGCCCCGAGCTTCGTCGCCCGGTGCGGTTCCCCGAGTAAACCTGGATCAACTGATCCATAAGTTTTGCTGTCCCGGTGAGTGGGCATGATTCGAAAACGCAGGTAGTGAAGCTGATTCAACGTCGATAATGAGCGCTGTGCTGTGCCGAAATCGGATTGTCGAACCAGTTCCGGGCCCCGCGATGCCGACCCCGCGCCTCCGATGTGCCAAGCTCATGCCGTGACCGTCCCCATGCAGAACCGCCAGGGCAATGCGACCCGCACCCGGCTGGTGAAAACCGCCGAGCGCCTGTTCGCCGCCCACGGCGTGGACGCGGTCTCGGTGCGCGCGGTGAACGCCGCCGCCGGCCTCGGCCCCTCCTCGGTCAACTATCACTTCGGCACCAAGGACGACCTGATCGCCGCCGTGCTGCTCGATCTCGGCGCGACCGTCCGCGACCGTATTCGCGCCAATGCCGACGTGCTCGCCGCCCGCGCCGAACCGCCCACCGCGGAGACCCTGGTCCGCGCGGTCACCGAGCCCTATCGAGACCTGTTGCTGCAGCACCGGACTCGCGGCATGCGCTGGATCAAGATCGTCACCCAGCTCTCCCTGCACTCCCATCCCGCCCTCACCGCCGCCGAGCAGGACCTCCCCGATCAGCTGCACGTTCAGCTCCGCCGCGCCTTCCCGCAGTCGGATCCCAGCCGTCTCGAGGCCCGCTGGGCGATCTCGCTCATGGGTTTCCTGCAAGCCCTGAGCCGCGCGGACGAATGGCATCCCGGCGCGACTCCACCTCCTGCCGAGGAACTGGCCGCCCTCTACGAAGATCAGGTCGTCTTCCTCATCGGCGGCCTCGACCGTTTGCTGGGCGGAACCGGCCGCTGAATCACCGGTGACGCACAAGTGGACGAAACATGACATACTTCGCCCACTCCCAGCTCGAAAGCGGTTGCCCATGCCCGAAGATCCCGAACTCGCCCAGGCCCGTGTCCTGGCCCGCGAGCTCCAGAGCCACGCCGACATGCTGACCCGCGAGCTGCAGTACGTCTCGCGCCCCGAAGCGCAGACCCGCGCCCAGGCGGACCTGACCGCGGTCCAGCGCCAGCTCGACGGCTTGCGCCGCCGTTTCCCGGATGTCGCCGACGCCCCGGACACCCTCGCCAGCTGAGCGTCGATTCGGCGGTCCCACAACCCGATCGGGTGCGTCAGGCCCGGGAGCCGGGGCCCACGCGCTGCAGTAGTTCCTGCAGCGTCTTGCGCTCCGCGGCCGACAGTTCCGCGAAGGATTCCGCCAGGACACTGTCGGCGATCGCGTTTCCGGCCGCGAGCGTGCGTCGTCCCTCGGCCGTCAAACGGTGCTCGATGAGGCGGCCGCGGCCGGGGGTGCGTTCGATCAGCCCGCGGGTGGCGAGCCGGTTGGCCAGCGTGCCGAACGCCTGCTCGCTCTGAAAGGTCTCCTCCGCCAAGGCTCGCGCCGACGACCCCGGTTCGCGGTCGATGGCGCGCAGCGCATCCCATTGCGCCAGCGTGGTGCCCACGGTGGCGAGCCTGCTGTCGAGTGCGCGGTGGTGGCGATACTGCGCCTGCTTGATAGCTCGGCCCAGGGCCTGCAAATCACCTGCCATGGACACAGGCTATCAGGCTGACTAAGCTTGTTTATATCAACATGTTTAGTCAAGGAGTGATCATGAGTGAATCGGGTACCGGCGCGGACATTCTCGTATTGCACGGTGGCGCGGGGCCGGGCAGCGTGGCCACCATCGCCGCGCATCTGGCGAACACCGCACACGTCCTGACCCCGACCCATCCGGGCTGGGACGGGACCTCGCGCCCGGCCGAGGTGAACACCATCGGCGACCTCGCCGAAATGTACCTGCGGCTGCTGGCCGAACGGGACCTGCGCGAGGTGGTCGTCGTCGGATCCTCGATCGGCGGCTGGATCGCCGCCGAGATGGCGGTCCGGGACACCGCGAATCGCCTTGCGGGCCTGGTGCTCATCGACGCCGTCGGCATCCGGGTCGACGGTGCGCCGATCCGCGACATCTTCGCGCTGACCCCCGAACAGGTCGCGCAGTATTCATGGCACGACCCGGCCCGAGCCCTGTCGAATGCTCCCGAGCCGACCCCCGAACAATCGGCCGCACGCGCGGCGAACATGGCCGCACTGCGCCACTACGCCGGCGACCCCTATATGCACGATCCCGAGCTGGCCGCCCGGCTGTCCGAGGTGTCCCTGCCGACGCTGCTCCTCTGGGGCGAAAGCGACGGCATCGCCACCTCCGCCTACGCGGCCGCCTATGCCGCTGCATTCCCCGACGCCCGCCTCGAAATCATCGCCGCCGCAGGCCATCTCCCGCACCTGGAACAGCCCCGGGCAACGTTCGCCCACCTCGACGCCTACCTGCGCCGGCTCCGGGCAGGAGCCTGACGCCCGCAGTCGGGGCGAGATCGTGTCGGCGAATCTCGTTGCCGGCGGGGCGATTCGGGGTGACCACACGACGGGCCGGCGACTGCACGGCCCGGACTAGGCGCTCGGGTGGACCGGCTGGTCGGCCGATTCGCCGGACCAGCTGATCCGGTGGTCGAACATCCAGTTCAGCGAGCCCACACCCTGCTTGGCGGCCTTCTTCAGGAAGAACGGCGTCAGTTGGCGGACGAGGAAACGGGCCAGGCCACTCTGGGCCTTGTCGCCGCTGGTTTCGGCGCCGTGCGCGACCACCCGCTCGACCCGGTCACGGCGGCGGTGCTCGAATTCGGCCAGGGCGGTGGCGGTCTCGGGCAGGTCGCGCAGGCAGATGGCCAGGGTCACCGCGTCCTCGACGGCCATGGAGACGCCCTGGCCCGAGGATGAGGCCACCGCGTGGGCGGCATCGCCGATGATGACCATGCGGTCGTTGTGCCAGGTGGGGACCGACGGCATGTCGTACTGGTTGAAGCCGGTGACGAAGGTGGCGTCGGGGGTCGCGGCGACGATGGCGGCCGCGGGGCCCCGGTCGGCCGCCAGCATCCGCGCCAGCTGGTCGCGCCACTGCGCGGGTGCCGTGGATGCCACTGTCTGCTTCGAAAGTTCCTGTGCGCCGGGCATGTTCGCGAACCACCAGATCTCGCCGCCGGGTGCGACCAGATAGCCGAAGAAGGCCTTCTTGCCGAAGATCATGCTGTAAACGCCCGGCCGCAAACCGAGTTCGTGAACCAGGGCCGGGTCGGTGACGAATCCGCCCAGGCCGTAGATGCCCAGGTAGTGGGCCTTCGGCGCATTCGGGTCGATGATCTCCCGGGTGCGGGAGTGGATGCCGTCCGCGCCGACGAGCAGGTCGGCCTCGGCCCGGCTGCCGTCGGCGAAGGTGGCGACGACGCCGCCCGCGGCCGTCGGTTCCGCGTCGACGAGTCGCTTGCCGAACTCGTATCGGATACCACGCCGCGCGGCTTCGGCATTGAGTGCCCGGTACAGGTCGCGCCGCTTCACGCTGTGGGTCACGGTGCCGTCGGGCAGCGTGCCGCCGATGGGCATGTCGGTGATGTGCTTGCCGGCGCTGGTGTAGAAGCTGAGCGTGTCGGTGGCGTGGCCGGTGTCCATGACGATGTGGTGGGCGTCGATCTCGGCCAGCGCGGACAGGCCGTTCACCGCGACCGTCAGATATGCGCCGATCTGCCCGGCGGCCGCGTCGGCGTAGGCCTCGTAGACGACCGCTTCCCAACCGGCCTGCTGCAGTGCCATCGCGGTGACCGGACCGGCGATGCCGCCGCCGATGACCAGTGCCTTCTTCATGCCGTGTCTCCCTCTGAACTCTCTTGAGCGTGATGTATCTTGGTTATCAAGATATCAATAGTTTGACGATCAAGAGGTTTGAATGTCAAGAGAAAATCTGGACGAGTTGCGCGCCCGGGTCGGACGGGAGTCCCAGGCGTTGCAGGCGGCCGTCGACGATGTCGACCAGGCGGCCGCGACCGTGCTCGGCGTCAACCGCACCGACCTGCGCTGTCTCGAGGTGCTGGTCCGGGGTGAGTCGACGCCGGGCGCACTGGCGGCCGAATTGGGCCTGACCAGTGGCAGCGTCACGACGATGCTGGATCGGCTCGCCAAGCTCGGTCATGTCACCCGGGAGCCGGGACCGGGCGACCGGCGCAAGGTGCTGGTCCGCATCACCCCGGCGACCATGGCCCGGGCCTGGGAGATATACGGGCCCATCGCCGAGGAGGGCGCGGCCGAGATGGCGGGCTCGTCGGCCGCCGAGCTGCACACCATCCTCGACTTCCTCGCCCGCAGCCGCGAACTCCAGCAACGCCACCGCGAGCGAATCTCGGCCCTGCCCAGGACGGTTCGGGGTTCGTAGTCGAGGGCGGTGATCGGTACTGACAGTTCGTGCCGGAATTGTCCGAATAACTGGACGCTCTGGTCAGTTAGCTGTAGCGTCACTGCATGATTCGCGAGAGGCTTGCTGGCGCATGCTCTTCCGGTTCACAGGCTCGGCTGTGCCGAATGCCAATCCATTGCTTTATTGGTCGATCGTTCTTTCGCGCGCGGTCGGGAGCGAGATGAGAACGACTGAAGTGTGAGGGACGTCGTTGTTCGCAGTGTCCGTCAGGGCTGTGGTCCTGGCTCTGAGCATCCTGACCGCGGGGGCGGTAGGCGCCGCCCCCGTGTCGGCTCAACCCCTGTATCCCACGCAGGATCCCGATCCGTTCTACGGTCCGCCGGCCGATCTGGATGCGCTCGCGCCCGGTGACGTGGTCCGGACGCGCAAGATCGATACCGGGCTGTACGTGGGCACCGAGGGCTGGCAGGTGGCCTTCCGCAGCACCAACTCCCAGGGGCAGCCGATCCTCGGCATGACCACGGTGCTGCTCCCGGCAGGGGTCTCGAACCCGCCGCTGGTGTCGTATCAGGCGCTCATCAACTCATTGGGCGCGCAATGCAATCCGTCGCGCTCGCTGTTCAACGGCGAGCTCCAGGACGGGGTGGGCGCCATGCTGCCGATCGGGCGCGGCTGGGCCATCTCGCTGCCCGACTATCTGGGGCCGAATGTCTCCTACGGCGCGGCCAAGCTCAGCGGTATGGTGACCCTGGACAGCGTGAAGGCGGTCCGCAAGGCCACCGAACTGGGACTCGGGAAGTCGCCCGTCGCGCTGGCCGGGTATTCCGGCGGCGGCATGGCGACCGCCTGGGCCGCTGCCCTGCAACCCGAGTACGCGCCGGACCTGAAGCTCGATGCCGTTGTGGCCGGGGGCATTCCGGCCGATCTGGAGCAGATGGCGCTCTCGCTGGGCTTCGAGCCGCACCCGGGCTTCGGCCTGGCCTTCGCGGCGGCCATGGGCTTGGAGCGCGAATACCCTAACCGCCTGCCGATCTCGGATCAGCTCAATGAGAACGGGCTCTGGTTCCGCGAATTCACCCACGATGCCTGCCGTCGCTTCCTGCTGTTCCACGGCGCCTTCCGCAACGCCGACCAGATGGCGGCGTCCAAGAGCCTGATGGACAGTCCGGAGGCGCACGCGGTGCTGCGCGAGAACAGCCTGCGCTACTTCCCGGGCACGCCCGCGGCCCCGACCTACTTCTGGCAGGGGCGGTTCGACACCCTCACCTTCTTCGATCCGGTCGCCGAGGTCGCCGACCGGTACTGCAAGGCCGGTGTGCCGTTGGTGTTCCGGCCCTTCGATATCGCCGAGCACATGACCACGGCCGTCGCCGGATTCGCCGACGCGTGGAACTATGTGGAATCACGTTTCCGCGGGGATCCGGTCCCGGTGAGCTGCTGATTCTGGCCGCCTACCGGCAGGCGTGCGCCCGGCCGATGGGCCATATTGCTGTTGCCGCGGTTGACCTGACGGATCAGCCCGGCCTGGCGCAGCGCTCGAAAGTGGTGTGTCCGAGTGGCTTTCGACACCAGGAGCCCGAACGAACTGCAATGTCGTTCCGCGCCGTCGGTATTGGCGAGGAGGGCCAGGACGACCTCCATGCGATGCCGGTCGGCGAGGGCCGCTTACCCACCCGATCCCGGCCTGACCGGCGCGATCTGCCGGTCAATCGGCCAATTCGGCCAGCCGGGAAGCGATTCCGGCGCGGCTGGTCAAACCGAGTTTGCGCAGGACGCGGCCGAGGTGATCCTCGATGGTGCGGGGGCTCAGATAGAGCTGGGCCGCGATCTCCTTGTTGGCAAGGCCCTTGGCGGCCAACTCGGCGACTTCGCGCTCCCGCTGGCTCAGTCTTGTCTCGCCGACGACCGTTCGATGTCCTGCGAGACGACGCTGGACGGCTGTCGCGGCACGTTGCAGTTCCGTGGCTCCGGCGGCCGCGAATTCGGTGCGCGCGGCGGCAATTCGGCCGGTGGCGGTGGTGAAATCGCCGCGCTGCCCGGCGATCTGCGCCGCCACCAACAGGGCCTGCGCGCGGAACACCGGCATATCGGCCCGCGCGTACGCTTCGGCGGAGTCCTCGGCGGCCCGTTCGGCAGAGATGAGATCCCCACGCGCGCAGAGGTATCCGGCCCGCGCGCGGGCTGCCGCTGCCAAGGCACCGGGTAAGCCGAGGCGCTCGGCCACATCCTCAGCCTGGGCCAGCAGGGTTTCGGCCGCGTCGAGGTCACCTCGATCGACGGCGCTCAGGCACGCGACAGAGAGCTCGGCCGCTCGCATCGGGTGCAAGCGGCCGCCGCGCGCTCCGGCGCCTTGTAGCGACTCCGCCCGTCCAGGCCGTACTGGGTCACCGCGGAGCGGATCTCGCGGTTGTGGTCCTGGCGGCGGACCAGGGCACAGGTTCGAATCTTCGGACGTTGGAGCTGCGGGTGTGCGAGGGCTCGGTTGTTGGGTGGGCAGATCATCCAGGTCGAGGCGGGCGGCCAGTTCCAGGAGGGCGGCTTCGACTGCGCCGCGCCACCAGCGGACGGCGGGGCGGGGGAGGGCGTTGAGGTCTCGCCAGCATTGGATGACGTCCGCGCGCGGCGAAGTTGCTTCCAGGACACGGAGTTTGAGGGCTCCGGCCAGTGGGGCGATACCTGGGTACGCGTAGAGTTCGGCGGTTTCTACGGCGTCATCGGCGGCGGCGAGGGCGTCCGCGTAGCGTCCCAGCTTGGCCAGCGAGTAGGCCTGTACCGTCAGGAGTTCGGGGAGGATGAAGCTGCGGCCGCGGCGGCGGCTGACGCGGATGGCGCGCTCGATGTGAGAAAGGCCGGTGCGCTGGTCGTCGAGAAAGTACGCCATCCAGCCGAGGGCGGAAACGGCGTGGATGCCGTCGAGCAGCTGAGTGTCGGTGAGCTGCGCGAATTCCCGCTCCGCGACGCGGTAGTCGGCTTCGGCGGCGCGCAGGTCGAGGTCATTGAGCCGGCCCATGCTCCGCAGTGTCACCGCGGCCGCGCGCATGGCCGGATCGTGCACGGCTTCGGAGGTGAACAGCTGCCGGACTCGTTCCGCGCCTTCGGCGTCGTGGTTGTCCTGGATCTCCAGGATGGCCAATTCCAGCCGGGCGGGCCCGTGTTCGTGACTTCCGGGCCGAGAGACCAACCGGGTCAACAGGTTTCGCGCGCTGTCCACGCGCCCGAGGATCCGCTCGCAGCGCGCATAGAGGAGAACCGCTTCGACCTGCTCGGGCGTGGGATCGCCCGCAGTGCCCGGCAGCAGGGATTCGAGGGTCTCGCGCGCGGATTCCGCGGATCCCGACAGCAGCAGCGCCCGGCCGAGCAGGACGCGGGCCGGAACATCGGCGCGCCCACCTGAATCCGGCTGAGCGTCGAGGGCGGCGGCGATCCAACGGGCACTGGCGGCCGGATCGGTACCGAGGGCCTGCTCGGCGGCGCAGAGCAATTCGGCCGCGGCGAGCTCGTCGCGACCCAGAGCGTGTTCCAGGTGGCGGGCCCGGGCGAGGACGGGTGCATCCTTGGCGCGGAGCACCTGTGCCGCGCGAGCATGCGCGGCCGCTCGCCAGCCCTGCCCGGCCAGCCGGTACGCCGCCGCGCGCACCAGCGGATGGCGGAAGCTCACCAGGCCGGTGGTGACGCTGACCCAGCCGCGCAGTGTGAGATCGTCGATCGCCTCGCGCAGGTCGGCCGGTGCGACTTCGGCCGTGCCGCAGAGCAGTTCCACGTCATCGGTGCCGCCGCACACCCCGATCGCCTGCGCGACCAGCCGCTCCCGGACGGGCAGGTGTGCCAGTTCGGCCCGGATGGTCCGGTCCAGTGCGGTCTGATCCGCCGGTGCCGCGGCCGGATCCTCGGCTCGAATCGTGGCGTCGAAATCGGCCGGGGTGAGTTCGGCGAGCAGTCGCAGATACAGCGGATTGCCGTGCGCCGCCGCCACCACCTGCGTGCACCGGCCCGCCGGCAGCTCCGGCAGCAGCGCTCTGGCGTCGGCATCGGACAGCGGCGGCACCGCGAGGTGTCTGCTCGCGACACCCGGTGCGCGCAGCGCGGATCCGAGCGATTCCGGAAATTGCCCTTCGCGGTAGGCCAGCACAATACGAGCCGATTCCGGCCGCTGCCGAATCAGCAGTGCCAGCACCCGCATCGAGGCGGCATCGGCCCAATGCACATCGTCGATGATCAGCAGCGTCGGCGTGGCTTCGAGCCGCTGCCGAATCCATCGGGCCGAGCCCCGGGTGTCCGTCCCGATTTCGCTTTCCGTGCCGCCCAGTCGATCCGCGATATCGCGCACGAGATAGTGCGGTGTGGGCTGATCGTATTCGGTGCCCGCGACGGCGACCGTCCGCCACCGGCCCGGCTCGAGCCCGTCCGCGAATTCCGACAGCAGCCGCGATTTTCCGATTCCGGCCGGGCCCTCCACCAGGAATACGCCGTCTCCACCGGGAGCGTGGCAGGCCGCGTTCAGGGTGGCGAGTTCGCGGGTGCGGCCGACGAATGGCTGGATCGCGCACTCCTTTCCGAGTGAACGGCCTTCAGGCGAGCCTAACTCGGCACTCTCGCCTCCCGGCCGCGGCCCCGATCCCGTGGTTTCACGGATGCTGTGGCGTGCGGAAACGGGTTGGGTAGTCCGGGTTCGATCGATTGGCGAGTGGGAGAGGTACGTAGCTTCACATGCAGAGGATTTCGTCGAGTGCGCGGCGGCTGGTCCCCGTGATCCTGGCCATTGCGGCCCTGGCCCTGGCGGGTTGTTCCGCCGTGCAGAAGGGCGCCGATGTGGTCAAGGACGCGGGCAAATCCGATACCGGTCGCTCGAAGGTCGGTGACTGTATCGATGTCATCGAAGGCTCGATGATCGATTCCAAAACCGCGCCGGTGGACTGCGGTTCCCCGAAGGCGGTGTACCAGGTCGCCAAGGTCTACAGCAGCAAAACCGATTGCGCTGCCGACTACACCTCGTACGAGGAAACCCTCAATGGCATGTCCATGGCATATCTGTGCCTGGCCCCGAATTTCAAGCAGGGCGCCTGCTATCACGAGAGCATGCTGACCGGATACCAGTACGCCGAATGCGGCGCCTCCAACGCCAGCTTCCAGGTCTTGGCCCGCATCGACGGCCAATCCGACGAAACCCTGTGCGGCGAGGATGCGGACAGCGTCATCACCCTGGCCGAGCCCCGGACCACCTTCTGCCTGAAGAAGGTGTGACCCCCTCGGATTTTCCCGACGCACTGTCGGTAACATCCCGACGGTGCGTCGGTAAAAGTGCCCGGCGCCGGACAAAGGAGTTCGGATGTTCCTGGCGGTGCGCGAACTGTGGTTCGCGCGAGCGAGATTCGGGTTGATGGCCGCGGTCGTCGCCCTGATCGCGGTGCTCATCGTGATGTTGGCGGGCCTGTCGTCGGGCCTGGTCGACGACGGTGTCTCGGGATTGAAGGCCATGCCCGTGGACGCCTTCGCCTTCGCGCCGAAGACCGAGACGGAATCGGCCTTCACCCGCAGCACGGTCGACGACGGACAGGTCGCGGCCTGGCGCGGGCGCGGCGATGTCGCCGATGCGGCGCTGTTCGGAAACACGCTGGTCAATGCGAAGACCGGCAACGGGGTCGCGATCGATCTTGCGCTGTTCGGGGTCGAGCCGGGGTCGTTTCTGGCCCCGAGCCCGGCAGCGGGGTCCGGGCTCGGGGCGCCGGACGGCATCGTGGTCAGCCCGACCACCCTCGACAAGGGCGTCCGCATCGGCGATGTGGTGATCATCGACCGCATCGGCACCACCCTGCGGGTCGTCGGCGCGACCGCCGAACAGCGCACCTTCGGGCACGTGAACGTCGCCTATGTGCCGCTGCGACTCTGGCAGGAGATCCACGCCGGACTGCGGCCCGGCGACATCGCCCGGCCGGAGATCTATCACGAGGCCAATGCCGTGGCGCTGCGCGCGCGGCCCGGCGGCATCGATCTGGTGGCGGGGGATCGTGCCGCGGGCACGCACGCCATGACACTGTCGGCCTCGTTCGATGCTTCTCCCGGCTACTCGGCCGAAATGTCGACCATGACCCTGATCCGGGTCTTCCTCTACGCCATCTCGGCCCTGGTGGTCGGCGCGTTCTTCATGGTCTGGACGGTGCAGCGCACCCACGAGCTGGCGGTGCTGCGGGCGCTGGGTGTCTCCACCGGATATCTGTTGCGCGACAGCCTGATCCAGGCTGCGATCGTGCTCGTCGCCGCGACGGCCGCCGGGGTCGGCGTGGGAGTGGGCGGCAGCCGGTTCGTCGGCGGCATGCCCTTCGCTCTCGAACCCGGCGCGGTCGCGGTCGGTGCGGTACTGCTGATCGTGATGGGCATGCTGGGTGCGGTGCTGACCACGTTGCGCGTCACCCGGGTCGACCCGCTCGAGGCGCTGGGGGCGCAGCGATGACCGTCGAATCGATTGTCCGCCAGGGTATCTCGCTCAGCGATGTCTCGCTGACCTTCGGCAGCGGCGACCATGCCGTGGCGGCCCTGGACCGCATCGACCTGACCGTGCGGGCGGGCGAGCTGCTGGCCGTCGTGGGACCGTCCGGATCGGGCAAATCCACGCTGCTCGCGGTCGCGGGCGGGCTGGCCCGGCCCGACACCGGGCAGGTGCTGGTGCACGGCACCGAGATGACGACCCTGTCCCGGCGGCAGTTGGCGCGATTCCGCCGCGAGCACATCGGGTTCGTGTTCCAGACCGGGAATCTGATTCCCGCGCTGACCGCCCGTGACCAGGTGCGGCTGCTCGATCGCACCGGCGGGCGGAAGCGCGGCACCGCACCAGCTTCGAGCGGCCCAGCGGATCCGGGCGCCCTGCTCGCCGCCGTCGGCATGGCCGCGAAGGCGGGGCGGCGGCCGCATCAGCTCTCCGGCGGGGAACGCCAGCGCGTCGGCATCGCCCGCGCGCTCGCGACCGACCCGACGCTGCTGCTGGTGGACGAGCCGACCGCGGCGCTGGATCGCGCTCGCAGCCACGAGGTGATCGAGCTGCTGGCCCGGCAGACCCGCGAGCGGAAGGTGGCCACCATCATGGTCACCCACGATCACGACATCCTCGGCCACTGCGATCGGGTGCTCACGCTGGTGGATGGGAGACTGAGCGGGTAACCCCCGACGAGGAGATCAGGTGCCGAGGATCCAAGCCGCCACGCTCGCCGAACATCGCGAGGCGCAACGCCGCGCCCTGCTCGACGCCGCGCGCGCCATCCTCGCCGAGGACCCGGCCCGCCCGCCCACCCTCACCGAGGTGGCGGCGCGCGCCGGGCTCGCCCGCCCCAGCGTCTACCAGTACTTCTCCTCCCGCGATCAGTTGCTCGCCGAGCTGCTGGCCGACACCTTCCCGCAGTGGGCGCGGCGGGTGGCGGAGCGGATGGCGGCCGCGTCCGGCCCGGCCGATCAGGTTCTCGAATACGTCCGCGCCAACCTGGAATTGGTCGCGAGCGGTGAGCACGCCCTGGCCCGTGTGCTCACCACGATCATCGACGACGATATCGCCGCCTACAGCCGCGAACTGCACGACGAACTCCGCACCCCGCTGATCGCCGCGCTCGAGACGGCCGGTGCGGCCGACCCGGCCGCCACCGCCGGACTCATCGACGGCATCGTGCATGCGGCCTCGCGCATGCTCGAGAGTGGTCAGGACGCCGACCGGACTGTCACGGCCGCAACGGAATTGGTCGCGCCCTACCTGTCGGTGCTGTCGCCGGGCGCGGCCGGGCGGCCCTGAATCCGCAAGCGGGAAGCTCGCGCAAGGCCGGGTGAGGCCGTGCCGGCGGGGTCACGGCCTCACCGGAGTGCGAACGGCTGCAAGGGGAGTCAGCGTCCGCACGATCGGGGCGGCCGCGACCGAAGTTCTCACCGTCGGCACCAGCGACTGTGAGACAGAGCCATTGGCCTCACGGTTTCTGGTAGCCGGTTGCGGCGTTGCGTACTTGGTCGACGTAGACGGCGGAGTGGTTGTAGGCCAGGATGGCTTGTCGCCAGCCACGGGCGGTGGCCAGGTCGCCGCCGGCCGCGCACAGGTAGCGGCCTGCGGTCAGGGCCGCGTCGTCGATATCGTCCGGGCTACCCGAAAGATCGCTGGTGGCCGCTGGTTTGCCGGTCTGCAAGGTGTTGGCGAGGGTGTTGTAGTCCGTGCCGGCGCGCACACCCCAGCGTTTCCAGGTGGCGGGGATGAACTGGAACGGACCCATTGCGCGGGCATACACCGTGTGCCCGGCTCGGGCCGTGGCGGTGGGATCGACGATCCGGGCGTTGCCGCCGGTGCCGTCCAGGGCGATTCCGCGGATCGGTGGCCGCACCAGACCATCGGCGGCGATGGTGGCACCGCCGAATCGGGCGTGATCGCTTTCCACACGGGCGATTCCAGCCAGGGTGACCCAGCCGAGATGGCAACCGGGCTCCGCCTTCGACATGGCCACCGTCGCGTATCCGTAAGCCTGCATCGCGCGCACGGGAATTCCGTATTCTTCCGACCGCGCTCGGGCCCAGTCACGCAGCTGGTCGAGCGGCTGCTCGACCGCGTCGAGGCGAATCGCCGGTACCGGCTCACCCGCACGGGGCGGCACCGGATCGGGAGTTCGATCGGATGCGCCGCATCCCGACAGGATTGCCGCACTCGCGGTCACCAGCAGCGCCGGGAGCGCTGTCATCACACCCCGGCCGCGCGGGCCAGGTGGAGAGGAATTCGTCATCGGCCCTCGAAATTCACCGTCGCAGTGGGTCTTCCATCCGGCCTACTTGGCCGGGACCGGCGCAGACGTCGTGGGGTTCGGCTTCGTGGGCTTGGGCGCTGTTGGGTGACGCGGAGTCGTGGTCGGTGGGTGCGCAATCGTCGGCTGGGACGGTGGTGGTGCCGGCTTGCGGCCGGTCGTCCTGGTGGTTGGCGGTGACGTCGGAGTGCGTCGGTCCGTTGTGGTTGCCGGCTTGCCGGACGGTGTCGTCTGCCCGGCGCTGGTCGGTGTCGTCCCGCCGATCGACGTCGTGGTTGTCGGGGCGGACGTCGTGGTTACCGGAATGGACGTCGTGGTTACCGGGAGAGACGTCGTGGTTACCGGGAGAGACGTCGTGGTTACCGGGAGAGACGTCGTGGTTACCGGGAGGGACGTCGTAGTTGTCGGGACCGCTTGTGGTGTCGTCGGGATGACGGTTGTTGTCGCTGTCTGGATTGGCGAGGGACTCGTCGACAGGTCAGTGGTGCTGACGGGGGCGGCGACTATCGGAACGGTGGTTGTGGTGATGGGATCCTGGCTGGGGCTCACGCCGGGCTGAACAATCTGGCTCGCGTCCGATGGCGGGGCGACCTGCACCGAAAAACCCGCGCTCGCACTGATACTCGCGCTGAAGGACGGACCGGGCGCGGGGGTGGAGGTCGGGGTATCGGTGGTCGTGGTGGCCGGATCGCTCGCGGTGGGCTCGGTCGACTCGCCGGTGGCCGGGTCGGTCGCCGGGGCTGCCTCGCCGCCGAGGGTGTCCGTTGCCGCGGCGTCATCCGGAACGTCCACATCATTCGGGGTTTCCGATACGTCGGCGACATCGCTGATGGCTCCGACCTGGGTGGTCGAATCCGCCTCGTTCGACGTCTCGGAGACATCCGACGACGCCAAAACATTGCTCGCCCTTTCGTTTCGCCGCGAATCCGTTGCCAACACCGACCCTCCGATGAGGAGCGCGATCAGCGCCGCGGCAGCCGCGGCGTGGGGCAGATGCCGGCGCGCATCGCGGACCGTGAGATGCGGCAATTTCTGCCGAAGGTCGAGGAATCCGCTGGACCGTTGCCCCGAGTCCGACGATCCGGACCGGTCGTCGGATACATTGTCGCCGTTCTCGGGAGTGCGGATGAATTCGGTGGCATCGGTATCAGGCGTACCGGCGGGTCCGGTTGCGCGGGAATTGTTTCGGCCGGGTTCGTTGTCATCCAATGACTGCATCAGGAATTTCTTTCTTTCCGAAATGACTTCTGCCCGTCAGGACTTCCGTATTTCTGGTCAGCCGAGTGCCGCCGGGGATTCTGCGTGCGGGATGAGTAGCCGCGAACTGCCCGAGCCGTCGGCCGGGACCGCCCAGATATCCGAATCGGCGCCCCGCGCAATGGCGTAACCGATCGTGTTCGAATCCAGCCAGGCCGGCTGGTCGTCCACGCTGCGGGTTTCGGCCAGCGGGGTCCGCGTGCCCGAGGCCAGGTCCAGTACGGACAGCCGCCAGCCCTTCTCGGGGTTCCCGTCGATCGCCGACTTGAAGGCGATCCGCCGGCCGTCCGGGGACAGCGATGGGCACTCCACGTTCTGCGCGATGGTGCGAATGCTCTTCGCCGCGATATCACCTTGCACGAGGAACCGGCGTCCGTCGGTGGCCATCGTGGCGTAGAAGGTGTTGTCGTCGGCGGCGAACGTGATACCCCAGAAATTGAGATCGGCCGCGGTGTAGGGACGACCGTCCAAGGTCACCGGGAGGAATTCCAGTGAGTCGATCATGTCCCCGGTGTCGAGGTCGATCAGTCCGGCGCGGGTGGAGAACCGTCCGCTGTTGTACGAGTCGCCGGCCACGAATACCGTCCAGGCCACCAGCCGCCCGTCCCCGGATACCCGGGTGCGGTTGGGCACGCCGACCAGCGGGATCTCCCGCTTCACAGTGAGCGTGCTGTCGAGGATGGCGGCCTGGAAGGTGGAGAGCGCGCCGTCCTGCCGTAAACAGACGCCGGTGCCGCCCGCCGCGTGGACCCGCAGGCAGTCGAGCGCGGATACCGAACGTGGCCCGCCCGGATCGTCCGTGGCCACCATCGCCAGGTGGCCCTTGCTGCCGGGTGCGGTGCTGCGGAACAGAATTCGTGGCCCGCCCGTGAGACTCAGCGCGTCGGATGCCGATACCGCCGGCGGCGTGCGGGTCGTCACGAACACGCCGTAACCGACCGCGACGGCGGTCAGGAGCGCGGACCCGAGCAGTGCGAGCAACATTCGCCGAGTCATGCGTGCTCCTCGGCGAGGTCGCGGCTGTCGGCAACGTCGGTATTCGTGGCCGGGATGCCGCGCAGCAGGAGACCGAGGAGGAGCACAGCCAGCGCGACCAGAACCGCGGCGACCCGGCTCGCGCTCGCCGGTCCCCACACCGTCCAGGCCAGCCCGAACAGCACCGAGGACACCAGGTAGGACAGCGCCTGTCCGGTCTGGATCAGCGCGATTCCCGTGGTACGCAGGGATTCTGGCAGGACCGGGCCGGCGAGCGCTATGAGTACCCCGTCGGTGGCCGCGTAGAACAGGCCGTAGAGGGCGAGCACCACCAGGAGGAGAGCAGTGCCGCCGAACGGCCCGAACAGCAACAGATACACCAGCACCAGCGCGGTGTAGCCGCCGAGTACCACCTTCAGTCGGCCGATCTTGTCGGCGAGTATGCCGAGCGGCGTGGCCAGCAGCAGATAGGACAGGTTCGTGCCGACGGCCAGCAACGGGAACCAGTTGACGCTCAGGTGTTCCCGGTGTTGCAGCAGGAGGTAGACGAAGCCGTCGCCGATGGTCACCATCCCGGCCAGGCAGGCGGCCAGTACCAGTCGCCGCACCGGCGCCATCGCGATGAGGCCGCCCAGCGCCGAGACCGACACCGTGCCCTTGGGTGGCTGTTCGTCACGGTGATCCCGAACGAACAACACCAGTACGAGGACACCGAACGCGGCGATGCAGAAGCTGGCGACGAACACCGCGTCATAGGCCTGCGCGGTTGCGGCGAGGATGCCGAGCGCGACCAGCGGCCCGGTGAACGCCCCGATCGTGTCCATCGTCCGGTGCACGCCGAACGCACGGCCGTACAGCTGCGGCGGGGTGGACAGGGTGATCAGCGCGTCGCGTGGCGCCGTGCGCAGGCCCTTGCCGGCGCGGTCGATCGCGATCACCGCGCCGATCGCGCCGACGGCACTGCCCGCGGCCGGCAGCCCGAGTTTGGCCACCGCCGACAACCCGTAGCCCAGGCCGGCGATCAACTTGCGGCGGCGCGTCGAATCGGCGATGTATCCGCCGACCAGCCGCAGCAGCGCCGTCGCCCCGGTGTAGCCGCCGTCGACGACGCCGTAGACGGCGGGGCTCAGGTGCAGCGCGACGACCAGGTACACCGGTAGGACCGCGGTCATCATTTCCGAAGAGATGTCGGTGACCAGGCTGACCGTGCCGAGCGCGAACGCGTTGCCGCTCAACAGGAAGAACACCTTCCTGCGCGATGGTTTCGCGCCGTCGTCCCCGGCGTGCGGACGGTCGATCGTGGACAGGTACATGGGTGTGCCACCTCAGTGTGTTGGCGGGAGCCGCTCGCGGACACGCCGTCGGCATGCCCGCGAGCGGGGTGATTACCAGCTACCGATCAGTCGCGGACAACCGCGAATGGTCAGTTCCACACGTTGGTGATCTCGGCGGCCGAGTTCAGGTGGGACAACCCGTACGCACTCTCGATGGTGCTCAGGACGTTGTAGTGGTTGATCTGGTTGGAGAAGCTGCCGACCTGGGTGTGCGCGCCGACGAACGTGGTGAAGATGTGGTTCGACGAACTGCCGTTGTCCTCGTCGAAGGTGACGATGAGCAGGCTGTTGTGCGTCTTGGCCCACTGCGCGTAGGCGTCCATGTTGTTCTTCAGCCAGGTGTCACCCGTGCCGATCGAACAGTCGTGCATGTCGTTGCACAGGTTGGGCGCAATATACGAGACCGTCGGCAGGCTCGCGTAGTTCGACGAGTTCGGGAAGTCGCTGTACATGAGGTTGCTGGTCGCGGGCACGTTGCTGAAGAACGGCGCGGCGTTGTGCTTGCGCGCGTACTGGCCGCTGGTGCAGCCGGTGTAGCCGTCCGAGGGCATGCTCTCGGAGTAGCTCTTGAAGCTCTTGCCGGCGGTGATCAGCTGGTTGGCAATGTTGTTGCCGCTGAAGGTGTGCGGGCAGCTGTCGTCGGTGATGCCCTGGGTCGACCCGGAGAACATCGCCAGGTAGTTGGGCTCACTCGGGTGAGTGACCCCGAAGGACTGGGTGAATTTCGCACCCTGGCCGGCCAGGCTGTTGAAGTACGGCGCGCTGGAACTGCCGTTGATCTGCGAGTACGAGTGGTTCTCGAACATCACCAGCACGATGTGATCGAACACGGGCACGGTCGTCACCGCCTGGGCGGTGGGTGAGGTGACAACGGCCGACGTCGTCACACCGATGAAAGCTGCGGCCGCGAGCAGTGCGGGCACAATGCGCTTCCTGAACACGAATCCTCCTGAAGGATAACCAACCCTGGCACAGCCAGGTTCGGGAAATCCTGGAGCCGACCCGTGGCATCGAGCCCAATGTTTCGAGGCCAGTGGATGGTCGAAAAGTGAACAGATAAAGCGCGGAAGCCATTGTCTGACCAATGTGCTTGTTGGTCAACTGATCTCAAATGTTCAACTGGTCAAATGACCGTGCAATTACTGGACGGATGATTCGAAATCTGTTGTCGAGTATTTGTTTTGCGTTCCGACGCGAGTTTGTTTTCTGTTTCCCGATGTTTGTTGCGTTCATGCGTATGTCGACTCGGGCTGGATTCCAGTGTTTCCGAAGATGATCCGCCCGGAATGGGTTGCGCCACAAACAGTTCCGGTCCGGGCCCGCACCTGCCACGACAGACTCGCTCCGGCCGCATGTGCCGGACAGGCTGCATCACAAGCGATCTCGTGCGGCACGCTTCTGGCGTGCCGTCCACTCGGCCCTGTCGTCAAGCCGAGCCGGCCGAATCCGCGGGCGGGGACCCTCGTGAAAGGGCCGGTGAGGCCGCGCGGGCGGGGGTGCGGCCTCACCGGAGTGCGAACGGCTGCGAGGGGAGTCAGCGTCCGCACGATCGGGGTCAGCGACCCTGGGCGAGGTGGGTCAGCAGGATCAGGCCGCCGATCAGCGTCAATCCGGTCAGCATGACCAGGGCGCCGTAGGGCAGGCGGGGAATCCGGAAGGTCGAGAGTGGCTGGGGCCTGGTCATTTCGCCTCCATGGGCGTGGTCTCGGTGACGTGGTGGGCGGTCGCGCCCCAGCCGACGTGGGCCTCGGCGCGCATGCGGTCGACCATGTGCGGGTAGTGGAGTTCGAAGGCGGGGCGCTCGGAGCGGATGCGCGGCAGCTCGTAGAAGTTGTGCCGCGGCGGCGGGCAGGAGGTCGCCCACTCCAGGGAATTGCCGTAGCCCCACGGGTCGTCCACGGTCACGACCTCGCCGTAGCGGTAGGACTTGAAGACGTTCCACAGGAACGGCAGCATCGACGCGCCGAGCAGGAAGGCGCCGATGGTGGAGACCTGGTTCAGCAGGGTGAAGCCGTCGGAGGGCAGGTAGTCGGCGTAGCGCCGCGGCATGCCCATGTTGCCCAGCCAGTGCTGGGCCAGGAACGTCAGATGGAAGCCGAGGAACGTGGTCCAGAAGTGCCACTTCGCGAGGCGTTCGTCGAGCATGCGGCCGGTGATCTTGGGGAACCAGAAGTAGATGCCCGCGAAGGTGGCGAACACGACCGTGCCGAACAGGGTGTAGTGGAAGTGCGCGACCACGAAATAGGTGTCGGACAAATGGAAATCGAGTGGCGGTGAGGCCAGGATGACGCCGGACAGGCCGCCGAACAGGAAGGTCACCAGGAAGCCCAGCGAGAACAGCATCGGGCTCTCGAAGGTGAGCTGTCCCTTCCACATGGTGCCGATCCAGTTGAAGAACTTCACGCCGGTCGGCACCGCGATGAGGAAGGTCATGAACGAGAAGTACGGCAGCAGAACGGCTCCCGTGGCGTACATGTGGTGCGCCCACACCGCGATGGACAGCGCCGCGATGCCCAGTGTCGCGTACACCATGCCGGTGTAGCCGAACAGCGGTTTGCGGCTGAACACCGGGAAGATCTCCGACACGATGCCGAAGAACGGCAGCGCGATCACATACACCTCGGGGTGCCCGAAGTACCAGAACAGATGCTGGAACAGCATGGTTCCGCCGCTGGCCGGATCGTAGATGTGCCCGCCGAGGTGCCGGTCGTAGTACAGCGCCAGGGCGGCTGCGGTCAGCAGCGGGAACACCAGCAGCACAAGGAAACTCGCGACGACGACGTTCCAGGTGAAGATGGGTAGCCGGAACATGGTCATGCCCGGGCAGCGCAGGCACACGACGGTGGTGAGCATATTGACCGCGCCCAGAATGGTTCCCAGGCCCGAGACGCCCACCCCCAGGATCCACAGGTCCGCGCCGACACCGGGGGAGTGGATGATGTCAGACAGCGGCACATACGCGGTCCAGCCGAAATCGGCCGCACCGCCCGGGGTGACGAAGCCCGCGGTCGCCATGGTCGCGCCGAACAGATACAGCCAGTAGCTGAGCGCATTGAGCCGTGGAAACGCGACATCGGGCGCGCCGATCTGCAAGGGCAGCAGGATATTCGCGAATCCGAAGATGATGGCGGTCGCGTAGAACAGCAGCATGATCGTGCCGTGCATGGTGAACAGCTGGTTGAACTGTTCCGGCGACAGGAACTGCATGCCCGGCTGCGCCAGCTCCGCGCGCATGATCAACGCCATCAGCCCGCCGATCATGAAGAACGCCATCGAGGTCATCAGGTACATCTGCCCGAGCACCTTCGGGTCGGTCGTGCTGACCATCCGGTACAGGAATGAGCCCTTGGGCGATCGCCGCACCGGATGCGGACGCGTGATCTCCGGCGCTGCTGGGATTTTCGGTGATATCGCGGTCACCCAGCGCACGGTAGTGAGCTGCGGGGTAGCCGGTGAATCCCCAATGGACGGTTTGAGGACCTTCGATGAGCGATCGAGGACCTTGGGCCGTGCTGCCGGTGACCTTCGAACCGAGATCGTCCTCGAACTGGGCTAGGGTGCGGTGGCCGGGATCACATCGCGCCGGCGCAGGTTCTCGGCGACCTCGAGCTCCCAGACCTCGTTGGCCCGCGAGGTGTCGACTTCGAACTCGAAGCGCCGCACCGATTTCGGGTCGACATCGGCGACGTCGACGTAGAACTGCTCGTACCAGCGGCGCAGCTGGTAGACCGGGCCGTCCTCGTCACAGAGCAGTGGGTTCTCGATCTTGGACTTGTGCTTCCAGATCTCCACGTCCTGCAGGAAGCCCTCGCCGATGCCCTCGGTCATCCTGTCCGCCAGGCGGTTCGCGGTGTCCGCCGGTACGCCCGTGGGTCTTTCCAGCGTGATGCCGTACTGCAGGACGAAGGAGTCCTGGGTGACCGGGTAGTGGCAGTTGACCAGGACGCTGCGGACCTCGAAACCGCCGTAGACATTGAGCAGTGGATTGATCATGTAGGCGGGCCCGAAGTACGAGGCCTCCGATTTCAGCAGCGTGTCTCCGCGGTACTTGGTCGCCATGCCGACGTCCGGGCGGCCCTTGGTCTCGAGGTACTGCGTCGCGACATGGCCCTCGAAGACGTTCTTGAAAAATGTTGGGAACGCGTAGTGGATGTAGAAGAAGTGGGCCATGTCCACAATGTTGTCGATGATCTCGCGGCAGTTGGAGCCCTCGATGAGGATCGAGCGCCAGGTCCACGGGGTCCAGTCGGGGGAAAGCGTTGCCGCGGAGTTGCCTTCGGCGTCGGTGTACGGTCCCCGGATGGTCGGGATGGTGACCTCGTCCGGTGGCGGGTTGCCCTCGTGGTCGTGCCAGACGAAGAGCTGGCCGTTGCGCTCGAGCGTGGTCCACGCGTGGGTGCGGGCCAGCGGGGGTACCCGCCGCGCGTAGGGAATGCCGGTGCAGCGGCCGTCGCCGTCCCAGCGCCAGTCGTGGAACGGACAGGCGATCCGGCCGTTCTTGACAGTGCCCGTCGACAGGTCGCCGCCGAGGTGGCGGCAGTAGGCGTCCAGCACCCGCAAATCGCCGGTATCGTCGGCCCAGACGGCCAGCTTGGTGCCGAAGGCATTGACCGAGTGGGGTTTCCCGTCCCGGAACGCGTCCGCCAGGCCCAGGCAGTGCCAGCCGCGGGCATAGCGGGTCGGCATCGTGCCCACGTCGATGTCCCGGATCTTTCTGCCGAACCCGCGTGATGTCGCCATCATACCCTCCTGTGTCTAGAACCAGTTGCAGATTTGTGTCAGCTTCCGATCGGTGAGGGCATCCAGGAAATGGTCGAAAGACTCTTCTTTTAGGGATTTCCGTCCGCTTGTCGCGGACCTCGAGCTGCTCAATAGTGACTGGAACGTGTTCTAGAAATGTGGCGAAGAATGTGCGGTCGCCACCTGACCGGTCAGGAGAACCCGGCGAGATGACCCGTGAAATCACTGCGCGCGTCGAGGCTTTGGTGCCGACCCTGCGCGAGCGCGCCCAGCGGACCGAGACGTTGCGGCGCATTCCCGACGAGTCGATCGAGGACCTGCGGGAGGCGGGATTCTTCACCCTGATGCAGCCGCGGCAATGGGGCGGATGCGCCGCAGATCCGGTGGTCTTCTACGACACCGTGCGCACCCTGGCGAGCGCCTGTGGATCCACCGGCTGGGTGGCGGGGATCCTGGGGATTCACAACTGGCACCTGGCGCTGTTCGATCAGCGTGCGCAGGACGATGTCTGGGGCCACGACAGCGACGCGCGGATCGCCTCGTCGTACGCGCCGATGGGCGCCGGTGCCGTGGTGGACGGTGGCTATCTGGTCAGCGGTTCCTGGGCGTGGTCTTCCGGGGTGGACCACGCCGACTGGGTCTTCGTCGGCGGGCCGGTGCTCGAGGACGGCAAGCCTGTCGACTTCGGCTCCTTCCTCATCCCGCGCAGCGACTACTCCGTCGACGACGTGTGGAACGTGGTCGGTCTGCGTGGCACCGGATCCAATACGGTTGTCGTCGAGAACGTCTTCGTCCCGCGGCACCGCTTCCTGAGCTTCGGTGTCATGAACTCGCTGACATCGCCCGGGCTGCGGCGAAATTCGGAGCCCGTCTACAAAATGCCCTGGGGGACTATCCATCCCACCACGATCGCCACGCCGATCGTCGGCATGGCCTACGGCGCCTACGCGGCCCACGTCGAGCATCAGGGCAAGCGGATCCGGGCCGCGTACGCCGGCGAGCACGCCAAGGACGACCCCTTCGGCAAGATCCGCATCGCCGAATCCGCCAGCGACATCGATGCCGCGTGGCGGCAGTTGTCCGGCAATGTCGCCGACGAGTACGCCCGGCTCCGGGACGGCGGGGAGATCCCATTCGCTCTGCGCGCCCGCGCCCGCCGCGACCAGGTCCGCGCCACCGCCCGCGCCATCGCCGCCATCGACCGGCTCTTCGAGGCCGCCGGGGCCAGCGCCCTCGCCGACGACACCCCACTGCAACGCCTGTGGCGCGATGCTCATGCCGGACGCGTCCATGCGGCCAACGACCCCGAACGTGCCTACGTCATGTACGGGAACCACGCTTTCGGACTTCCGGTAGGGGACACCATGGTGTAGTCGGATCGGGTCGGCGGCGGGTCCTGGATCAGGCCCCGCCCGCCAGGCGAAGGACCAGAGCGCCTGCGCCGGATCGCCGCGGCGGGGGCCTGCCGTCGTCAGCTCGGGATGGATTCGATCTTGGCCGTGTCGAATTCGACGTATTCGATGCGTGCGCCGCCGGGGTGCCGCACCGTCAGATTGCGGCCGGTGGGAACGTCGTTCGGGCCGTCGAGGACGTCGCCGCCGAGGGTGGCGATGATCGTGAGCACCTCCTCCAGGTCGTCCACGATCACGGTGGCGTGTGTTTCCCGGTAGGGGGCAAGGGCTTCCGGGGTTCCGGCGATGAGCAGGTAGGCGCCGATCCCGGCCAGTTCCAGCTCGCGGTAGGCGAAGCGGAGCCGGGGCTGCTCACCGGTGAGCGCGGTGAACGTGGGCAATGCGGCGTCCAGATCGTCGATGTAGACGCGGGCCAGGGTGCTGAGGACCGTCACTGCGAACTCATTTCGATATTTCCGAATCAACGAAACGAACGTAAGCTGGTGCCCCGGTCATGTCAACCGAACGAGGAACCCGATGCCGCCGCTCACCCAGCCGAATACCGCGAACCTGGACCTGGTGACGGTGCTGCACGCCCTGGGGGACCCGGTCCGGATGGAACTGGTCCGCCTGATGGACGTCCACGGCGAAATCTCCTGCAGCCCCGATCATCTCGTAATCCCGAGATCGACCCTGTCGAACCATTGGCGCACCCTGCGCGAGGCCGGCCTCACCGTCACCCGCGTCGACGGCAAGGCCCGCTACATGACCCTGCGCCGGGCCGACATCGACGAACGATTCCCCGGCGTGCTCGACGCGGTGCTCGGGTCCCTCCCCTAGAGGTCTGCCAGTGCCAGTCCGGTGAGTGCGCCACCGGGGCGGGCGATTTCGGTGTCGATACCGTCGTCGAGGTCGACGAGGCGGATCGCACCGCCGAGATCGCTGACGTAGAACCGGGATTCGCTGATCGCCACCACGCCGATGGCCTCGCGGTAGCCGCTGGACAGGATGGTCACCGGACCCGGAACCGGGTCGACCGAGGCGCGGTTGAGGGTATTGCCCGCGGGTTCCGCGCCGCGATCGGTCCACAGCAGGTTCCCGTCGCCGGACAGTGCCAGGTCGATCGGCTCGGGGAGGTCGTGCCAGAGCACCTCGATATCGGTACGGGCCGCGGGGGAGGTGCCGGTGGGGAGTTCCAGTGGCGCGCGGAAGATGCGGCCTTCACCGGCCTTCGGTGCGCCCTTCTGGGTCCAGTAGAGGTGGCGGCGGTCGAGGTCCAGGCAGATGCCGACCGGCCAATTCCGGGACTGCACAGCGTCTTCGGGGCCTGCACCGGTGACCACCAGCGGGTGCAGCTCGCCCCCGGCGAGATCGCAGGTGAGGACCTGCATGCCCTCGCGGTCGCACCAGTACAGGCGGCCGGTGGCGAAATCGGCGGTGAGCTGCTTGCCGGTGGTGAACGCGCCGGGCGGCACGATCACGGTGCGATTGCCGCCGTCGAGGTCGGCGCGTTCGAGCATGCCGGTCCGGTGGAAGAACACGGGTTCCGTGCCGGGTCCGGGACGCATGTCGGGTGCGCCCATGCTGGTCCAGTACACGTGCCCGCGATCCTGATCGACGGCAACGCCGTCGGGATAGGCGTCCAACCCGGTGATCACGGTGCGCACGTCACCCCCGTCGAGCGAGATCGCGTGCATGGCACGGGCTTTGAGGTCGAGCGCGAGCAGATGTTTCATCGCGGCCTCCTGCGGGTCACTGCCGATTCGGGTCGGGGTAGTCGTCGTAGAAGCCGGCGCCGGATTTCACGCCCAGCTTGCCGTCGGCGATATAGCGCTTCAGCAGAACGCGTGGGCCCTCGGGCAGATGCGGATTCTCCTGGGCGTAATGCTCTTCGATATCGAGCACCACATCGAGGCCGACGCTGTCCATCATCCGGAACGGCCCCGCCTTGGTGCCGAAGTTCAGCGTGAACATGGCATCGACGTCCTGTGGGGTCGAGACGCCCTCGTAGACGACCTCGAGCGATTCGCGTTTCAGCGCCGCCCAGATCCGATTGAAGATGAAGCCGGTGCTCTCCTTGCGGCACAGGAAGGGATGCAGACCGTATTCGGGGAAGGTCGACATGACGAAGTCGATGATCTCGGGCGCGGTATCGCCATCGGACATCACATCGAGCGTCGTCGACGTGGGCGGCATATAGAAGTGGGTGTTGAGCATCCGGTCGCGGGTCGAAAGCCCCTCGGTGAACAGCCTGCTCGCATACGACGACGAATTCGACGAGACGACCGCATCGACCGCGCACAGTCCGTCGAGCTGACCGAAGATCGACTTCTTGAGGTCGAGCCGCTCCGGCACCGCCTCCACCACCAGCCACGCCGCCGCCACCGCATCGGCCAGGTCCGGCACATAACTCACGATCCCCGGCGTGCCGCCGTCGATATGGGCGGCCACCGTAGGCAATTCACCCGTCGCGTACCCGGCGGCCTGCGTCCCCTGCGCCCCGTTCGGATCGGTGATGAGCACGGTGCCGCCCCGCGTGGCGAACATCAGCGCGATGCGCCGACCCAGCGTTCCCGCGCCGATCACGGCCACCGGCCGGGTGCGATAGTCCTTCGGTATCGCAGCCATTCCCCGCTCCTTCGATGAAAGGTCCGAGCTGTGGATTCGCGTTATCGATCGCTATCACGGTAGCCGGGTCGGCTCGGCTCCCGGCGGAGCCGCCGCATCGTCGGCGCGGTGGGCGCGGTGCGGCCCGTGCTCACGTCAGGAAGAAGCCAACGAGTTGATCCGAGATCGGTGGGCGGTCGGCGGGGCCGATTTCGCCGACCGTCCGCTGCCAGGTCGATCCGTCCGGGGCGAACTGGGGCAGGGGTGCGCCGGAGCCGGGGATTCCCGAGCGCCGCAACAGGATTACGATCACCGGACGGCTCAGGGCGGCGAGTTCGTGGGCGGGCCGGTTGCCGTGGACGCGGATGCCGAGGTCGACCTCGGCGAGGGCGCGCGGACCGTGGCGTTGCCCTCCTGCTTCCCGATCCCGAAGCCACCGATCCTCCGGACCGGCTGTCCGGGCGCTCGGTCTGTGAATATTCGGCAAACTTCACCCACCTCGGACTGCTGGTTATCACAAAAAGCCACGTCAAACCAATACTTGAACGGTGTTCAAGCTCGAGGTAGATTGCCTTGACATGACTGATGGACTGTTGAATCTGTTGGTGGACAAGGCGTTACGCCGAACGGCCCCGACCAGGGCGGAGGCGCTGGCGTTGCTGAGCGGCGCGC